>CAXUHL010000118.1:0-8993 GCA_964250745.1 uncultured Acidobacteriaceae bacterium
CCATAGGCGTGGGCGGGCCGGGGGCGCGTACGCTCGCCGGGCCTCGGGAGTCTCCTGTCTACACAGGGTAGCATCGGGAGCAAGCACTTGAGAGTCAGGCTTTGCAGACGGCGAACAGGCGCTCCGAACAAACTCCCATTTGTGCTTGAATCTCCCCAGGAGTCATCGATGGCTTCGATTCGTCTTACCAGCGATCTCTATCACTATGTAGATGCGAGCGGCAGGGTCGAATTTCCGTCTGTAGACAGCATCTGCTCGAATGCAAAACAAGGCATAGTCACTCTCCTCGTCCTCGATGCTAATGTCTGCATGGAAGTTTCCAATTATGCTCGAGGGCAGAAAGATTCGGAGGTGGACTTTCATACCCGCCATTTTCTACTTGCTGTAGAGCTGGTGAAAGTTGATGTGTCTCCGTTTTTGGGTTGCATGGAGCTTGCGTCGAAGAAAAATGACAAACAACTCAATCTTGTAAAGCTTTCACAGTTCGCGACAAGTGTCAGCACAGCTTTGTCTCAAGATAAAGGGTCTCTGGCCAATGGGAAGCTGCCGGTATTCTCTGAGCCTTATGAAGCGAGCGAATCAACTTCTTTGGAGGCGCTCTATCCGCTCCTGCGTTACTTTATTGCGCTTTTCTGAAGATTATCCAAATTCGTTCGCGTGGATTTCTTCGAGATCGAGCAGTGAAGAACTACGCTGAATTTTCGAATGGAGTGCCATGTAGGGATCCTTTCGCAGGCCGCTTCTTTGACATTTGGTGGTTCGCACGAGGTAGACGCCCTGATTAGGGCCACGAAGAACAAGACTCTCTTAGATTCAGCATGGGGAGCTGCTTGGGACATGTGGTACTGCTGGGTGGTACAGAACTTTCTTCCAACGATGCAAATTGACGGAAGATCACAGCACGCGATTTTTGTAACGCGTGATTGCGCAGCAGCAATGGTGGCGTCAAAATGCTTGTCTCGCGCAGTCTTCACAGAAGGACGCGATGCCTTTCTGGGTTTGTCCGAGGTCAGCTTCGGCTCACCATACTATGCAGGGAAAGAGAACCTTCTGGCCGAAGCTGTAGAGAAACGTGAATCATTTATGGCGAGGCAGCGACGTATCGCGCGGAATCTAGAACGACGTGGAGGTAAGCATGGAGTCGACCATGTTCGCGTAGAGAGCGAGATAGTCGTTCTTGAGAGGGAACTGTCGCACCTGTCTTGAGCTCGGATTTTGCGAAATTTCTCGTGTGCCTCAGTTCACGCCTTCGGCGGCGAGAAGCTTCTCCTTCCGCTCCAGCCCCCAGCGATAGCCGGTGAGCGCGCCGGACTTGCCGACGGCGCGGTGGCAGGGGATGGCGACGGCGAGGGGGTTCACGGCGCAGGCGCGGGCGACGGCGCGGGCGGCGGTGGGCTTGCCGAGCTGGGCGGCGATCTGGGAGTAAGTCCGTGTTTCGCCGCGGGGAACGGTTTGAAGCGCGGTCCACACCAGGGCCTGGAACGCGGTCGGGCGGGGGTCGAGCGCCAGTGGGCTTTCCGGCGGCGGTTTGCGCGCTTGAAGAGGAGCAAAGACCTGCTCGGCGATAGCGGCCAGCGAAGGGTCCTCGTGGAGGATAGCGGCGCGGAACCGGTGCTGGAGCTCGGCGCGGAGCTCCTCGGGGTTGTTGCCGAGCAGCACGGCGCACAGGCCGCGCGAGGTAGCGGCCAGGAGGGCGAAGCCGAGGTCGCGCGGGGCGGGGAGCACGGTGCAGGCGACCTTCTCGCCGGGCGCGCCCTTGCGCGGGCGCCTCGGGGGCGGCTGCGCCCCTGGTTCGTCGGCTTGCTTGCGTGCGTGCATTCGCTTGTTCAGGAGGCTGAGGCTCGGCGCGGGGAATCCATTCCCGCCCCCGCAGAATATCGCGAAAAATCTCCCTTGAGGGCTGAACAAATTCTGGGCAAGTGCCGATAGAAGGGGTGTCGCACTTGTTCAAGGGCAAACCAGCCCGCAAAGGGCGACCTGATCTTTGAAAAGTGAGGGCTAGAACAGCCCAGGCTGGGCCTTGCGCGGGCCGGGCAGGCCGAAATGCTCGTAGGCGAGCCGCGTGGCGACGCGGCCGCGCGGGGTTCGGTCGAGGAAGCCGATCTGGATGAGGAAAGGCTCATAGACCTCCTCGAGCGCGTCCTGCTCTTCGGACAAGGTGGCGGCGAGGGTGTTGAGGCCGACCGGCCCGCCGTCGTACTTCTCAATGATGGTGAGCATGAGTCGGCGGTCCAGCTCGTCGAAGCCGTGGACGTCGACCTCGAGCAGCTCGAGCGCGTCGCAGGCGGTCTTGCGATCGATCGCGCCCGAGCCTCGAACCTGGGCGAAGTCGCGGACGCGTCGGAGGAGGCGGTTGGCGATGCGCGGCGTTCCGCGGGAGCGCATGGCGATCTCGGCCGCGCCGTCCGGGTCGATGGGGACCTGGAGGACCTCGGCGGAGCGCTCGACGACGAAGCGCAGCTCGTCGTCGGTGTAGTACTCCAGGCGCAGGAGAATGCCGAAGCGCGAGCGCAGCGGTGAGGAAAGAAGCCCGGGGCGGGTAGTGGCGGCGACGAAGGTGAACGGCTTGATGTCCATGACGTGCGTCCGGGCCCCTGGCCCCTGGCCGATGATGATGTCGAGCTTGTAGTCCTCGAGCGCGGTGTAGAGTTTTTCTTCGAGCACGGGCTGGAGACGATGGATCTCGTCGAGGAACAGCACCTGCCGCTCGCGGACGTTGGTGAGGATGGCGGTGAGGTCGCCCTGGATCTGGAGAGCCGGACCGGAGGTTTGCTGGAAGCCGACGTCAAGCTCGTTGGCCAGGATGGAAGCGAGGGTGGTCTTGCCCAAACCGGGAGGGCCGAACAGCAGAACGTGGTCGAGCGCCTCGCTGCGGGCGCGGGCGGCTTCGAGCGCGATCTGAAGTTGCTGCTTGGCCTTGGTCTGCCCGATGAACTCGCGCAGCAGGCGCGGGCGCAGTTTGAGCTCGAAGGAGCTCTCCTCGTCCGCGCGGGCGGCCGAGACGAGGCGGTCTGGATTGTCGCCGTATGTGGGCATCAGGTGTGAGTTTAATCGGCGCGCGCGGGACGCTCCGGAAAGGCTGGTGCAGGGAATCGACGCGGCATACGGTCGATCGCTTTCTCACGCAGGACAACGAGTCTCCGAAGCAGGCGTAGGTGAAGCGCCGTGCTCGAACAGGGAAGCCTGGAAAGCCGCGCACGCATGGTCCCGGTGCATAGCCGGCCGCTCCAAAGCCAGCAGAAACGCCTTCCTGGGTTGCCCGCCGCCGTAGCCGGTCAGCGCGCCATCGGCGCCAACGACCCGGTGACATGGGATCAGGATGGAAATGCGGTTGGCCCCGTTGGCAAGGCCTACCGCGCGGCTCGCGCCGGGCGAGCCGAGTGCTTGCGCGATCCCGCCACAGGTGGTGACGGCTCCGTGAGGGACGCGGCGCAGCTCTGCCCAGACCCGCTCTTGAAAGGCGCTCCCCGGAGCGAGAAGCGGAACGCTGAAAGCCTTGCCGCTCCCTTGAAAGTACGCGGCGAGTTCCCGTTCGAGGAGGTCCAGGTGTGCATTGCGCCCCGGAGCGGCTGCATACCCGTACCTGGCACGCAAGTCTTCGAGTTCGGCAGCTAGGGCGGGCCGGTCGACAAACTCCAGAAGCACGAGACCGCGCGCTTCCGCCATCGCGAGCATGGGCCCGAGCGGCGTCAGGACGCGGGTATAGACCAGCAGCGGATTGGCGCGCACCCGGCCCGGAGTCGAGCGGAACGTTTTCTTGACGGCCTCGCGGAAGCCGCTCAGCGAGCTGTAGCCATGGTCGAGCGCCGCGTCGTCCAGGCACGATCCGCGCGCGAGAGCACCGAGCGCCAGGGCGAGCCGGCGTGCGCGGATGTGGGCGTGGAAGGTCGTTCCGAAATGCTCCTTGCACCAGCGACGCAGGCGCAAGGGATCGGCTCCGAGGCGGACTAAATCGTCATCGGTCCATTTGCGCTTCGGCGCGCGATCGATCTTTTCAAAAACAGCCGCGGCCCAGCCCGGAGCCGCTCCGGCCGCGTCGAGCGGCTTGCACCGCAGGCAGGGGCGGAATCCAGCCGAAAGCGCCTCTTCGGCGGTCTTGTAGAAGTCCACGTTTTCCGGATGCGGTTTACGCGCCGAATAAGAAGGGCGGCAGAAGATGCCCGTGGTTTTGACCGCGGTGTAGAAGACGCCTTCGTAGGGGCGATCCGAGGTGAGCATCGCCTGCAGCATCAGGTCTCGTGAAGGGAGGCATCCGTTTTCCATGGGGCGAGTGTCGGCCGTCGTGCGGCTGCCGATCCACCGAGGAATGAGCACGGAATTCGACTCCGGTGCGCCCGCGATGGCC
Source organism: uncultured Acidobacteriaceae bacterium (assembly GCA_964250745.1). Classification (GTDB taxonomy): domain Bacteria; phylum Acidobacteriota; class Terriglobia; order Terriglobales; family Acidobacteriaceae; genus EB88. The sequence goes on from CAXUHL010000118.1 coordinate 4,346, forward strand.
GGAAGCGCGTGCCGGCGCGGCCCGAAAGCCGGGTGGATCAGGGATGGGTGTGCTCGCCGGAGTGTGCATGCTGCGATCCATGGTGATCCTCGGGGCTGCCCATCATGCGGAGCATCGCCGGGCCGCCGGTGCGGAAGAACCGCGCGAGCAAGACGGCGGCCAGGGTGAGGAAAGCGAGATTGAGCCAGGTGGTGTAGTTCCAGTGCAGGCCGGGGGTCATACCCATGGGGCTGCCTCCGTCGGGGTGAGCGGGCAGGAGATGCAGGAGGCGAAAGAGGGACTCGACGAGCAGCCCGGCGGCGGCCATGGCGGCGTAAAAAGTCGCGAGGAGGAAAGCGCTGACGCGGAGACCGTAGTACTTGCGGTAGATATTCAGGATCGGCAGGATGACAAGGTCGGCGAAGAGAAAGGAAACCAGCCCGCCGAAGGAGATGCCCCCATGCCAGAGCACGACGGCCAGGGGTACGTTGCCGACCGAGCAGACGAAGGAGAGCACCGCGACGACAGGGCCGATGAAGGGTCCGGCCCAGAAGGCCGCGCGCGGATCGCCGGTCAGAAAGAGCCGCTCCCAAGCCGTGTTCGGCACGAAAGCCGCGAGCAAACCCGAGATCAGCAGGCCGACGGCGATGTCGACCCAGATAGAGGCCCAGTCCATGACGAAAAAACGGCTGATCGCGGTGAAGCCTTTCGGAGAAAACGCGCGCCGGGCGAGCGTGCCCTCGTGGATCGACATATCCATGGCTGCGTGGCCCTCCATGCGCCCCTGCTCGCCGCGCTCCGCCTGCGCTTTCGCGGCCTCGACCATCCCCGGCCTCAGCAATGCGCGAAACAGCAGGGCGAGCAGCGCGATCATGATTGGACCGCCGACGAACTCTGCGAGCGTGAAACGCCAGCCTAGGAGGAGCCATAAAAGGATGCCGAGCTCCAGGACCAGATTGGTCGACGCGAACTGGAAAGCCATGGCGGCGGTAAAGTCCGCGCCTTTCACGAACATGGACCGGGCGAGCGCGACGGCGGCGTAGGAGCAGGACGAGCTGGCCGCGCCCAGCCCGGACGCCTTTGCCAGGGTGCGCGGCGAGGCGTCCGGGAGCAGGCGCGACATCTCCTCCTTGGACACGACCGCCTGGACGATCGCGGACAGGGTGAATCCGAGAATCAGGGCCCAGAGGATGTCCCAGGCCATGGTTGCGGAAAGGGCGAGCGCTTCGAAGACGCGGGGCATGCGCGTGGGATGCGTGACGCCAGGCTTGCCGCCTCGGCGAGCAAGCTTGAAGGCGGCTGCGGTCGGCCCTGTCTGGACAAGGCAAAGTATGCACGGAATCGGGGGTCATCCTCGCGAGCGAAGCGACGAAAAACTTGCTTCTCCCGGCCGTGGGAGTGAAAGCAGGTCCTTCGCTGCGCTCAGGATGACCCTTCTTTTGGGTTTGCTTAGATCACCAAGAGCATCGACAACCGCTAGACGATTGAAAGACCCCATATCAGGGGCGGCTGGGAAGTGGAAATGTTTCAGAAGTGTGACTCGCTTCCTTTTTTTGACTATGTAATCCGGCCTACACGGTTTCCCGATATTTTCTGCATCTTAGGTAGTGAACGGAAGAAAAGTGCAGGTATTGACCCGAAGCTTTGCCCTCCGTCGCGCCCGTTTCCTGATCACCTTTTCCCCCGCCACGCGGCTTGCCGCGCGGGTGCGGTTACTCACTTTTCATAAGTAAACAGGAGTTTGAACGATGGCTGAAGATATCACGACACTGGTTTGTTTGTACCACCATCAGGATGAAGCGCGCGCGGCAATCCGGGACTTGGTCGCGAGCGGAATCCCTCGGCCGGCGATTTCCACGATCGACAAAACCGGTGCGGGCCTGGACGGGCAGGCAGTGCTTTCGATCGAAGAGCTGGGCGTGCCGGAGCGGGACCACCGTCACCTGGCCGACCAGGTGAGCCAGGGTGGCATCATCGTCGCGGTGGCCGCGATTACCGAGAACATCGCGAAGGCCGAGGCCATCTTCGAGCGGACTTCCAAGAAGATCGACGAAGCAGTCGTGCGGCCGGAGCCTGTAGCGGCTGCGCCTGCCGCCGCAACTGCGGGCGGAGCGGTCATCCCCATCGTCGAGGAACAGATTGAAGTGGGCAAGCGGACCGTGCAGCGCGGCGGTGTGCGCGTGTACCGCAAGCTGGTGGAAACGCCGGTCGAGCAATCGGTCAACCTGCGCGAAGAACATGTGACGGTGGACCGGCACGCGGTGAACCGCGACGCGACGCCCGGGGAGCTTTCGATGCAGGGCGATCGCACGATCGAGCTGACGGAAACGGCGGAAGAAGCCGTGGTCGGCAAGAGCGCCATGGTGGTGGAAGAGGTGCGCATCGGCAAGGAAGTGACGAATCGTGCGCAGCAGATTCACGACACGGTGCGCCGCACCGAGGTCGACGTGGAGCAGGTTGCGGCCGGGCTGGACGGCACGGCGGCGATACCGGCAGCGGGCACGACACGCGGCGGCCTGTAAGACGCACTTACAGTGAACTGAAACGAAAACAGTAAGTGAGTCAAAAGGGAAGAACCGACATGGCCGAACGCGTCAAGGTATACGAAGAAACAAAGAAAAAGGGCCTGCCTATCTGGGCCTGGCTGCTGCCCCTGCTGTTGCTGATCGGGCTCCTCATCTACTTCCTGACCCGCCACCACGATGCACCGGCACCCCAGGCAGCCGCCACGGCAACAGCCGCGCAGCCGAGCCTGGGTGCCGTGTACTTCGACACGGACAAGGCCGACCTTACCCCGGGCGGGACCGCCGTGTTGCAGCAGGCCGTGCAGCGCCTGAAGGCCGACCCGAACATCAAGCTGAGGCTCCAAGGCTACACCGACAGCACGGGCAACGGGGCGCACAACAACAGCCTTTCAGGCGCGCGTGCCGCGGCAGTGGCCAAATACCTGATCGCGCAAGGCATCGACGGCAACCGTTTGAGCGGGGCGGGCTTCGGCCCCGAACAGCCGGCGGCCACGAACGCGACCGAGGCGGGCAAGGCAGATAACCGCCGGGTCGAGCTTTACACGCAACAGTAGTTACTTTCCCCAAGGAGAAAAGCATGAAGACAGTTACCGGACTTTTCAGCACCATGGCACAGGCGCAACAGGCAAAGCAGACGTTGGTCACGCAGGGTTTCGTGGCGAGCGACATCGATGTGGTCGCGGAGAACGGCAACGCGACCTCGGCGATGCCGCAAAGCACGGCTGGCTCCGGCACGGCGAGCACGGGCATGGCCTCGCTGGGCGAGAAGGTGGGCAGCTACCTGAAGAACCTGACCGGCGGCGACGATGAAGCGCACCGTGAGTACTCGACGGGCATCCAGTCCGGCGGGGCGCTCGTCTCGGTCACCACTGAGGACGGCAAGGCGCAGCAGGCTGCCATGGCGTTGCGGCAGGCAGGGGCGCAGGATCTGAAGGGTGCCGGGCAGGCATCGGCTGGGACAGCGGCCCGTGCCACGACGGCGAACGTGACCGGCGACACGCTGATCCCGGTGGTCGAGGAGCAGCTCGTAGTCGGCAAGCGTGAAGTGGACCACGGCGGTGTGCGTGTTTATTCGCACGTGGTGGAGCGCCCGGTGGAAGCCGAGGTCATGCTGCGCGAGGAGCGCATCGTGGTCGACCGGCAGCCGGTAAACCGTGCGGCGACCGAGGCCGATTTCGAAGCGGGCCGCGGCGGCACGATCGAAATGCAGGCCATGGGCGAGGAAGCCGTGATCGGCAAGTCGAGCAAGGTGGTCGAGGAAGTGCGCGTGGGCAAGACGAGCAGCGAGCACGCGGAGACCATCCACGACTCGGTGCGCAAGACCGAAGTCGAGGTCGAGCAACTGGCCGGGCAGACGGCACGCACCGGCACGGACGTGACCAGCGACCCCACAACGACCTACAGAAAATAACCGCAAGGCAGCCACAGGGAAAGGCCGAAGTGCAATGCTTCGGCCTTTTTTGCGTGGCGAAAGGGAGCAGCGATGAGCGTGTTTGGCGGAGTGGAAGCGAAGGGAACGACCAGCGTGCTTGAGGTAGTGGGCACGGTTCGGATGGAGGAGCCATATACGGATCTACGCATGGCGGACGGCAAGATAGTGCGGCTGCCGACGCATATGTTCATGCCGGCGCAGGTGCCGGACGCGCCCGCGGCGGCGGGGCGGGATAAGAATGTGATTCCGGTCATGGAGGAAACGCTGTCGGTGGCCAAGCGCGTGGTCGAAACGGGCAAGGTGGTGCTGCGCAAGAGCGTCGAAGAGCGCGAACAGGCGCTGGACGTCCCTCTGGCGGTGCGGACCTATGAGGTAGAGCGTGTGGCCTTGGACCGGGTCGTCAAAGGCCTGCCGGAAACGCGGCAGGAAGGCGCGACGACCGTGTACCCGGTTGTGGAGGAGCGCCTGGTGGTGCTGAAGGAGTTGGTGCTGGTGGAGGAGATTCGGGTGACGGAACGCGAGTCCGAGCGGCGGGATACGCGCACGGTCGCGCTGAAGCGGGAGCACGTGGAGGTGGAGCGGACGGGAGCTGCGGAAGCTATGCGCGCTTGAGGCGCAGGCTTGGCCTGCAGCCCCGACCGGAGACCGGGCGCCCCTCGACTATGCGCGCTTGAGGCGCAGGCTTGGCCTGCAGCCCCGACCGGAGACCGGG
>CAXUHL010000119.1:0-8988 GCA_964250745.1 uncultured Acidobacteriaceae bacterium
TCCATCCCCACCCACGGGGCCGCCCTGGCCGCCGGGGTCGGGTTCGCGCGTTTCCGGGATGCCGTCGCTCCCCGGATCCTGCGAGGTTTCCACTTTCTTCACGAAGGCACCCTCGATGAAGTTCACCACCTTGCCGGCTACATACGCCACGCCGTCCGCGATCGCCAGCGCCCCGCTCACCACCAGCAGAATGCCGCCGACCGCCTGCCCGCCCGGAATCACCTCGGCAGCCACGCCGAACTCGGCGAGCGTCACCGCGATCGAGCCGAGGTGGCCGTGAATGCTGTTGAGCCGGTCGCCCCAGTCCACGCCCGCCGCGCCCGTGGCCGTGGAGGAGCTGCCGAACGCATCGGAAATGACCCCAAGCGCATTGTCGGCGAGACCTTGCAGCAGGCCGGAGACGCTGATGCCGGGCCGCCCGGCCTGCGCTTGCTCCGGGCTCAGCAGGTACATCTGGCCGGTGTTGGCGTCGTAATAAGGCACCGTGCCTTTCGCCGGTTGGGCGGGTTCCTTGGGCGCGATCTCATCCCAGGCCTGCTTGGCCCGGTCGCGCAGCGCCGTGTTGCGCACCACCTCGGGCGCGCTCAGCAGGGACAGGTATGCCCCGTGCAAGCCGCGCATCCCGCCCTGCTGCAGCACGAAGCCGATCATCGCGTCCATGCGCGCTTCCCGTTGGCTCGGCGCAAGGTGCACCGTTCCGGCTTCGGAAAACAGCGCATTCAGGTACGTCCACTCCTCCCTGGAACCTGAGGCCGCAGGGCGCGCGGCGAGCTTGCGCAAGCGCGTCCACGCGGCCGCGTTTGGCAGGATGAAAACGGCGGCATCGCTTCCGGTCGCCATGCGGATACGTCCTTTCCTATCGGGCAAGCTGTGCAGGCGCGCGGAAGCGCAGCCACTTTGCGCGCCGGGTCTAAGTCGACCGGCTTACGGATTGAAGCAGTCTTCCTGAAGATACAAAGGAACAACCTTCCGTGGACGTCGCTTTTCCGATGGGAAAGCAGCCGTCTTACCGCGCTGGACTGTCAGGCCTCTCGGCATCGGAAAACTGCCCTAAGTCAGCCGCCCACCGGCGTCAGGACGTCCGGGGTCACGACGGAGGTAAGCGCGAGCTCGTAGAAGCCGTTTCCACTCGCGATCGTGTAAGACTTCGTGACTCCGGGATTTTGCGTCAGGTCGATGACCAGCAGCGTGTCGTCCGCGGACAGAAGGTTATGTTTCTTGATGACCAGGAAAATCTGCCCGGGAGGCACCGCCTGTGTAATCGGATCCGTCTGCCGGATCACGCTCGCGTCGCCCGGCAGCTTCCGGAATGTCCCGATGGGGAAGGTGACAGTGCCGAGAACCCCGATGAGGTCGTCCCCGAGTAAGTCGAAGGTGGTGTGGCACGTGACTTCACCGATGGTGAAGGTTAAAGGTATACCCATGTTCGCGACTCCCTTGCGCAAGATAACTTCCGGCCAAGGCGGCAGAGACACAGAATGCAGATTGTTTTGAGACTCCGGAGCTCACTCGTCGACGGGGATGCGCCGGAGAACTTCTCGGAACGCCTCCACTTTAGCACTTTCATTTCCCGAAAGTGGACAGAATCTTTTCTGTGGAAAACTCCGGCGTTCTTGACAACCGTCCGCGACGGGGTCTGTGCTTCGAGGCATCGGCAAGGAGGGATGCGCTATGCACATCCTGCTTCGTCTACTGCTTCTCCCATTTTCGCTATGGTGCTCGCACAACCCGGCGCTTTGCGGCCGGGAGGCACAAAGCCCTGCGGCGGGTACGCCGAAAGCCGCCTAAAGCTTCGCGCGGGCGCGGCTGATCGCGGTCTGTAGCGCCTCACCGGGCGCGGCGACAAGGTCCCCATGTCCGGTGAGCAAGCGCTCCGGCTTGAGTGCCGCCAACTTTTCCGCGCTCGCCAGGGCAAGTGCCTCGTTCCAGGTTGCCAAGGCCGGGAAAGGGAAAAGCCACCGCAATTCCCCAGCAACGGCCACGCCGGCCTTGGTGGTCAGAGCATCGCCCGCGTACAGGCTGCCGTCGCGCTCGTCGAGGTAGCTTACATGCCCCGGGGTGTGCCCGGGCGAGGCAAGGACGCGCATCGGCCCGACACGGTCGCCCTCCTCGACCAGCCAGGTCGGTACGGATCGAAGACGCTTGTAGCTGCCCCGCAGCTTCCCTTTCGGTTCGCCCGGAAGCATCGCCATGTCGCCTCGTAGCAGAGCTGCCTCGCGGCGGCCGGCGACCAACGCAGTGCCGGGCAGGCTCGGCATCAACGCATCCACGCTGCTTACGTGGTCCATGTGAGCGTGGGTCAAGGCAACCGCTGTGATCGTCGCCCCCAAGTCGCGGGCGGCCTTGCCGATCGCCTCGGCCTGGTTGATGCAGGTGTCGATCAACGTCCAGCCCTCGGCATGGCGCACCAGATACGCATTCACCAGTCCCCACTGCGTGAGCTGATACCCGTGTTCCCCGACCGGCCGAACCACCATCGCCGCCCCTCCGCATCTGAAGGGTAAAAGATGATGCGCACCGCTGTCCTGATTCCGCTTTTTTCTCTGCTGGGCCACGCAGCCCGGTCGCAGACGCCCGCGCCCTCCCCCGCCGGCACCGTCACGGCAATCCCGTTCGCGGTGCCCACCGCGGCCTCGCTGGCCTCGCGCAAGGGCAGCTACACCGTCACCGTGCCGGGTGACGGCACATGGACCGATGCGGGTTTTGCCGTCGCGCCCGGCGACCGCCTCAGCATCGCCGCCACCGGCTCCCTGACCTTGTCCGATGGGCGCACCTCCGAGCCGGAGGGCGTCGCCAAGGGCTGGAAGGATCTGCTGCGCACCTTTCCCGCCGAGGGCGCCAATGCCGGCGCGCTGATCGGGCGCATCGGCTCGGACGCCGCGGCGGCCGTGCCGTTCGCGGTGAGCGCTTCGCTCAACCAGGATGTCGCCGCCGCCGGAGAGCTGTTTCTGGCCGTCAATACCGGCACCGCCCTCACGGGTTCCGGGGATTACAAGGCCACGATCAAGCTCTCGAAATCCGCCTCCGCCACCAAGCAGGCCGCCCCGGTCAATCTCCAGACGCTTCTCCCCGCGAACCTGATGGCGTCTGTTCCGCGTCGCGTTTCCGACCAGCAGGGCGATCCGGGTGACGTCGTCAACTACTCGATTCTGGGCACCAAGACGGAGGTGGAGAAAGCCTTCGCGGCCGCCGGGTGGGTACAGGTCGACACCTCCAACAACGACGCGGTCCTCCACGGCCTCCTCGCTACCCTTTCCAAGAAGAGCTACACGGAACTCCCCATGAGCACGCTTTACCTCTACAAGCGCCCGCAGGACCTTTCCTATGCCCGCGCCGACCCGCTCACCGTCGCGCTCGTCCGCCACCACCTGCGCGTGTGGGACTCCGGCCAGACGGTCGGCGGACACCCCTTGTGGGTCGGCTCCGCCACGCACGACAACGGGCTCGAGCGGGACGACCGCAACGACGGCGTGACCCACCACATCGACCCCAACATCGACGCCGAGCGCGACTTCATCGAGCAGTCCTTCGCGGCCGCGGGCGTGCTCGATGCGGCGGCTTACGTGACGCCTCCGGACCCGGTGAGCGACGCGAAGACCGCCACCGGCGGCACCTTCCAGACCGATGGACGCGTCCTCGTGATGCTCCTCCGCGCGCAGTGACCCGAACTGCGGCCCCTTACCGGCGGCAGTGGCCGGAGCTCGCCGTCCTGCTTCTCTGGTGTTCGCTGGCCGCCTGGGCGGTCCACCTCCACGTTCCCTGGGCCGATGAGTCGCAGGCCTGGCTGCTCGCCGGCGAGAACTCCTGGGCCGCGCTCTTCTTCCACCTCCTCCACTACGAAGGGACCGGCGGGCTTTGGCACGCTTTCCTGAAACTATTCGCGGCCGCGCACCTGCCCTTTACCGCCGCCCGCTATGCCGCCGCTTCTGCGCAGGCCGTCGGCGTGGCCGTGCTCTTGTTCCGCTCGCCCTTCCCGCGCGCGCTCCGATTGACCCTTCCCTTCACCTTCTTCCTGTTTTTTCAGGACGCGATCGTCGCCCGGTCTTACTGCCTGTTCGCCGTGCTCGCCTTCCCGGCCGCCGTTCTCCTGCGCGGCGGACGCCCCCGCCCAAAAGCACTTGCGCTTCTCACCGGGCTGCTCGCCAATCTCAGCATTCACGGTGTCCTGCTCGGCGCCGGCCTGCTCGCGGTCGCATTTCTTCGATGGTCCCCTGTAGCCCGACTCCACCCTTTCACCCCGAACGACGCGGCACAAGGAAAAAACCTCCGCCTGGCGCTTTTCAACGACGAGCCCAGTTCCAAAATGGGAAGGCTTCCCGCGCTCCGCGAGTTTCTTTTCGCGCCCAGGCCTGAACGGCTTCGCAATGGCCCATCATTTGCGCTGCACCCACGCCGCACGGCTTTGCTTGCAGCTTTGCCATTCTTCCTCTTCGCCGCCGCTACCATGGCCCCCGCACCCGACGTGGATTTCCAGGCCGGCGGCAACCTCCACAACTCGCTCGCCAAAGCTTTGCACCCGTTGGGGGTCCATCTTGCGCTTGCGCCCAGCGTCGCCGCTCTGCCGATGAGCGGCCTGCAACCCGCGCCCGTCCCGGTCCACCTCCGCCGCGGCGCGCAGGGGTTCCTCAACCGCGTCGGGCGGGTGCTCGGCGTGCTCACCTTTCCGCTGTCCCGGTCCCGTGTGGTGGCTTTGCTGCTGATCGGTGCCGTTCTCGCGCAAGCCCGGCATCGCGCGGGGCTCATCCCGTGGCTGCTCATGGCCGCCGTTTTCAGCTCCCTGTATCTGGCCCCTCGCCACGTCGGAACGCTCTTCACCGGCTTCCTCGTTTCTGCCTGGATGACCTGGCCTACACGCGAGGACGCGCATCTTCGACCCTGGTTGACTGTGTCAACCAGCCTACTCATGCTGCTCGTCACCTGCGAACAAATCGGCTGGACCGCCCACACCCTCGCAGCCGAGCGCACCCGTCCCTACTCTCCCGCGCGGATGACCGCCCAGTACTTGAAAGACAACAGCGTCGACCAGGGCGCAACCGCCGCCGGTTACCTATACTTTTCCTCGGCCCCGCTGCTGTACTTCCTCCGCAACATCTACCTCAACCAACCCGCGCACCGCTTCTGGCTCTGGAGTACCGCAATTCGCAGCTACCAGCCCGTCGAGCAAACCCTCGTCCTGCATCCTCGGTTCATCGTCGTGAGCACCGTGCAGCCCGGGCCCGAGGGGGAAGTGACCCGCGACTGGCTCCCGGCTCCTCCGCCCCTGCCCGGCGTGGTGCTCGGCGACCAGTTCGGGTTCGCGGACTGGTTTACGCGACGCGGATACCACCGCACGAAGCTTTTCTGCGGGGAAAGCCTGATGCGCGCCTCCTACGCCGAGCGGCTCTGCGACATCGTCCTCGAACGCGACCAACAGGAAACGCCGGGAAGGTGAGCTCCCCGGCGTTCCAGCTCCAACTCGCGAAGGGTTAAAACGTCGTCCCCACCGTGAGCCGGAACGTCTTGTTCGGCTCCCTGAGCTGGTACAGCGAGCCGTAGAGCTGCGTCGCCTGCGCGAACGTATAGTCCCCGGCCGTGCCCTGCGGGAACAGCTCGCGGGTGATCAGGTTGTCGCCCGGGATGGCCTTGACCAGTCGCAGGGGGTTGTACGCGTAGTAAATGCGGAAAGGCGCGTTCACGATCGGCAGCAGCACGGAAATCTGCGCGCCGATCGAGTCGCGCGGGACGAAGTTGGTGCCCCGGATAATCTGAATGTTCTGGTTGAAGCTGATGGGCACCCCGCCCTGGCAGGCCCCATTCACGTAGGTCCGGCAGCCGTACAAGGGCGAGTTCAGGTTGGCGATGCCCTGCGGCGACTGGCGCAGCTGGCCCTTGTTGAGCGCCACGTCGATGCCGAAATCGTTGAAGATCTCGAGCGCCGCCGTCCTGCCCACGAGCGGAATCCGGTACTCGATGTTGTTGACCAGCGAGGTATCGCCGCCGGTTGAAACGATGCCGTACACCGGCAGGGGGATCTGCAGGGCCTGCCCGGTCTGCGCCGCGCCGGGCTGGCGGGAAACCGGCGAGCCGTCCGGGTTGGTCAGGTTGAACAGCACCCGGGTTGGGATGAACGCATAGGGCGTGCCGGACCGGATGTTGAAGCCGCGAATGTCGCTCTCGCCGCCCGTGTAGTAGCGCTGGAACGGCGGCGCCACGCTGCCGGAGATGCCCTGGATGTAGGAGAGCTGCAGACGGTAGCCGATCGCGTTGCGCCCCTGCGGGTCGAGCCGAAAGCCCGAAACCGGGTGCCAGGATTTGAACTCGACCACCGGCTGAATGAAGCGCACGTTGCCGAACAGCCCGGCCAGCTGGAACGCGCCCTGGAGCGAGGAGCCCGACCGCGGCGCAAACGACGAGTCCAGGTGGTTGTAGCCGTAGGTGAGCGAAATCTGGCTGGTCAGGATGCCGGTCAGCGAGTTTTGCCCCTGAATGCCGGACCGGAACGCCAGAGAATTGAACAAGTTCTGCGAAGCCCCGGAGAAGGCGGTCACGCTGGAACGGTTCCAGGAGTAGGTGATGCCCACCCGCTTGAACGACCGCTTGAGCGGGTACTGGGCCGACAGCGAAAAGCCCGAGGAGGTCTGGTTGTAGTTCTGCACCAGCGAGCTGGTCGCCGCGTTCTGGTTCTGCCCGGCGGAGGTGTTCGCGCCGGTCAGGGTCGGGTTCTTGTTAGAGTTGTAGTCGGTCTTGTTGTTGAAGACCTGGAAGCCCACGTTGATGGGCTTGTTGCGAAGGTAGGGCTCGTTGAACCCGAGGCTCAGGTTACGGGCCAGGTTGCCCGTGCTCGCCTGCACGGAGAGCGTCTCGCCCAGGCCAAGGAAGTTGTTGGTCTGGTAGTTGAGCCCCAGGAACGAACCCGATACGCCGGAAGCGCCGCCGTTCAGCCCGATCGAGTTTTTGCCCTTCTCGTGGACTTTCAAGAGCAGATCGACCGTGCCCGCGTCCGCGTTCTGGTGCGTTTCCGTGTCTTGGTCCACCTTGAGCGGGTCGAAGTACTCGAGCTGGTTGAGCCGCTGCAGGCTGGCCTCCCAGGCGGAGGAGCTGTAGGTCTGGCCTTCCTCGACCAGCAGCTCGCGCCGGATCACGAAGTCGCGGGTGATCTTGTTGCCGGAGAACTCGATGCGCGAGACCTTGAACTGCTTGCCCTCGTCCAGGTCGACCGTGAAGGTGATGGTCTTGGCTGCTTCGTCGATCGCGGGCTGCTGCGGAATCGGCGAGAAGTTGAGGTAGCCGCCGGCGGCAAACTGCTTTTGCAGCGCCTGGAGGCCTTTGCCGAAGGCGGTCACGCTGAACAGCTCCCCGTCTTTCTGCGCGAAGCTGGCCCGCAGCGCCTTCTGATTGAACTTGGCGATATCCTTGCCGGTGAACTTGATGCCGCCCAGCCGGTAGCGCCCACCCTCCTCGACATTGAAGTGGATGTCCATATCCTTGCCGTCCTTGGGCCGGAAGGTGAACAGGCTCAGCCCGCCCTCGCTGCGGATGTGGGTTTCCGGCTCGCTCGTGTTGGCGCGGAAGTAGCCTTTGTCGCGGTAGGCCTGGCGCACCCGCTCCGTGTCTTCTTCGAGCTTGGTCGCGTCGAAGGTGCGGGCGAACAGGTTTTCGAGCACGATGGAGTGCGGAATGCCGATCGGCTTCAGGTTCTTCATGGAGGCGCGCAGCTCACGCGTCGAGACATGCTCGTTGCCGGTGAAGGAGATGGTACCGACCTTGACCTTGGGGCCTTCCTTGATGGAGAAGTTGAGCTGCACGCTCGACGGCGGGATCGTCTTTACGTCGGTCCGCACCGTGGCGAACTGGTGGCCGTGGGCGGCTTCGAGCTCGCGGATGACGGTGACCGCCTGGGCGATGTGGGTCGGGTCGTACTGCGACTCCTGCGAGAGGGCGACTTTGGCCTTCTTGAACGCGTCCAGGATGTCGGACTGCGTGATCGAGTTCAAGCCCTTGTAGTTGATCTCGCGGATGGTGGGTTTCTCGTGGACGTAGATGTCCAGAATCACGCCCTTGGGGCTGTCCTCGCGCTCGATCCGGACGTCCTCGAAGTAGCCCGTGTTCCACAGCGAGTTGAAGTCGCGCTCGATCGTCGCGGGGTCGTAGGCCTCGTTCTCGTGCGAGAACAGCCGGGCCAGCACGGTCTCTTTTGGAATGCGGCGGTTGCCGATCACCCGGATGGAGGTGATGGTGTTCGCTTGTGCCCACGTAAGCGTATCAACGGAGAAGCAGAAAAGCAGAACGGAGAAGAGTTGCAGGCGGCGCTTCGAGCGGGTGCGCCGGCTGTTGCGGCTTGGGAGGCTCACGCCCCCTCGGGTTTCGGGAAAGATAGGCACACCCTCGGTTCCTGCTGAAGATCGACAACGGCTCGAGCGAATCCCGATTATAGAAGACGGGCCAGCCGTTTCCCAACCGGCGGCGCCGGGCGCGGCTGGGATGCGCCGCAAAGGTTGCCCGCAGCCCCCCGCCGTAACCGGCGCGATTTCCCTACCGGCTCGCGAGCGTATTTTCCCGAATCGTGGACTTGGGGCCCGACATCTGTTGGAAAAGACGCCATCTCACCTTGTTTGATACAGGAGCTCCATGCCCACTCTGCTGCACATCGACGTTAGCGTTCGCGGCGACCAGTCCATCTCGCGCCGCCTGAGTTCCGAATTCGCCGAAGCCTGGAAAGCGAAGAACGCCGGCGGCCAGGTCATCTACCGCGACCTGGTCGCCACCGACTTGCCCTTCGTCGATACGGCTTGGGTGGGAGGAGCGTATTCCGCACCGGACCAACACACCCCGGAGCAGAAGAAGGCGCTGAAGGTCTCCGACGATCTGGTGGCGGAACTGCTGAGCGCGAATGAAATCCTTATCGGCACGCCGATGTACAACTTCACCGTTCCGGCTCGCTTGAAGGCCTATATCGACCACATCGTCCGTTTCGGCAAGACCTTCAATATCAGCGACAAGGGTTTAGAG
>CAXUHL010000120.1:0-2356 GCA_964250745.1 uncultured Acidobacteriaceae bacterium
GGGACACCACCCCGATCGGTTCGATCCAGATCTCCGGGGCGAGCTCGGAGTAGCTCAGCGCGTGCAGCTCCGGGAAGCTCCGGCCCAGCGCCGCCTTCACGAACGGGCGGATGGAGTCGTCGACGACGAGCACCGGGTTTTGCGTCCGCGTGAGCGAGTCGGAGATGCCTTCCCGCACCGCCTCCACCAGCAGCTGGTGCTGCTCCTCGTCGAGCGCCAGAAACAGCCCCGTGGGCCCCTGCCGCAGCGCGTCGCGAATGATGTCCTCGAGCGCCGGGTCCAGCTGGTACACCAGCAGCTTGGGCTTGCCGTTGCTGAGCCCGAAGCAGATGCGCCGGGACAGGGCGCCCCGCGCGCGCTCCGCCAGCGCCGCCGGGTCGCTGCCGTCCACCCGGCTCCACTCGCCGATCGCGTGCAGGATCGTCCGCATGTCCTTGATGGAGACCCGCTCGCGCAAAAGTTTCTGCAGGATCGCGGTGAGCTGCTGCAGGGTCACCAGCTTGGGCACGGTCTCCTCGACCAGGGTGGGGTAGTGGCGGCGCACCTCCTCGACCATCCACTGCACCTCCTGCATGCCCAGGAAGTCCGCCGCATGCGTGCGCAGGAAGGCGCTGATCTGCATGAGCACGACGTCGTCGGTATCCCAGTACTGCAGGCCCGAGCCGGCGATCCGCTCCAGGTGCTTGCGGTCCATCCAGCAGGCGGGCTTGTAGTTGGCCGGGTTGCGGGTGGCTTCCGCCGGGATGCCGTACTCGTTGAGCCGGCGGGCCTCGACGTTCATCAGGAGCAGGTTCGGGTGTACGCGCCCGGTCACGATCGGCGCCTCGTTGAGCCAGAACCGGTAGTTGCCTTCGCCCTCCAGCCTGTGCCCGGCCGAGTCGACGCTGAGCGGCGGAAGCACCACGCCGAGCTGGCTGTAGAGCAGGGTGCGCAGCGAGACCAGCTTGTCGAGGAAGAGCTTGCCGCGCGGGGTTTCGAGCGGCACCAGCTGCTCCAGCTCCTCGGCCAGCTCGATGATGATGGGCAGGGTCTTGTTGATGCCGGGACTCGCAGGCTGCGCGACCACCCGCTGCGACGAGTCCTTTTGCTGGAGCTCCGCAGCGGCCCGGAGACGCCTGGCCTGGAAGATGCCGAACGAGATACCCCCTGTGACGAGCGCCATGAGCAGGAAGGCGAGCTTGGGCATGCCCGGAATGATGCCCATGATGACGAGCACGACCGAAACGATGCCGATCGCCTTCGGCTGCGCGAGCAGCTGCCCGGCGATGTCGGAGCCGATGTTGCCCTCGTCCTCGTCGGAAGCGATGCGCGTGACGACCATTCCGGCCGAGATCGAGATGAGCAGCGCGGGAATTTGCGCGACCAGCCCGTCGCCGATCGTCAGAATGGAGTAGGTCTGCACGGCCTCGCCCGCGGGCATGCCGTTCATTGCAACGCCGATGATGAGCCCGCCCACGATGTTGACCACCGTGATGATGATGCCGGCGATGGCGTCGCCCTTCACGAACTTCATCGCGCCGTCCATCGCGCCGTAGAACTGCGACTCCTTGGCCAGCATGTTGCGGCGCGAGCGCGCGACCTTGAAGTCGATGCTGCCGGCCCGGAGGTCGGCGTCGATGCTCATCTGCTTGCCCGGCATCGCGTCCAGGGTGAAGCGCGCGGCCACCTCGGCGACGCGCTCGGAGCCCTTGGTGATCACGATGAACTGCACCAGCGTGAGGATCAGGAAGATCACCGCGCCGACGACGAAGTTGCCGCCCACCACGAAATTGCCGAACGCCTTGATCACGTCTCCGGCGTCGGCCTGGAGCAGGATCAGCCGCGTCGAGGCCACCTCGAGCGCCAGGCGGTAGAGCGTGGTCAGGAGCAGGATCGTCGGATAAGACGCGAACTCCGCGCCGTTCTTGACGTAGATCGACACCATGAGGATCGTGATGGCGATGGTGATGTTGAGGGTGATGAAGATGTCGAGCAGAAACGTCGGCAGCGGCACGATCATGAGGCCGACGATGAGGATGATGCCCGAGACCAGCAGCAGATCGCTGGAGCGCTCGAAGAGGCCGGTGAAGTTGCCCCCGCGCAGCTCCGCGCGGACCCCGGCTACCTGCTGCAGGAACTTGTTCATGCGCCTCCCATCGCTCGAAGCGGTCTCATAGACGCGCAACCGCGGTGACACCCCGGATGAGACCCGCCGCAAAGCGGGGCTCACGAGGTCAGCCGAAGCCGCGGAACTCGTTATGAGACCGCTTCTCGCGGTTCACGGCGGCCCGCGTTCGGCGGCCCCGGAAGGAAAAAGCCCGGCCCGCGAGGGCCGGGCGCGGTGCACTTGCCGCACCGAAAAGGCAGGCTCGCTACG
>CAXUHL010000120.1:2366-8809 GCA_964250745.1 uncultured Acidobacteriaceae bacterium
GTCTGCGCCCCTTGGGGGTGGGGGGGGGGGGCGCCCCGGGGCCCCCCCCCCGCGCCCGCGCCGATACCGCTGATGTCCGGCGTGCTGCCGGAGCTGCCGGAACCCGAAGAGATGCTGCTGTTGAACGAATTGCCTGAGGTGGGACCTACTGCGCTCATGAACTCCTCCTTTAGAGGGCCGGCTTGATTGCCTGCTGCTCTCTTGCCTGAGTTATCCGCGCGCGAGGCGCGGTGTTGCGTGCTCCGCTTCGATTTTTCCCTGGCGCGCCCGACCCGCCGCGACGCGGGGCGGCGAAACCTGCTCCAGGCGCAGCTCCATGCGGCGGGCCGGCGCCCCCGCGCCGGCGGCCCGGAGGCGGTCGAGGGCGGCCCGCGCTGCCGCGGCCCTGCCCTGCCGGAGCCGGGCCTCGCACCGGCGCACCAGGGCGGAAACGTTGCCGGGCTCGGCCGCGAGCACCTCCCCGGCGTACCGCTCGGCCTCCGCCCAATTGCCCAGCGCCAGGTGCAGCGCGCTGATCGAGTCCCTGGTGTACAAGTTGCCCGGGTCCAGGCTCGCCAGGCCTTCAAACAGAGTCAGCGACTCCCGGAAGCGGCCTTCCGTGTGCAGCAGGTAGGCGCGCTCGGCGATCCAGTACGCGGCCTGCTCGCGCCAGCCGGAGCTCCAGAGATTGGTTTCCGCGGCCTTCAGCGCGGTTTTTTGCGGCTTGGCCGCCGGCTTCATAACGCGAATCATCGAAGTGTTCATCGAGTGCCTCCCTGTCCCGACCGGGCGCGGATGCCGTTGCTCGCCTCTCTTTGCCCGGCGAGCAGGTCCATCATGCGCCGCACCTCGGGCGACGCGGCCGCCCCGCCGGTCCGGCCCGCGAACGCGGCGCGCATCTTCGGCAGAAAAGCTTCGGCCGCGCTGCCCGCGTCGGGCGCGCCTTCGAGCGAGGGCGGCCTGGGCGGCGGCCCGATGTGGCTGGGCTCCGGCACGATCCGGTTCAGGCCGAACAGCTCGTGCAAGCCGCCGAGCGAGGGCGTCTCGTCGTAGGCGGCGGGCTTGTCTTTTTTTGCCCCGCCGGCCGGGCTCGGTCCCTCCGGGGCCACCGCCGCCGCAGTCGGAAACTCGAGCCCCGGGATCAGGTAGCCCGAGGGCGTCCCGCCGACCCTATTCGCCATCGGCAAGCTCCGCGATCAGGTTCAGCACTTCCGCCACGCTCACGTACAGCTCCTCGGGGATCTCTTCTTCGAGCTCCAGCGTATTGAGGCTGCGCGCCAGCGGCACGTTGCGCAGGATGGGCACCTTGTGCTCCCGCGCGATCTCGCGAATCTTTTCCGCCAGCTCCATCTCGCCCTTCGCCACCACGCGCGGCGCGCCGGCTTGTTCGCCGTCGTAGCGCAGGGCCACCGCGATGTGCGTCGGATTGACCACCACCGCCTGCGCCCTGGGCACCTGCTTCAAGGCGCTTTCGCGCAGCATGGCCGCGTGCAGCGCCTTGCGGTGCGCCTTCACGTGCGGGTCGCCTTCGCTGTTCTTATGCTCCTGCTTCACTTCCTCCTTGGTCATCATCAGCTGCTTCTTGTACAGGAAAAACTGCAGTCCGAAGTCGGCCGCGCCCAGGACGATGAACGCCCCGCCCACCTTGAACAGGATCTCAAACAGCAGCGTGGGCGCGAGCGCGGCGGTGTGCTTGATGTCGACCCGGCTCACCAGGATCAGGTCGCGCAGGTGCCCGTGCAGCGTGGTGTACGCCAGGCCCAGCACCACCGCGAACTTGACGAGGCTCTTGACCAGCTCCAGGTACGGCCGCGCTTCGAGGAACAAGCGCTGGAGCCCGGCGGCGGGATTGAACTTCTCGAACTTCGGGGTGAACACTTCCGGGGCGAAGTTGATGCCGCGCAGCTGCGCCGCGTTGGCCGCTAGGGCCGCGACGACCAGCGCCCCCAGCAGCGGGGCGGACAAGAGCAGGAACCGGAAAAACGCATCGCCGAACCGGGCCGTGAGCGCTTCCGAGGTGAAGTTTCCCCCCATCACCCTCGCGCTGAACGACTCGCGCATGAAGCCCTTGAGCCCGCCGACCAGCATGGGCCCGGCCGCGTACATCACCGTGCCCGCGGTCAAAAACATGGCCGACTGGGTCAGGTCCTGGCTCTTGAGCACCTGACCCTTCTTTTTGGCTTCTTCGAGTTTTTTCGGTGTCGGTTTTTCTGTTTTCTCGTCGGCCATGGCGGGGTACTCGGGGAGTTATCGCGTTTTTCGGGCCCCGGTTGCTCAGCGCAGGTTCTGGATGAAGCGGTCGAGCGTGGGGATGAGCGAGGCGAGGAAGCGCTGAAGCTGCTCGAAAAAGAAAGCGGTCGACAGGCAGAAAACCCCCAAGCCTATCCAGGACTTGGCCGTATTGGCGTCGGTCGAAATCTGGATGGACCCCGCGACCTTCTGCAGGCTGCCGAAGGCGATGTCGACCAGAAACACCGTGAGCACCACGGGCGCGCACAGCTCCGCGCCGATCAGGATCGCCGAAGCGCTGACGCGAATGAACTCGGAGGCGACCGGCACGATGCCGGGGTGCAGGTGCGGCATGGCCCCGGGCGGCACCGCGACGAAGCTGTTCGCCAGGCTGTCGAGGAACAAGAGGTGCCCATTGAGCAGCAGGAACAAGGCGATGGAGGCCTGAATCTGCAGGTTGCCGAGCGCGGACGTATTACCCGGCAGCTGCGGCGCGATGTAGGTGATCTGGTTGAGGCCGCGCTGGGTGTCGATGACGATGCCGGCGATCTGCACGCCGAAGAAGACCATCTGCGCGACGAAGCCGAGCATGGTGCCGACCACGACCTCCTTGCCGAGCAGCGCAAAGTATACCAGCGGCGAGCCGGGCATGTTGCCCGCGTGCGCGGCCAGGCCGGGGTACAGCATCGCCGCGGTGACCCCGGCCAGGCCGAGCCGGGCCTGCACCGGCAGAGCCTTGCCGCCGCCGAAGAACGGGGCCAGGCTGACGGCGGTCACGAGCCGCGCGAAGATGAGGCTGAACAGGCGCAGGAAGCTGTCGAGGTCGGTATGGATGCCGGCCAGGCGCAGCAGCTCCTGCATCGACGGCAGCAGGCCCATTGCTAGTGCGCCTTGGCGATCGTGTTCAGGATGGTCTGGGCGAAATGCACCAGCTGCGCCAGCATCCACGGCCCCAGGACCGCGATGGTAAGGAACACGGCGATCAGCTTGGGGACGTAGCTGAGCGTCTGCTCCTGCACCTGGGTCGCGGCCTGGAGCACGCTGACCGTGAGCCCCACCCCGAGGCTCACCAGCATGGGACCGGCCGAAAGCGTGAGCACAAGGACGAGCGCCTGGCGCAGGATGGTGACGACGGCATCGGTGTTCATGGTGTTCCTTTCGGGTCACACATAGCTGAGCACCAGCCCGCGGATGATGAGGAACCACCCGTCCACGAGCACGAACAGCAGCAGCTTGAACGGCAGCGAGATGACGCTCGGCGAGAGCATGCTCATGCCCATGGCGAGCAGGATGTTCGCGATGACCATGTCGATGATCACGAATGGGATGAAGACAAGGAAGCC
Organism: uncultured Acidobacteriaceae bacterium; assembly: GCA_964250745.1. Classification (GTDB taxonomy): domain Bacteria; phylum Acidobacteriota; class Terriglobia; order Terriglobales; family Acidobacteriaceae; genus EB88. The sequence continues at coordinate 5,918 of CAXUHL010000120.1, forward strand.
GACTTCGAAGGCCTCCTTGAGCTGGCTGGTGACGAAGGCGGGGATCAGGACCTCGAAGTCGTCCTTGTCGAGAGCGACCCTGCTCGGAGGGAGCGGCACGGGCTGCGCTTTCGGGGCCGCTTTCAGCGCTGCAGGGCCGGGTTGAAGACCGCCGGCGGTTCGGGATTTCGCGGCCCGCGCTTCCTCCGCCGTTTCGTTGTCCTCGAGCCGCTGCGCCATGCGGATGAACAACGCCCGGTCCTCAGGGTGCGCGTGCCGGGCCAGAAAGTGCCGGAGCGGCTCGCGGCCCCGGCCCACCGCGTCGAAGAGAGTTTTGACGCTGGCCTCGGAGAAAACCTCGCGGGTGTCGGCCACGGTGCCTGCCTCGCGATACATCTGCCGCGCCACCGGCGTCATGATGAAGATGCTGAGTACGAACGCGAGGCCCGTGATGACCTGGCTGGGCGGCACGGACTGCGTGCCCAGCGCATTGCGCAGGATCGACAGAACCACCGAAATCTTGACGAACGAGGTGAGCATGATGAGCAGGAACGGCGCGAGCGATAGAGCGCCGAGCACCACCACCATCACGATGGGGTTGGGCAGCGAGGCATGGTTCATCGTGCGCCGCCCCGCTCCCGCACCATGCGGGCGATTTGCCCGAAGAGCACGGACTTGCCCGGCTCCGTGACGGATGGCGCTTCGGGAAACTCCGCCCCGTCGAGCGTGGCCATGTGCCGCACGGCATCGCCGGATGCGGCCAAAACGAGCACGCTTTTGCCCGCGCGCACCAGGTACAAGGTCTTCCTGGGCTCGAGCGGCTGCCGTGCCAGAACCTCGAGCAGCTTCGGCCCGGACGCCCCGGCGTTGCCCGCCAGCCTGGGCAGCCACACCCGCACCGCGAAGACCGCGGCCAGGCACACGGCGGCGAGCACCGCCAGAGTGCGGACGTAGTCGCCCCACAGGCTCCCAGGCGAAGACTCCACGAACGCGGCGAGCACCTAACTCTGCCCCCAGCGGGTGATCTCGACCCCGAGCCGGTCCTCGACCTCCACCAGTTCGCCCGCCCCCAGAACCTTGCCGTTGACCACCAACTGCACGGAGCCCGGAGGGGTGTCGAGCTCGACGATGCTGCCCTCGCCGAGCGCTTCGAGCTCCGCGAGCGACAGCTCGATCTCGCTCAGCACTACGTGGACGCGCACCGGCAGCTCGTCGAATCCGTTCGTTTCCTCGCTCAATGGCTCTTCCTCCATACCCTCATTCCTTTCGAAATACGTTTGCACCGTGAAGCGCTCCGTGCTGCCTTCCCCTCCTTCGAGCGCCCAGCCGCGTTCGGTTCCCGGCTCCGCGCCGAAGTGGGGCAGCACCAGCGCCGCAGCCGGCGTGTACAGGAGCACATCCCCCGGCCCGATGCCGGGGAGGTCGTGCACGGTGAGCGGCACAAACCCGAGCCGGACAGAGAGCCTGGGGCGCAGGGCCTCGCGCAGCGCCTCGAAACGGGGCCGCGGGACCGTCGCCCGCGTGAGGCGCAGCAGGCTGTCCGGCAGAAAAAGCAGCAGGCGCCCGCGCGCGCCGGTCAGCCTCAGCGAGGCTTCGAGCGCCATGCCCGCTTCATCGGCGGTTCCATCTTCGCCCCGTCGCGGCGCGAGCGAGCACGCGAAAGGAAACCGCAGCTCCCGGTTGGCCCGCTCAAGCACGCTCAGGACGAGAAAGTGAAGCAGGTCCGCGTCACCTTCGGCCAGCCCAGTCACCGCGCCCCGCGTGAGCCGCGCCAGGGCCGCTTCCAAAAACGGTCGTGACACCGCGAGCACGCCCGTGCCGGCCTCGGGGTGCAATGCGAGATTGAAGACGCACAACTCCGGCCCCAGCAGCGAAGCCCAGGCGCGGCCCGTGGTAAGGCGGGCCTGCGGGTGCCCCGCCGCAAGCTCCGGGTCGGCGGCCCACAGCTCCTCCGACGCGGCCCGGAACAGATACGGGAAGACCAGAAACTCGTCACCGGGTTCGAGCCGGCGCAGCTGCCCGGCTTCGAGCCGCTGGTCGCGGATGTGCGTGCCGCTGGCGCTGCCCAGGTCTTCGAGGTACAACTCGCGGTCGCGCAGGGTCAGGCGCGCGTGATCGCGGCTAATGGACCCGGCGGGGAGCACGATGTCGTTGCCGGAGGCGCGCCCGATCGTGACCGAATCGGCCGGGAAGGCGTAGTTTTCCTCGGGTTCGCGGCCCAGGGTGTTGCGGCGCGTCACGGTGATGCGCGCGCCCCGCGGGGTTTGGAACAGGCCGGCGAACAGCTCTTCCACCCACGGCTTCCAGCGGGCGGGGTCCGCCAGCAACGCGTTCGCCGCGTTCAGCGAGGCAGCCTCGGCCCGCGTAAACCTCCGCAAGCCCGGAAACAAGGCCAGGCCCGTGCGCGCCGCGGCCGCTTCAAACATGCCTGTACCCCTCGGATGCGGGCCGCGCCGGGGTGCCGCCGACCTTGAGCTCACGCACCCGCACGCCTTTTTGCGTGAGCGTTTCCCTCAGCGCGCCTACATGCCGGCGAAGCAAACGGGTGACCTCGGGTGAGCCGGAGACGAAGTGAATGTCGACCGCGCCCGCGCTCTGCTGCAGCTGCACCCGCAGTCCGGCGAAGGCCTGCGACTCGAAAGTGAGGTTGAGCTCGCGCGCCGCGCCGGCCTGCTTGACCAGCTCCATGCGGCCGCCCAGCTCGGAGCTCAGCGCTTCGAGCTCCGGGGGCAGGGCCGCGCCCGCGCCCGCCGCCGACCCGCGCAACCCGTCGATGCCGCCGCCGCCCTGCGACGCGCCGCCCACGGGCTGGAACAGCGCCATGCGCCCGGCCCCGCCGAGCGAGGACTTCGACGGATCCTCGCCGGCGCGCGCGCCGCGATCGCCGCGGCGGGCCACAGCCATGAGACGATC
>CAXUHL010000121.1:0-8792 GCA_964250745.1 uncultured Acidobacteriaceae bacterium
CCGTTCAGGATCGCCAGCCCCTTCGCGCCCTGCCGGGGCGTGACGATCCCGGTCAAACGGTCCCAGGTCACGCGCGGGCGCAACTCGGCGAACTCGTCGGACGGGTAGCGCCCTGCCAGCAAGTCCAGCACGCCCTCGAACGCGCCGCGCGTCAGCTCCGCGTAGGGCGCGGCGGCCCGCACCATCGCGTACAGCGCGTCCACATGCAGCCCCGGCGAGCGCTCCTCGTCGATCTCCGCCTTGAGCTTCTTCTTGGTCTTCTCCCGCCAGGCAAGCGCGGGCGGCTGCGCCACGATCGCCACTATCTGCTGCGCCAGCACGTCCAGCGGGTTGCGCAGGAACCGCGTCGACTCGACCAGCCCCTCGTGCATCGCGCGCGTCGCAGCGGCGCAGGCCAGCAGGTCTGCCCGGTACTTGGGGAAGATAATGCCCTCGCTCGCCGCGCCCACCGAGTGCCCGGCGCGCCCGATCCGCTGCATCCCGCTCGCGACCGATGGCGGCGCTTCGATCTGGATCACCAGGTCCACCGCGCCCATGTCGATGCCGAGCTCGAGCGACGAGGTCGCGACCAGAGCCTTGATCTTGCCCGCCTTGAGCAGCTCTTCGATTTCCGACCGCTGCGCCGCCGCCAGCGACCCGTGGTGGGCCCGCGCGACGTTTTCGCCCGCAAGCTCATTCAGCGCGCCGGCCAGCCGCTCCGCGATGCGCCGGCTGTTCACGAAGATCAGCGTGGACACGCGCTCGCGCACGATCTCGAGCAGACGCGGGTGGATCGCCGCCCAGATGGACGTGCGCTTGGGCCCCTGCGAGGCCGCGCCCGACGGCAGCTCCTGCATCTCGCCCAGCTTGGCCATGTCCTCGACCGGGACCTCGATGCGCAGCTCCAGGCGCTTCGGTTCGGCGGCGTTCACGATGGTCACCGGCCGGTAGCGGGCCGCGGTGTCGACCACCGGCAACGCAGCGGGCGCAAGATTGTCCGCGACGGCCTCCGGCTCGCTGGTCCACTCACGCTCGCTTTCCTCGCGTATGTCCCCCGAGACCGGACTTGCGGCACGCGGCTGCGCCCCGGCGAGAAAGTGCGCCACCTCCTCCAGCGGCCGCTGCGTCGCCGAAAGCCCGATCCTCTGCAGCGGCTTTTCGGTGATTGCCTCCAAACGCTCCAGCGACAGGGCCATGTGCGCCCCGCGCTTGGTCGGCACCAGCGCGTGGATCTCGTCGATGATCACCGTCTCGACCGTCCGCAGGGACTCGGCGGAATCGGAGGTAAGCAGCAGATACAGGCTTTCGGGGGTCGTGATCAGGATCTCGCCCGGGTCCCGCCGGAACCGGGCCCGGTCGCGCTGCGGGGTGTCGCCGGTCCGCACCGCGATCTCCGGCGTCTGGAACGCGACCCCGCGCTGCCGGGCCATGTTCGCGATCCCCGCGAGCGGCGAGCGCAGATTGCGCTCCACGTCCACCGCCAAAGCCTTGAGCGGGCTGATGTAGATGACCTTGCAGCCGTTCGACTTCTTGCCGCGCGGAGCCGCGTGGAGCATCAGCTTGTCGAGGCACCACAGGAAAGCCGTGAGGGTTTTTCCGGTCCCCGTCGGTGCCAGGATCAGCGTGTTTTCCCCCGCCGCGATCGCCGGCCAGCCCTGCCTCTGCGGCGCGGTCGGCCGCTCGAACACTGCGCGGAACCACTCCGCCGTGACCGGGTGAAAAAGCCCGAGTGCCTTGTCCGCTTCCAGCTCCAAAGTTGTCATGCGCAGCCGTTGGATGCGCGCGCGGTGACCGCCGGAGCAAGGCTTGCCCCCGCCCCCGCCCGCAGGTACGCTCAAGCCACTCCATGCTCACGACCCCCGAAGAACTGTCTGCCCTCGTCCAGCTCGCGCGCACCGCTGCCGAGCGGGCGTACGCGCCCTACTCGCGGTTCCGCGTCGGCGCGGCCCTTCTGCTCGAAGACGGCTCCGCCGTCACCGGCTGCAACGTCGAAAACGCCTCCTACGGCCTAAGCGTTTGCGCCGAGCGCACCGCGCTGTTCCGGGCCATCGTCGAGCGCGGCCCCCAGCTCCGCATCGCCGCCATCGCGGTCGCCAACCTCAACTCCGCCCCGAGCCCGCCCTGCGGCGCGTGCCGCCAGGTGCTCAGCGAGTTCATTCTGCCCGGAGCGCCGGTAGTCTTTCCCGGTGCGGACGGCGCGGTCTGCCCGGCGGTGCCGTTCGGCGAGCTGTTCCCGCACTCGTTTCGGCTGGAGCGGCAGTGACCCTGCACACCGTCGATATCCTGCGCAGGACCCGCGACGATCAGCCGCTCTCTCCCGAGGAGATCCGCCACATCGTTTTCGGGGCGGCATCCGGGGCCATCCCTGACGACCAGCTCGCCGCCTGGCTCATGGCGGTCTACCACCGCGGCCTGACCCCGTCGGAGCTGGCCGCGCTCACCGATGCCATGCGTTTCTCCGGTGACACGTTCGACGCGCGCTCGCTGGGGACGACGGTCGACAAGCACTCGACCGGCGGGGTCGGCGACAAGACCTCGCTGCTCCTGGCGCCCATCGCGGCCGCCGCCGGCATCCTCGATCCCATGATCAGCGGCCGCGCCCTGGGCCACACAGGCGGCACCCTCGACAAGCTCGAATCCATTCCCGGCATGCGCGTCGACCTTTCCCTGGGCGAGATGCGCGCCCTGCTCGAGAGACACGGGGCCTGCTTCGCCGCGCAAACCGCGCGGCTGGTCCCCGCCGACCGCAAGCTGTACGCCCTGCGCGACCGCACCGCCACCGTCGAGAGCCCGTACCTGATCTGCGCGTCGATCATGAGCAAGAAGCTCGCCGCCGGGCTCGACGCGCTGGTGCTCGACGTCAAAACCGGTTCGGGCGCGTTCCTGCGCGACCCGGACGCGGCCCGCTTCCTGGCCTCGCTGCTGGTGGAGACGGGCGAGCGCGCCGGAACCCGCACCGTGGCCCTGCTCACCGACATGAGCGAGCCGCTCGGCGCCGCTGCCGGCAACTGGCTGGAGGTGGTGGAGTGCTGCGCCCTGCTCCGGGGCGAAACGCCCGAGCTCAGCGAGGACCTGCGCACGCTCTCGCTCGAGCTCGCCGGGTGGATGCTCGCGCTCGGCGGGGCCGCCCCGTCGGCCGAGCAAGGCCGGGTGCAAGCGGAGGCCCTGCTCGCGAGCGGCGCGGCCTGGGAGCGCTTCGGGCGCATCGTCGAAGCCCAGGGCGGCAACGTGCGCGCGCTCGAGGATGGCATGGCCCGCCACAAACCCGGGGCCCAGGCGGTGTTTCGCGCGGAAAAAGGCGGCTTCCTGACCCGCATGGACACCACCGCCGTCGGCTGGGCGGTGCAGCGGCTCGGCGCGGGCCGAAGCGCGCCCGGCGAGGCCGTCGACCCGCACGCCGGCCTGGTGATGCACCACAAACTCGGCGACGAGGTCCGGGAGGGCGAGCCGCTCTGCACCCTCTATGCCGCGGATGAAACCCGCCTCGCCGAACCCGCCGCCATGCTCCGCGAAGCCGTCGAGATCGGCGATGAGTGGATCGAGCCCGCCCCGCTGATTGGTGACGTAGTCACCGCGGAAACGCTCGGGACCGTGGAGGGTAGGACAGAATCCCACTGAGGGCGACGATGCGGACGACGCAGCAGATGAGCATTACCCTGCCGAACGACATGGCAAATACCTTGCGAGAAAAGGTTGCGGCAGGTGAGTACGCAAGTGAAAGCGAAGTGCTTCGGGAGGGGCTGCGCGCCTTGATGGCCCGCGATCGCGCGATGGAATCCTGGCTCGAACGCGATGTTGCCGCTGCCCACGATGCCTTGCGCGCCGACCCGAGCCGGGCGGTCGGCTTGAAGCAGCTGCGCGCCTCCTTGTCCGCCCTGCATGAAAAAACGATGCAAGGCAGGTGACGCGCGAAGTCGTATTCACGCCGGAAAGCGAGTGGCAATTGCAGCAGCTTTACAGCTGGATCGCGAGCGGCGGTTCTCCAGAAACGGCAGCCCGCTACGTTGAAGCAGTCGTGAGCACCTGCGAATCGCTGAGCACTTTTCCGAACCGAGGCGTCGCCCGCGACGACATACGCGCTGGCTTGCGCGTGACGCATCATCGAGGCCGCACTGCGATAGCTTCACCATCTTTGCCGAGCGCGTGGAGATCCTCGAAATCTTCCACGGCGGCCGGGATTATGCAACGGTTCTGCGGGAAGACGAGGATTGAGCAAATCTGTCGAAAGCCGGATCGCCGTGTGTATTCCACGGCATCGGGGACGCTGCTCTAGGCACGCGGCGAGGCGAACCTGGGGACGCCCTGCAGCTGCCCCGCCTGGAGGCTCGAGAGCGGATCGCCGACCGGCGGCAGCTCCCCGCGCCGGCTCCAGAAGTACAGGGCAGCCGCGGCCGCCGTCAGGGGCAGGGCAAAGCCGAATTCGTCGATCGCATAGACGGTCAGCTTGCCCGTGCTGCCGGTCGCCGGCGTGAAGAATTGCTGGATGAATAAGTTATGGCTGCCGTGGAAGATCGCGGCCGTCCACACGCTGCCGGAGCGCAGGCGCAGCCAGGCCATCGAGACGCTGTTCGCGACGACCATGACGAAGAAGCACGGGAACGCGAACCACGGCGGCGTGCCGCTGTTGTAGTCGGCGAAGAGCAGGATGGGCATGTGCCACAGAGCCCAGATCGTGCCCGTCAGCAGCGCCCCCCAGGTAAACCCGAAAACTTCCGTCATGTGCGGAGCGAGAAAGCCGCGCCAGCCGATCTCCTCACCCAAACCGTGCGCGACGGCGGCGGACAGGCCGGCGGTGCCGTTCAACACGAAGAAGCCCGCGAGGACCAGCCAGGCCGGGGCGTGCGGCCAGAACAGGCTCTGCCGGAAAGCCTCGACGGCATGCGCATTCGGGAAGCGCCCCAGGCCCGCGACCCACACCGCGCCATAGGCGGCCGCGGCGTAGCCCACCGGCGTCAGATAGGCCATCCACTGCCACTTCCAGCGGCCCCAGGCCCAGCCCAGACCGCGCGCGTCCAGGCCGGTAATGCGGCAGCACAGCAGCGCCGCGAGCGCCGGCATCCACATCAGCCCATAAGCGTACGCGCCCCCGCCGCCGCCGACGTGCCCGGTCGCAAGAATCAGCGCGTAAAAAATCGAGCTCAGCCCTAGGGCGAGCGCCAAAAAGAGTGCGATACGAAGACCGGGCTCCGCGAAACGCGATTTCAGCATGGCGGCTATCTTACGAAAGGTGTTCGACTTGCGCGAGCGAAGAGCCGCTTCGCCGGGATGCTGCCGGGCAGCGACGCATCGGCTCTCCGTGCGCGTCACCGCCCCGTCTATGCTTGGGAGCAATGACCCGCTACACCGGCATCCTCGGCCTCGCCGCCATGCTTGCCCTCGCCTGGGCTTTTTCCACCGACCGCCGCGCCATCCGCTGGCGCACGGTGCTGTGGGGGCTGGGCTTGCAGTTCGTCTTTGCCGTTCTGGTTCTGCGTTCGTCGTGGGGCCAGCGAGCGATCGCGGCGGCGGGGGCGGGGGTCAATACGCTGCTGGGCTATGCCTTCGCCGGCTCGTCGGTGGTGTTCGGCTCGCTCGGCGTGCAGCATTCGCCTTTCGGATCCATCGTGGCGTTTCAGGTCCTGCCGACCATCATCTTCATCTCCGCCTTGTTTTCTGTTCTATACGCGCTGGGCATCATGCAGGTGGTCATCGGGCTGTTTGCCCGGCTCATGCAGGCGACGCTCAAGGTTTCCGGTGCTGAAAGCCTCAACGTCGCCGCAAGCATCTTCATGGGTCAGACTGAGGCCCCACTCACCATCCGCCCCTTCCTGCCGGGCATGACCCGGTCCGAGTTGATGACCCTGATGACCAGCGGCATGGCCCACGTCTCCGGCGGCATCATGGCGGCCTACATCCTCTACGGCATCCAGGCCAAGGACCTGCTTTCCGCCGTCATCATGACCGCGCCCGGCACCATCCTGATCTCGAAGATGCTGGTGCCGGAGACGGAGATCCCCGCCACCGCCGGCGTGGTCCGCACGCCCAGGGACGAGGAGCACGCGAGCGAAAACCTGCTGGCCGCCGTCGCCCGGGGCACCCTCGACGGAGGCCGCCTCGCCTTCAACGTCGCCATCATGCTGATCTCGTTTCTGGCGTTGATCGCGCTGGTCAACGGCGTCTTCGGCTGGGCCCACGGCCACGCCGCGTGGTTCCCGCATTCGCTCGACGCCGTGCTGGGTTTCCTGTTCGCACCCGTCGCCTGGCTCATCGGCATCCCGTGGCACGCCGCCCGGCTGGTCGGCAACCTGCTCGGCACGCGCATGGTGCTCAACGAGCTGGTGGCCTACTCGCTGCTGGGCGCGCAGAAGGCGCAGCTCGACCCGCGCTCGTTCACCATCGCCACCTTCGCCCTGTGCGGCTTCGCGAATCTCAGCTCCATCGGCATTCAGATCGGCGGCATCGGCGCGCTGGCCCCGTCGCGCCGCAACGAGCTGGCCCAGCTGGGCGTGCGCGCGATGCTCGCCGGCACCATGGCCAACCTCATGTCCGCGTCCATCGCCGGCATGCTGCTGCGCTAGGCTGACAGTATGCCGACCGAATGGGACCGCATCGCCGAAGCCGCCGCATTCCTGCGCGCGGAATTGGGCCCGCGCGCCGAAGCCGGGGTGGCGGTCGTGCTCGGCTCTGGGTTAGGCGGGTTCGCCTCCACACTTTCTGATCCCGCCGCCCTCCCCTACGCGCGCATCCCGCACTTCCCGGTCTCCGGCGTCGAGGGCCACGCCGGGCAGCTCGTCGCGGGCCTCGTCGGGAGCACGCCCGCGCTGGTGCTCGCCGGCCGCGTCCACGCCTACGAGGGCCACTCGGCCGACGCGGTCGTCTTCGCCGTCCGGGTGCTGGCCGTGCTCGGGGTCCGCGCTTTGGTCCTTACCAACGCGGCGGGCGCGATCGACCCGGCGCTCCGGCCCGGGCAGCTCGTGCTGCTCGCCGACCACATCAATCTTTCCTGCCTCAACCCCGCCGCGGGTCCCGCGCTCGGCCCCATGCCCCGCTTCTTCGACATGACCGACGCGTACTCCCCCCGCCTGCGCGCGCTGGCCCGGCAAATCGAGCCGCTGCCGGAAGCCGTCTACGCGAGCGTTCTCGGCCCGTCGTTCGAGACCCCGTCTGAGATCCGCGCCTTTCGCGCGATGGGCGCGGGCCTGGTCGGCATGTCGACCGCGCTCGAGACCATTGCCGCCCGGCAGATGGGGGTCGAGGTGCTGGGCCTTTCCTGCGTCACCAACCTGGCTGCCGGGCTCGCCGCGCAAGCCATCGACCACCGGGAGGTCCTGGACACGGGCGCACAGGCCCAGGCTGCCCTCGCCCGCCTGCTTGCCGCGCTGCTGCCTCGGGTTGCCGCGCCGGTGCCGTCCTGAGCGGCCCCTTCCTGCTGGCGGTCGCGGGCGCGTCCGGCTCCGGCAAAACCACCCTGGCCCGGGAGCTGGCGCGCGAGCTCGGCGGCACGCACCTGGCCCAGGACCACTACTACCGCGACGGCGCGCACCTGCCGCCCGCAGCCCGCGCTCGGCAAAACTTCGACCACCCCGCCCGGATCGAGCACGAGCTGCTGCTGGCCCACCTGCGCCTGCTGCTCGCGGGCGAGCCGGTCGAGCGGCCCACCTACGACTTCGCCACCCACACCCGCTTGCCCGGCCGGACCGTCCGCCTCAGCGAGCCGCGCGCTGTCATCCTCGACGGCATCTTCGCGCTCCACTGGCCGGAGATCCGCGCGCTCGCGGCCCTCGGCGTGTACGTCGACACCCCCGACCCGCTCTGCTTCGAGCGCCGCCTGCGCCGCGACGTGCGCGAACGCGGCCGCGACCCCGGGCAAGTCCGCGCGCACTACACAGCGACGGTCCGCCCCATGGCGGACCTGTATGTGCGCCCCTGCGCCGCGTGGGCCGGCCTGGTGGTCGACGGCGCGGGTTCGCTCGACTGGTCGGTCGAGCAGGTGCTCGCCGCCCTGCGCGGGCGGGGGCTGCTCGCGCCTCACCCGCGCCAAACCACCGCGACGGCGTAAACCGCGCCCCCGCATCCAACCCGGACAAAGGAGCACTCCATTGGCGAACTACGTGATTCTGGGCGGCTCCGGGGGCATCGGCTCCGCGCTGGCCCGCACCCTTTCCGAGCGGGGCGACCAGGTCCTCGTCGCCGGCCGCAATACCGAGAAGATGGCCGCGCTCGGCCTGCCCCACACCCCCGCCGAAGCCACCGACAATGCCTCCATCGAGGCCGCCATCGCCCTCGGCAAGCAGCAGTTCGGCGAGCTCCACGGCGTCGCCAACTGCTTCGGCTCGCTCCTGCTCAAGCCCGGCCACGTGACCACGGACGCCGAGTTCGATTCGGTGGTCACGGTCAACCTGCGCTCCTCGTTCGCCGCCATGCGCGGGGCTGCCAAGCACATCTCCGGCGCGGGTTCGGTCGTTTTCGTTTCAAGCGCCGCCGCGCGCTTCGGGCTCATCAACCATGAGGCCATCGCCGCCGCCAAGGCCGGCATTCAGGGCCTGGCGCTGGCCGCCGCGGCCACCTACGCCAAGCGCGGGTTGCGCTTCAACTGCGTCGCCCCCGGGCTCACGGAGACGCCGCTCACCGCGCGCATAACCGGCAACGAGGCCGCCGCCAAAGCGTCCATGGGCATGATCGCGCTGGGCCGCTTCGGGCAGCCGGAGGACGTGGCCGCCGCCATGGCCTTCCTGCTCGACCCGGCGCAGAGCTGGATCACCGGCCAGGTGCTCGGGGTCGACGGCGGCTTGGGTTCGGTCTTCAGCCGGGGGTGAAGGGTGGAGGGGGAAGAG
>CAXUHL010000122.1:0-8729 GCA_964250745.1 uncultured Acidobacteriaceae bacterium
AAGACCGGGTACTCCTCCTCCATGGTGTAAAAGCCGGTGTGGTCGCCGAAGGGGCCTTCGACGCGCAGCTCATCGAGCTTGACGAAGCCCTCGAGGATGATCTCGGCGTGCGCGGGCACTTCGAGGTCGACCGTCTCGCACTTGACCAACTCCAGCGGCTTTTGCCGCAGAAAGCCCGCGATTATGTACTCCTCGACCTCGGGCGGCGCGGGCACGATGGCGGCAAAGGTCGTCGCCGGGTCGGTCCCGATGGCGACGGCGACCTCCAGACGGTCGCCCATCTGCTTCGAGTAGGTGACAGACGGCGCTTTGACGGTGCCCCCCGCGGTCTCCGCCATGCGCGCCACCTGATCGGCGAGCGAAGCCGACTCGGCCCGCATGCGGTCCCGCACGTGCTCCGCCGCGTTCTTCTGCCGCTGCCAGTGCATGCCCGTGGTCTGGCCGTCGTACACCTGCATGCGGTACATGCCCATATTGCGCTTGCGGTTCTTGTGGTCGCGCGTGATCACCAGCGGCAGGGTGATGTAGCGGCCGCCGTCCATGGGCCAGCACTGGATCACCGGGAACTTGAGCACGTCCACGTCCGCCCCGCGCAGGATGACCTCCTTGCAGGCCGCTTCTCGCCGGTCGATGGTCTTCGGAAAGAAGCTGCCCACATCCTTGAGCACCGGCAGCATCTTCAGCTTGCCCAACAATCCTTCCGGAACCTTCAGCTCGAGTAGGCTCCGGATCCGGTCCGCAACCTCGTCCAGCGAGTCCACGTTCAGGCTCAGCTTCATGCGCAAGTCCGACCCGAACTGGTTCATCAGCACCCGCGCGCCGGGGTAGCCCTTTACGTTCTCGAACAGCAGCGCGGGGCCGCCCGCGCGGCCTCCGATCTTGGAGGCACGATCGGTAATCTCCGCGATCTCCAGGTGGGGCGAGACCTCCTCCCGCACGCGCTTCAACTCGCCCGCGCGCTCGATGGCGCGGAGCCACTCCCGTAAATCCCTGTAGGCCAATCTGTTCTCCCTGCCCGTAGAGGCGAGAAGCGGTGTCATCAATGGTTTTGCGGCTTCGGCACTCCCCGTTAGCCCCGCTTTACGGCGGGTCTCATGCGCGGCGTCGCCGACGTTGCGGGTTGATGAAACCGCTTCGACTCTCTCATCGTAAGCGAGCGCCCGGCGTGGAGGACGGCATCGGAGTCAACCGGCGCGCGCGACCTCAAAACGACTTTCCTCGGCCGGCGCTTCCGTTCCGGCGATCGGGACCAGAGGATAGCCGAGCCGCTTCCAACCCTCGTATCCGCCCAGCAGCGGCCGCACCCGGGCAATACCCATCTTGCGGATGGTCAAGGCCATGCGCACGGCGGTTTCCTCGTTGGGGCAGGTGCAGAACAGGACCACATCGCGGTCCCGCGGCACCTCCGCGCTGATCTCGACCAGGCGGTCGGGCGTCAGGACGACCGCGCCGGGCAGCGTGCGCGGGTCCGGCAGGTAGTCGAGCGGGTGCCGCAGATCGACCAGGTACAGCGGCTCCCGGGCTTCCATGCGCGCGTGCAGGAGCTCCGGCGTCAGGCGGTCCATGCGGATCTCCGCCAGCGAGCGGCGCCGGCGGACGATGCGGCTGACGATCCAGGCGGCCAGCAACAGCGCGAACAGCGCCACGGCGAAGTGCGCGACCCAGCGCAGGGCATTGGGGTGCTGCTTGAGAATGTCGCCCGCGAACCGCCCACCCACCACGAAGGTAAGCGCCCACAGGAGCACGCCGCCCGTGTCGAAGACGAGGAAACGCCGAAAACTCATGCCGGTTTGCCCGGCGATGGCCCCGGCCATGGTGTTGAGCGCAGGCAGAAACTTGCTGACCAGCAGCGTGCTCGCGCCGTGCTTGGCGAAGTACCCCTCGGTGCGCTGGACGCAGGTGTCGCGGCTGGGCGAAAGCCTGCAGAGCAGCCGTACCACCCGGTGGCCGTAGCGCTTGCCCAGGAAGAACCAGGTCGTGTCGCTGACCAGAGAGCCGCCCACGATGGCCAGGAGCACGGGAAGCAGATGCAGACGGTGCGTCGCGGTCAGGGTGCCGGCGGTGAGCAGCAGCGGCGCGGATGGAATGGGCAACCCAATCTGCTCGGCGAAGACCCAAAGGGCCAGCACCAGGTAGGCGTGAGCGAGAAAGAGTTGGGCGAACGGCATGGCGGGGCGGGCTCCTCGGGCTAGGTACTAGATGCTCCGGAGCCCGTCCTGGACGCGAAGCTAGTTTTTCACCCGCACCTTGGGCTCGACCGAAAGCCCCGGCCGCAGCAGGTGGTCCGCGTCCTGGCTTCTGTCGCGCAGGTCGATGCGCACCGGTACGCGCTGCACCACCTTGACGTAGTTGCCGGTCGCGTTCTCGGGCGGAAACAGGCTCAGGACCGACCCGGTCGCGCCGCCCACCTGCGTCACCACCCCGTCATACCTGCGCCCGCCGTAGGCGTCCACGCTGATCGTCACCGGCTGGCCCGCGGTCATGTAGTGGAGCTGCGTTTCCTTGAAGTTGGCGGTGATCCAGATGTCGTCGAGTGAGACCAGGGTCGTCATGTTCTGCCCGACCGACACGTTCTGGCCCACTTCGGCGCTCTTGCGGGTGATGATCCCGTCGACCGGCGCGACGATGCGGGTATAGCTCAGGTTGAGCCGGGCCTGGGCGAGCGTGGCCTTGGCCTGCTCCACCTGCGCGGCAGCCTGGTCGGCCCGGGCACGCTGGATGCGGATCTGCTCCGGCGCGGTTTTCGCGTTCTGGAGCTGCGCCCTGGTCTGGATCACGCGATCCTGCGCCATGCGCACCGCGGTTTCAGACGCGCCCGCGGTCTGCTTCGCCTGGGCCAGCGCGGCTTCGTCGGCACGCGCGGTGGCCACCGCCTGGTCGAACTGCTGCTTGGAGATCACGTCGCGCTGCACCAGGGGGGTATACCGCTCCACGTCGAGCTTGGCCCGGATGTAGTTGGCGTCCGCCTGGGCAATCGCCGACCGGTTCGCCTCCAACTGCTGCTGCGCCTGCACCACCGCGCTGTCGGCCTGCGAAAGCGTCGAGGCCACGGCCGCCAGGTTCGTGTTGACGCTCACGCTCGTGACCGGGATGTTCACGGTCGAGGACTGAAAGTTCGACTCGGCGGCAGCCAGGTTCGCCTCGTCCTGCTGCACCGCGTTCTGGTAGTCCTTGGGGTCGAGCTCGACGATCACATCGCCCGCCTTGACCGGCTGGTTCTCGTTCACGGGCACGCTGACGACCGTGCCCGTGATACGCGAGGAAACCTGGAGCAGGTGGCCGTTGATCTGCGCGTCGTCGGTGTCCTCGTAAAAAGTGGAGTGCCAGTAGAACAGCAGCACGCCGACCAGCAGAACCGCGACCACGAGAATGACGATGAAGCGCCGGCGCGACTTCTGACGGGGGTTGTCCCCTTCCGCCTTCTGCGCGTCCTGCTTTTTCTGCTGCTGGCCGACCTCGGTATCCGGTGTTTGTTCCGCCACTTACTTGCCTCCTACGTACTGCGTCAGGCCGGTCGTGGCCACGCCGAGCGCGCGCGCCAGCCCCAGCTTGGCTACATTGTGCTGGTACAGGCTCGCGATGTACTGGTCGTTAGCCTGTGCTGCCTGCCCCTGCGCCTGCGACACGGCCAGATTGTCCGACACCCCGGCCGCGAAGCGCTGCTGCGCCTCGGACAACGCCTCGGTCGCCAGCCCGACATTGCTTTGCGCGACGGCGACCTGCTTTTCCGCCGCCTGGATGTCGATCAGGCTGTCGCGGACGTCCTGGGCGATCTGCCCGCGCAGGTTCGCCAGCTGGGCCCGCTTTTGCTCGAGCTGCTGCTGGGCGAATGCTTCGTCGCCGCGGATCTTGCCTTCCTCGAAGACCGGCACGCTCAGGGTGCCGACGGCATTGGCCGTGCCGCGCGAGTGGCGGATATTGGGGCCGATCGCGCCGTAGTCGCCCGTAAAGGCAATGGTCGGGTAGCGCTCCGCCACTGCCGCGCCCTTCGAGTAATTGGCCGCCCTGAGCTGCTCGCCGAAGTTCTGGATGTCCTTGCGCGTCCCGAGCGCCTGCGCCACGGCCGCGTCCGGATCCACGCTGTCCAGGTGCGCATAGGGCACCGCGTCGGTGAGCGAGAACTGCTGCTCTACCGGCAGGCCGATGATGCGCGCCAGGGCCAGCTTGTCCTTTTCGAGCGTGCCCTGGGCCTGGATCAGATTTTGCTGCTGCGTCTGATAGTCCACCTGCGCGCGCAGCTCATCGAGCAGCGGCGAGGTCCCGGCCTGGTGCTGCTGGCGGGCCTGGTCGAACGACACCTTGGAGGTAGCCACCTGCGCCTCGGTGGAGGCGACGCGCGACCCATCCGCGATCGCCAGCAGGTACGCGTTGCCCACGCTCAGGATCACCTCGTTGCGGGCGTCCTCGACGGCGAGCTGCGCGCCCTGGAAGTTGTGCCTGGCCGCCAGGTAGTTCCGGATGGAAGCGACGTTGACCAGGTTCATCGTCAGGTTCGCGCGGAAGTCCTGGTAGCCGTAGGGGCCGATGATCGCGGGAAAACCCGGGATGCGCAGCCCCTGCGCCTGTAGATTGGTTTGCGAGACCGCGTCGCGTATGTTCGCGTTGACGGTGGGGAGGAGCTGCTGCAATTCGGTGAGCTGCGTCGCCTTGGCCGCGGTCTGGTTGGTCGTCGTCAGGATCAGCCCCAGATTGTGCCGAAGCCCGCGCGCCATGGCGTCGGCCAGCGACAGCGGCAGCACGCCCGGAACGGTCTTGCCGTCGGCAACGCTGCCCCCGTAGTTGTCCGTCGTAACCTGCTGCTGCGACACGGTGCCCGGGGTGGGCAGGGTTTCGATCGTGGGTACGGGTACGCCGATCTGCGCCCGCGCCTGCCCCGCGCAGATCCCGAGCCAAACCGCTGCTCCCCAAGCCGCCCGGCGGCCTTCGCTCCTATGCCCCACGCCAACTCCCGCTGTGATCTTTCCGTGCAAGCTTTCGATGCGCGCCCTCCGGCAAGGATGAACTTTCTTATCCCGCAGCGAAAAGGCGGGCCGCCCCTTGCTCGGCTCCTCCTGAGCGGCGCGGCGACGAAGGACCTGCTTTCCCCGCCGTGCAGACTAAAGCAGGTTCTTCGCTCCGCTCAGAATGACCCCGCATGAAGCCATCGCTCTACGCCGGCACCGGCGCGATCCCCGGCGCGTGCGCCAGCGAATCGGCGAGCGAGCAAAGTGCCCGCCGAAACTGGCTGCCCACTTTTTCCGGGGTCCAGCTCGAAGTTTGCGCGCCGCCCGCTTCCCTGAGCAGGCTGGCCGCGGCCTCGTTGCCCTGCCCCAGCACCGCGCGCTGCACGAACACCGCGCGCTGCGCCACGGGCAGCCCTTCCAGCCAGGCCCGCGCGGGCGAGTGCATTTCGTCCTGCCCCTGCATGTCGAGCCACTCCCGCAGCTGCTCCGGGGTCACCCCCGCGGCCAGCAGGTCGTCGTCGTTCACACAGGGCGCGGGCTCGCCGGCATCGTCGAACTGGCCGGCAAAGGCAGAGGGCTGCTCGACGGTGAGCTGCGCCAGCGCCGCGCGCGCCACGGCCTGCCGGGCCTGCTGCCGGGCCGCCTGGGGCTCCATGCAGGGGTCGATCTCCAGGGTTCCCAATGCATGCTCGATCAGCGGCAGCGCGCGCCCGCCGGTGCCCACCAGCAGGGATGCCAGCTGGAACAGTTCCTCGGCCATTCCGTTTACGACACTTCCGTCTCCACAACCGCCGGTGCTCATAGATCGGATCTCCTCCCTCCATGTTGCGACGGGCCGGGGCCGGGGTCAACCGGCTTTGTCGTCTTACAAGCACGCGCCCACGCGCCCAACGCACATATTAGGATGAGAGACGCCGGCCGGGGGCGGCGGCCAAACGCATGGACGACGCGCAACGCAACCTGTTCCTTTCCCGCGATTCCTCCTGGCTTTCGTTCAACCGGCGCGTCCTGGAGGAAGCCCGCGACCCCGCCAATCCACTTCTGGAGCGGGTCAAGTTTCTTTCGATCACCGCCTCGAACCTGGACGAATTCCTCGAAGTCCGCATCGCCGGCATGCTCCAGCGGATCGAGGAAGGCCAGGGCGAGCCGGGCCCCGACGGCATGACCGCCCAGGGACTGCTTGACGGGATCAATGCGGACGTTCACGACTTTGTAGCCGCGCAGTACAGCTGCTGGACCACGGAGCTGCACCCGGCCCTGTGCGAGGCCGGCATCCGCGTGCTGCGCTGGGCCGAGCTTTCGGACGAGAGCAGGCGCGCCGCTTCCGAGTTCTACGCGCGCGAAGTCGACCCGCTGCTCACACCCATCACCATCGACCCGCGCCACCCCTTCCCGCGCGTGCTCAACAAGGCCCTGTGCGTGGCGCTGCTGCTCAAGGGCAAGCGCAAGGGGTCCAACGCGGCCGTGCTGGGCGTGGTCACCGTCCCGCGCGCTCTGTCCCGCTTCATCAAGCTGCCCGGCGGGGCCACGACGGACTTCCTCTACCTGCCCGACCTGATCGAACAGAACGCACCCGCCATGTACCGGGGCTATCAGATCCTCGCGGCGACCGCCTTCCGCGTGACCCGCAACAGCAACCTGTACTTCGAGGAGGAAGAGTCCCGCTCGCTGCTCGAAGCAGTGCGGTCGGAGCTCCACAACCGGCGCAAGGGCGATGCGGTGCGGCTCGAAATCGAGCACGACGCCCACCCGGAGATCATCGAGCGGCTCCGCACCAACTTCGAGCTTGAAGACTCGCAGGTCTACCTCACCGACGGCCCCGTGAACCTGTCGCGGCTCATGGTCCTCTACTCGCAATCCGACCGGCCCGACCTCAAATACCCGCCCTTTACCGGGCGCGATCTTCGCCTGCACCGCAAGTCCACCGACCTGTTCGACGAGCTGCGCCACCACGACATCCTGCTGCACCACCCCTACGACTCCTACGAAGCGGTCGTTTCGTTCATCGAAAGCGCGGCCGCGGACCCGGACGTCGTCTCCATGAAGCAGACGCTCTACCGCACCAGCGACAACTCCCCCATCTTTAAAGCGCTTACCGAGGCCGCGCAATCGAAGGAGGTCACCGTCGTCGTCGAGCTCACGGCGCGCTTCGACGAGGCCTCCAACATCCGCTGGGCGCGCAACCTCGAGGACGCCGGTGTGCAGGTCTTCCACGGCATCGTCGGCCTCAAGACGCACTGCAAGCTGGCGTTGCTGGTCCGGCGCGACCCGGACGGCGTCATTCGCCGCTACGCCCACCTGGGCACCGGCAACTATAACCCGGTCACCTCGCGCTTCTACACCGACGTGAGCCTTTTGACTTCGGACCCGGCGATCACGGCGAGCGTGCACTCGGTGTTCAACTACCTGACCGCGCACTCCGAGTCGGACAACTACGAGCCACTGTACGTGGCCCCGTTGACGCTGGCCGAAAAGACCATACAGTTGATCGGGCGCGAAGCCGAGCACGCCCGCGCGGGCAAGCCGGCGCGCATCCTGGCCAAGATGAACTCGCTGCTGGAGCAGTCGGTGATCGAAGCGCTGTATGCCGCGTCGCAGGCCGGGGTCGAGATCGACCTGATCATCCGCGGCATCTGCTCGCTGCGGCCCGGGCTGCCCGGCGTCAGCGAGCGCATCCGCGTCCGGTCCATCGTGGGGCGCTTCCTGGAGCACTCGCGCATCTTTTATTTCGCCAACGGGGGCGAGGAGGAGATGTATTGCGGCTCGGTAGACTGGATGCCGCGCAACTTGTTCGAGCGATGCGAGGTAATGTTCCCGGTCAAGGACGCGGGGCTGCGCGCGCGCCTGCGCAACGAAATCCTGGCCGCCTACCTGGCCGACACCGTAAAGACGCGCCTGCTGCGCCCCGACGGCACCTACGGCAAGCTGAGCGAGACGGCGGAGGGCAAGACACTGCCCCCATTCTGCGCGCAGGAATTCCTGATGGCGGTGGCCGACGGCCGGGCCTCCGCCGAGGAGATCCCGCGCAGGGCGGTGGAAGCGATCGCCCCGCCGCTGCCCGCGCCGGACGAGGTAGGGCCGGTGGTCGTCGTCGAGTCGGCCGCCGAAAAGAAGGAGCGCCGGCGCAAGCGGGTGCGTGTGCCGGCATGAGCGGCCGCACGCTCACGGTTTTCAAGAGGCATCGCGAGCAGGAGGACGCAATCCGCCGCTAGTGGCTGACGAAGACCATCGCGCAAAAGATGGAGGAAACCGCCTCGCTCGTCCGCTACGCTTCCAGCCTGCGAGGAATCGACGTCGATGCTCAGCCCTTGAACAGGACGGGGCATTGGATTCGCCGTGCGAGTAGCTTCTCCGAAAAAGAGGCGTGCAAAGTACATTTCGGGTCATCCTGAGCGAAGCGAAGGACCTGCTTTCGCCTCCAAGCGACCGTAAAGCAGACCCTTTCTCACCTCGCTCGTCAGGATGACGCTACCTTCGAGAATCAATTGGAGGGAAGTCTGAGGTCGCGCACGTTGCCGAGGACCGAAGTCCCTGAAACCCGCATCGGGTACTCTGTCCTCAGACAACCCCCTTATGCACATCCTCCTTACCGGCGCTGCCGGCTTTCTCGGTTCCCACCTCGCCGACCGCCTGCTGGCCGACGGGCACTCTGTCCTCGGCGTCGACAACTTCGCCACCGGCAACGCCCTGAACCTCGCTCATTTGCGCAACGAACCCCAGTTCGCGCTCGAAGAGCACGACATCTGCCGCCCCTTCGACTTCGGGCCGGTCGACTACGTGTACAAC
>CAXUHL010000123.1:0-8691 GCA_964250745.1 uncultured Acidobacteriaceae bacterium
GGGTGCGGCGATGGGCCGGGTGCGCGCCCGTGCGTGCCGGCGCGGGTGCCGTCGTTTGAGCCGCGACGGAAAGGGGAACAACCAGAAACAGCACGGAAAAGAGCTTCAAAGGCGGACTCCTCCGCTCCATAGTAGTGCCGGGGCGCGTCCTTTGCGCCGCTTTTCGACCTGGGGTTTCCCGAAGCGGCACGCCATGCCCGGCCCGTTCCGAAACGGGAACCCGCGGTAAGCTGCCGGTCGTGCCTGCGTAAAAGCTGCGCTCGCTCACGTAAACTGATGGAAGCCTTTCATCGGTCCCCTTCATGCTTTTTCGCTTCCTTCTCGCACTCACGCTGGTACCCTCCGCCCTTTGGGCGCAGACGGGCAAGGGCGTGCCCCAGCCCGAGCCGCGCCTGCCCAAGCCGCCCGCCCTCGTCGACCCGAGCGGCCCGTCCGTGTCGCTCCAGACCAGCGAGGCGCTGTTCGACGTCGCCGCCGCGCTCAACGCCTGCGGCTACTCGGCCGGGCTCGCGCAGTCCGACCCCGTCCGCGAGCGCGTGCGCGGGGCCGTCAACCAAGCCGTCCAGGCCTCGACCGATGCGCAAACCGCCCGCGACAAGCTGTGCACGTTCATCAACGGGCACCGGCTGTACGAAGGTTCGCGCGACCTGGCCCAGTATGTTTCGCTCGCGCTTTACCTGACGCCGCCGCCGGATCTCGCGCCCTCGGTCGAGCAGCCCGACCTGCCGCCCGATGCCACGCAGGTGCTGGACATGCTGCCGATCCTGCGTACCTTCGCCCAAAAAGTCGATCTGCACCTGATCTGGCTGCGCTTCCACCCGGAGTACGAAGCTGAAGTGGCCAAGTTGCACGACCCGCTCACCCGCCTCACGCTCGACAGCAACATCTACCTCAAGCTGCCGGTCTCCTCGTACCAGAACCGGCGTTTCCTGGTGGTGCTGGAGCCGCTGCTGGACCCCGGCCAGACCAATGCTCGCGTATACGGGTCCGATTACGTCGTGGTCGCCTCGCCGGTCAACGGCGAAGTGAGGCTTCGTGACGTGCGCCACACCTACCTGCATTACGAAATCGAGCCGCTCTTGTACGCGCACGCCACCTCGCTCGACCGCCTCCTGCCGCTGCTCAAGACCGTGCGCGACGCACCGCTCGAGTACCAGTACCGGGCCGACATCGTATCGCTCACCGCGGAGTCGCTCATCCGTGCCGTCGAGGCCCGCACCATGGACACCGGCGTGACGCCGTTCGTGATGCCGGCCGATGCGGCGCGCGCAGACCTGCCCCGGCTCGACCGGGACCGGCAAGCCCGGCAACAGCAGGCCGAGGCAGTCCGGCAAAAGGCCGTGAACGGCGCCATGACCGAAGGCTTCGTCCTGACGCAGTACTTCTACGAGCAGATGGGCGTCTTCGCCGCGAACCCGGAAAGCCTGCGCGAGGCCATCGGCCCCATGGTCTACGGCATGGACGTGGACGCGCAGGTGCACCGGGCCAAGCAGGTCGCTTTCGTGGAGCAGGCCCCTTCGGACGTGATCCGCAGCCCCACCGGCAACCGCACGCTGGACCAGGCCGAGGCCAAACTGAAGACGAATGACGCCGAGGGCGCGAGCAAGCTGGCCGCGCAAGCGCTCAAGGACCACACCGCCGACCCGGCCCGCGCCAACTACCTGCTCGCGCTCTCCTGGCTGCTCAAGGGCGACGTGGACTCGGCCGCGAACGACTTTCGCGAAACCATCCGGCTGACGGAGGACCCGCGCCTGCTCGCCTGGTCGCACATCTACCTGGGCCGCATCGCGGATGTGCGCGAGGAGCGCCCCGACGCGCTGGCCGAGTACAAGACCGCGATGAACATGCGCGACGGCCAGCCGGACACCCTGGCGGCGGCGCAAAAGGGCCTGGCGGAGCCTTTCGCGCTGCCCCACGCCGCGTCAGGCGAGGAAAGCAAGCCCTGATCGGGGGCTTTCGACCATCCAAACGAAAAGCGGGTACAGCAGGTGGCGCAGCCGGAAACGGAGATCGGGGAGCTCGAAGCGAAGCTGGGCCACAGCTTCGCGACGCCGCGCCTGCTGGAGGAAGCTCTCACCCATGGCTCGCTGCGGCATGAGCAGTTGCTGGCCGACGGCGGCCAGAACCGCCAGGCCGCCCCGGGCGACAATGAGCGGCTGGAGTTCCTGGGTGACGCGATCGTCGGCCTGCTCGCGGCTGAGTCTCTGTTTCGGCGGTTCCCGCGCGCGACCGAGGGTGAGCTGACCCGCCTGCGCGCGGCGCTGGTAAGCCGCAAGCACCTGGGCGAGGTAGGCCTGGGTCTGGAGCTGGGCCGCTGGCTGCGCCTGGGCCGCAGCGAGGAACGCAACGGCGGGCGCACCCGCGCCGTGCTGCTGGCCAACTGCATGGAAGCCATCGCGGCGGCGATCTACCTGGACGCCGGCATCGAGGAGACCCGGGCCTTCGTCGAGCGCGTCATCGTCGAGCCGGAGGCCGCCCGGCTACACCGCGAGCTCCAGTCCCATCACGCCATCGGCGACTACAAGTCCGCCCTGCAGGAGCTTTTGCAGGCCCGCGGCAGCACGCAGCCCGAGTACCTCGTCGAGGCCGAGCTGGGGCCGGACCACCGCAAGCGTTTCGTCGTCGAGGTGCGCGCCGCGACCGAGGCCGACACGGCTGTCCGGCCGCTCGCGCAGGGCTCCGGCAGCACCAAGAAAAAGGCCGAGCAGGAGGCCGCCAAACGCGCCCTGCGCAAGCTGAACGGCAAACAGGAAAGGCCGGCAAACGGCGCGGAGGCAGGTGCATGACCTCTTCGACCCTGCCGCAGAACAAGGCCGCGCCCCCGCCCCCTGCCCTGCCGGCCCACTCCCTCCTGCTTCCCTCGGTCGCCGACACAGTCCGGTCCCTCCTGTCCATGGTCGTGGTCGCGCTGTTCATCCTCACCTTCGTCGTTCAGCCCTTCCGCATCCCGTCCGAGTCCATGGAGCGCACGCTGCTGGTCGGCGATTTCCTGCTCGTCAACAAAGGCATCTACGCGCCGCCCGGCCGCTTCCACCGCCTGCTGCCTTACCGCGAGCCGCGCTTCGGCGACGTCACTGTGTTCCGCTTCCCCCTCGACCCCGCCGACTACCTGGTCAAGCGCATCGTCGGCCTGCCGGGCGACCGCATCCGGCTGTCGGGCGGCCTGGTCTACCGCAACGGCTTGCTCCTCCGCGAGCCCTATGCCGTCTACGAGCCTGCCTACCGCGACCTGTTTCGCGACAACTTCCCTTCCGGCGCCTACACGGACCCCGGCGTGGACATGCGCTGGTGGGAGTCCCTGCGCGACCACGTCCGCGCGGGCGAAGTCATCGTGCCGCCGTCCGAGTACTTCGTCATGGGCGACAACCGCAACCATTCCCGCGACTCGCGCTACTGGGGCTTCGTGCCGCGCGCCGCGATCCTGGGCCGCCCGTTTCTCATCTACTTCTCGCTTCGCGAGGCTTCCGCGACCGACGTTCCTTCGCTGCCGGATGATACACTCGGACACGCAAACGACCCCGTCACCTCGGTGGTGGACTTCGCGCGCTGGGACCGCATGTTCCGCGTCATTCGTTAACCCCTTCCCAAGAGCGAAGCAGGAGCCGCGACACGATGGCCGCCACGGTCGACGAAGAGGTCCAAACCGCACCCAAGGCGCAGGACGAAACCCCGCACGAGTTCTTCGCCTCCATCGCGGGCGTCTTCGTCTTCGGCCTGTTCGTGCTGACCTTCGTCTTCCAGAACTTCGTCATCCCGTCCGGCTCCATGCTCAAAACGCTGCTCATCGGCGACCACGTCCTGGTCGACCGCATCACGCTCGCGCCCAAGGCTTCCGGGGTGCCGTTCGTGCACCAGCGCGACGTGCGCCGGGGCGACATCGTGGTCTTCTACAAGCCGAACCAGCCGGAGCTGTTCCTGGTCAAGCGCGTCATCGGCATCCCCGGCGACCGCATCCACCTGCGCAACGGGCAGGTCTTCCTCAACGGCAAGCCGCAGCTGGAGCCGCAGGCCGCCAAAACCACCGACAGCATTTACGTCCCGTACCGCGACGACTTTCCGGCCATCCCGCCGTCGGAGGGCTACGACGTCACCGCCACCTGGTCCGCCGAGCTGCCGACCCACATCCAGGGCGAGGACCTCGTGGTGCCGGAAGGCGACTACTTCTGCATGGGCGACAACCGGCCCTACTCGCTCGACGGGCGCTACTGGGGCTTCGTGCCGCGGGCCAACATCGTGGGACGCCCTCTGTTCGTCTACTGGTCGTTCGTCACCAGCGAGGAGCAGATCGACAAATCCGGCCTCGCCGACCAGGCGGCCTGGTTTGCCCACATCGCGCTCCACTTCTTCACCGAAACCCGGTGGAGCCGCACCCTGCACGTTGTCCGCTAACCGCAAACTTTGGCGCGAGCACGTCGCGCTCGCCACTACCGTCGCGCTGCTGCTGCTCGCGACCCTCCCGCCGCTCATCAACCTGGGCCGTTTCCAGCACCGGATCGCCGCGTCCGTGAGCCGGTCCATCGGCCGCCCGGTCGGGTTCCGCTCCATTTCCTTTCGCCTGCTGCCCTGGCCGGCGCTCGTCATGCGGGACTTCACGGTCGAAGAGGCTCCCGGCTTCGGCTACGAGCCCGCCCTGCGCGCCCCGGAGATCGTGGCCACACCCCGGCTGCTCTCGCTGTGGCGGGGCCGCTTCGAGCTGGCCCGCGTGGAGCTGTCCGGGGCCAGCGTCAACCTGGTCCGCAGCGAGAGCGGCCGCTGGAACGTTTCGTCCGTGCTGCTTCAGGCCTCGCGCGTGCCCAATGCGCCCACCGCCCAGCCCCGGCCCGGCCCGGCGCTGCGGTTCCCGTTCATCGAGGCGACCGGAACCCGCATCAACTTCAAGCGCGGGGTCGAAAAGCTGCCCTTTTCGCTCGGGAACGCGGACTTTTCGATGTCCCTGGCCAGCCCCGAGACATGGCGGCTTAAGCTCGAGGCCCAGCCGCTCCGTACCGACATCGCGCTTTCCGCCAACGACACGGGCACGGTCCGGGTCGAGGGCGACCTCCACCGTGCTTCCGCCTTCGGAGCCATGCCGGTCGCGCTCCGGGCGGAGTGGAAGGACGCTTCGCTCGGTCAGCTGGCGCAGCTGCTCACCGGGTACGATCCCGGCTGGCGCGCGCTGGTCAATGCTTCGGCCCGGCTCACGGGCGACATCGACCATCTTGCCGTCACGACCCGGATCGTCGCCGCCGGCCTGCACCGGCAGGAGTTTGCCCCGGAGCGCACCTACACCGTGGACGCCCGCTGCCAGGGCCTGTACAGCCGGGCCGCGCCCGCCGCCGACAGGTTCACCTGCCGGTGGCCGCTCGGTGCCGGCGGCCTGACCGTCTCGAGCCGGGCTCTGCCCGCCGGACCGATTCCGCTCGCGCAGCCGGACCGCAGTTTCCAGGCCGAGCTCGACCGCGTCCCGGCCGACGTGCTCGCGGCCACCGTCGGGCTGTTTCGCCCCGGCGCGCCCCCGCCCGGCGGCTTCGGCGGCGAGCTCACGGGCGCGTTCGCCTACACGCCCGCCACCGGCGTGCTGACCGGCAAGGCCATGATGCCGCGCTTGTCGGTCGCCGGGGCCGCGCCGTTCGCGGTTTCCGGAGTCCAAGCAACGGCGGGCACCGGCATTGAGCCCTCCCTGCTGGTCACTGCCGACCCCTTCCCCGCGGGCCGCGGCGCGCAAACCCTGGCCGTTTCCGCCCGTCTCTACCCGCGCGGATGGAGCGTGGCGGCGCGGGGCGGGGCAGCCCTGGACCGGCTCCAATCGCTGGCCGCCGCCCTGCGCCTGACCGTGCCGCCGGGGTTTTCCTCCATGGAGGACGAGCCGGCGGCCGTCACCCTCGACGCGAGCCGCGCGGGCACCTGGCTGGGCGGCGAACCGGCCCTCTCGGCGGGCTCCGTCACGCTCCGGAGCACACGCTGGCAGGCAGCCTGGCTGCCCTTCCCTGTCGAGTTGCTCGCCGCGAGCGCCGATCTTGCGCCCGGCTTCGCGCGCTGGACCGTGGCCGCGGGCGACGCGGGCACCCCCGAGCGTCCGCTTCACTTCTCGGGGACGGCCCAGATCCCGCTGGCATGCGCGGAAGAGGCGCCCTGCCTCACACGGTTCGCGCTCGAAAGCCCGGCGCTCGACGCGGGGGCGCTCCAGTCCGCGCTCACCGGCAACCGCCCGGAGCTGGTACAGTCGCTGCTCAACCGCTTCAACACCCGTGCGCGCCTGCCCGCGCTTACCGGCAGCCTGCACGCGGGCACCCTGACCCTGGGCAGGCTTGCGGTCCGAGACGCCACCGCGTCTGTATCCACCGGACTGGCACCTCAAGCTACAGTCGAGTTCCACGCGCTGGACGGCGCGGCCCTGGGCGGCAGGCTGCACCTGCAGGGCACGCTCGGGCTGGCGGGGGCAGCGCCCGAGTACCGGCTACACGCAGCGCTTACCGGCGCGAGCGCGGCGCAGGCGGCGGCCCTGTGGGGCGAGTCGTGGGGGCCGGGCACGCTCGACGCTTCGTCCGACTTCACCCTCTCCGGGAGTTCGCCCGCGAGCCTTTTGGGCGGGGCCGCGGGTTCGTTTACCGCGAGCTGGCTGGACGGCGCGCCCGCGCCGCCTTTGTTCCGCTTTGCGCGCTGGGACGCGTCCGGGACGCTTTCCGGGCAGGGTTTGCGCATCGCGCGCGGCAGCTTCGCGGGCACTTCGACGGCCGCGACTGGGACGATCGGGTGGGACCGTCGGCTCGCCCTCGCGCTCTCGCCCGCGCCGGGCGCGCGAGCCGAGCGAATTACCGGGGCGCTGGCGAGGCCGGTGGTGAAACCCCGGTAAGCAAACGCCGGTGCGCGCCGGCCTGCACTTCCGGGACCGAGCCGTCGTTCAGAGCCACCTCGGTGGGCTCGTCGGGCAGCAGCACCCGGCGCGACACGCTGCCGCGCGCAGGCACGTGGAGCAGCACGGTTTCCGCCGTTTGCGCCGAGCGTACCGTGAGCGGCACCCAGGCCTCCGCGTAGCCCGCGTTCGCCACCTCGACCGCGACCAGCCACTGCCCGCCGGAGCCGGAGTGGCTCGGGGCGACGTTCACGATCGAGAGGTCCGGCAGGCCCGGGTCCTCGTACACCCAGTTCCGGAAGAAGGCGTGGAGGTCGGGAGGGTCGCTTTGAGTTTTTGCTGATGCAGGGCCGCGAGGGGCGTCGGTGACGAAGCCGGTCGCGTCTTCCTGCTTCGGCGCTGCGGGCGCCGCCGCGGTCAGGAGGCTCTCGAAATAGCCGGGCGACGTGTCCCGAGCCGGGTCGTAGGCGCGCAGGGCGGCGCGCAGGGCGTCTTCCCCGGCCAGGGCGCGCAGCATCCACAGCACGTACACGGCCTTGGTCCGGAGCAGGGCCGGGGTCGTTGCCGTTAGAAGTGGCTCGCCCGCCCCGGCTCCGGGGGTTGCGGGCTCGACCAACGCGAGCGGCCCCCGGCCCGCGCCCAATTGTTCAAGGGCTTTGTCCCGGCCCTCGGTCCGCTCGGTCCACAAGAGCTCCATCAGCCCCGCGACGCCCTCCCGCAGCCAGGGCCGGGGCGAGCGGAAGTACTGGTGCGCCAGCGGCGTCAGCAGCCCTGCGGCCACCTGCGAGGGCTGCGCGTTCTCGGCCAGGCTCAACAATAGGGTCGCCCCGTCGGCGTAGGGCAGGGCTCCATCAACCGGCACCTCCACCAGCAGCAACGGCGCGGGCAGGGCGGCGAACCAGTCGCGGAACAAGGGCTCCAACAGGCCCGCCCCGGCGGAGTAGGCTTCAGCGGACCCGGTATGCGCGGGCAGCGCCGCTACCTTGACCGGCGGCGTACCGTCCGTCAGATCGCGCGCGGCGACGACCAGCGACGGCGGCCGGGCCCCGAGCTTGCTCGGCGGCAGGGTGAACCGCAGAACCCCCGGAAAGGTCGCGGTCGGCAGCGATGCCGGCTCGGGCGCGGCGATTGGGATGCCGTCGGCCGTCAGTACGTTCGGAGCGGCCCCGGTGAACTCGACGGTGACGTCCATGCGCACCGAGGCACCCTCGTTTCGCGCGCGCTGCCGCTCGGTTTCGCGCGCGAGCGCCCCGGCTTCGCCCAGCAGCGCGGGGAGTGACGCGACCGGATACCAAACGGTGTTGCCGAAGCCGCGCAACGCCGTAAATCCTTCGGCGATCCGGTCCCAGTCCGAGCTGCGCGCGAATCCCGCCGAGGCCTGCGCCCGCTCCAGGCGTCCGCTGGCCGCCTCGACTTTGCCCGCGTACTCGACCGTAAGCGCGAGCGACGCGCCGGGAAGGAGAGGCGCGGGGAGCGCGACCGCCGCTTCCGACAGCGCGCCGGTGTGGTCGGCGTCGCTCTGGAGAATGTGGGCCGCGAAAGCGAGCGGCTTACCCCCGGACCTGATTTGTGTAAACCGCAGCCCGGAGCTCAGCTGCAGCGGCAGCGTGGTGAGCGGCACGCCCCCATCGTTGCGCACCGTTACGCGCGCCTCGGCTTCTAGCGAAGCAGCCGCCGGCTGGAGGTGGACGGTCAGCGCGTAGCCGGTGAAGGCGGGCGCGGCCCGCATCGCATCCGTGATTGAGGCAGCGAGCGCGGCCGGAGCCGTTTGCGCTTCGGGGGCTTGCCCCGGCGAGCCGGACGAGCGGGAATACACGACGGTGCCGTGCGCTGGTGCGTCCTGCGCGCCCACCCACAGG
>CAXUHL010000124.1:0-1554 GCA_964250745.1 uncultured Acidobacteriaceae bacterium
TTGGCTCCGCAGGTAGGACTCGAACCTACAACCCTTCGGTTAACAGCCGAATGCTCTGCCATTGAGCTACTGCGGAACGCGGGGGACCGGCGGGATGGAGCCAAACACGCCCGGCAAACACAGTTCTATCAAACCTACTCCCGCGCGTCAAAAAGCGTCAGCTCACGCGCCCGCGCTGGGCCAGAATCGCCTCCGCCGCGCGCCGGCCCGAGGCGAGCGCGCCCTGTAGCGAGGGCTGCTCCTGCGCGTCCGAGCACACGTACACGTTGTCGGTAATGCGGGTCGAACTGCTTTCCCACTGCGTCGCCCGCGTCAGGGGCAGCGCGAACTCGAGCGGGTACGCGCCCACCGGCCGCCAGGTTTTCACGTGGCCGGAGCCGAACCAGCGCTCCGCGTGCTCCCGCACCTCGCGGTCCAGCGACTCCATGCCGGAGTCGGTCCCGGGTGCCACCCCGACCACGGCCGCCGCGATCAGCTCTTGCCCTTGCGGCGCGTAGCGGCGTGAAACCTGGCTCATGACGGCCAGATTGTTGATGGGGCCGCCGTCGGGGCCTTCGCCGTTCAGCGCCAGGATCGGCCCTTCGATGGGCGGTTTCGGCGCGGCGTAGTACAGCGTCGTCGTCTTGTTCCACACCCGCTCCGTGCGGACGCGGCCGTTCGGCACCAGCTCGGCCAGGAGCGGGCGCAGGGCGTGCTCGGCGACGGCGAAGACCAGCTGCTTGGCCTCGATCCGGCCGCCGGCGGCGGTCCTGACCAGGAAGCGCTGCTGTTTGCGCTCGACCGCGACCACGCGCGTGTCGAGCACGAGCGTGCCGGGCGCGAGCTTGGCCGCCATTTGCTGCGAAATGCGCTCGATGCCCTCGGCCGGCACCACCGCCAGCCCCTCGGCGAACATCCGGAACAGAAACTCGAAGTAGTGCGCGGAAGTTTGGAGTTCGTTCTCGAGAAAGACTCCGCCGAAAAACGAGGCAAAAAACCGATCGATCATCTTCGCGGAGAAGCCGAATTGCCCCAAAAACGCATGGGTCGAGGTGTCCGGTCCCGCGAATAAGGCTTCCGGCCCGTCGCGCGCCACCTTGGCCCGCAGCTTCAGCACCCGCAGTTTGTCGCCGAAGGTCACCACGTCGTCGAAGGTGAACTTGGCGGCGTTCAGCGGCTCCGAGCGCGGGTCGATAAACCGGTGGAACCTGCCCCTGAACCAGACAAGGGCCCCCGGCTTGAACCGCCGCAGCTTGAGCGCCCGGTAGTTGAGCACCGCCTTGGTTTCGGGGTAGGCGGGCAGCAGAATCTGGAAGCCCCGGTCGAGCCGGAAGCCGTCGACCATGTCGGTGCGCACGCGGCCGCCCGGGGCGTCGCCCGCCTCCAGCAGCAGCGTCTCGAACCCCGCTTTTTGCAGCAGCTCGGCGCAGCGCAGCCCGGCCAGGCCCGCGCCCACGATCACAATGTCCTTCTCCACCGGCACCTCTCGGCTTTAAGATGCAGCGGCTAGTATCCGGCTTCCGCAAGCTCCCGCACGCACTGCTCGGCGCGCTCGCGCAGGGCGAGCCGCTCGCT
>CAXUHL010000124.1:1654-8625 GCA_964250745.1 uncultured Acidobacteriaceae bacterium
AACCAGTCCGTCAGCTCGCGCGGAGAGTAGCCGGCGAGCACCGCGAAGTTCGACAGAACCATGAGCCGCGTGATGTGGTGCGACCACCCTTCGTCGACCACCTGTTTCACGACCGTGTCGAGGCAGTTGAGCCCCGAAGGCACGCCCCAATACGCGGCGGGCAAGGGCAGGTTCGCGCCCAGGGCCGAGGGGCGCGCGCCTTCCTCCTTCTCCGGCGCGGTCACCGGCGGGCCCATGTTGCGCTCTTCACGCTGTTTGTTCGCCGAGCGCGCGGCGGGCTCGACCGGCGCGGCGATGTTGCGGTACCCGTCCGTGACCCGGTGCATGTGCCGCATGAACTCCCGCCAGCCCAGGATCTGCCGCACAAAGCCTTCCGCGCTCGCGAGCGGGATCAGACCCTTCGCCGCCGCCTCCACCACGTCCTCCACCACGCGCCTGGGCAGCAGGCGGCTGATATTGATGAACGCCGACATCTTCGAGTGGAACAGGTCCGGCTCCGCCGTGTGCATCGCGTCCTCGTACGGCCCGAACAGCGGCAGAAGGTTTTCAAGGCTCCATGCCCAGGCCTCGTTCACCTCCGCGAGGCTCATCGGCATGTCCCAGCTCGCGTCGCGCCCAAAGTTGCCTGAAAACTCGCGCTCCACGTCCTCGACGGCTTCGAGCGTGATCGCATCCGGGGTGAACCTGCGCCGCGGGGGCACGCCGGGCTTGCCGCGGTAGGGCTGCCGGTTCTGCTCGTCCAAGGAAAACTGCCCGCCCTCCGGCTTGCCGCCGCGCATCAAGTACCCGGTCTTCTCGCGCATCTTGCGATAAAAGCGGTCCATCACGTGGTGCTTGCTCACCGGCTCGCCCGTGGGCTTCCCGTATACCCGGTCGAAGTCCTCCGGGGTCGAAAGCCAGGTCGCGTCGGGGATCTGTTCGAGCTCAACCCCGCGCCGCACGGCTTCCGCCATGTCCATGCGCATCTCGCGCTCGGCCGGCTCCATCATCCGCACTTTGCCGAGCCCATACTTTTCCTTGGACGCGACCAGTCCGTCCGCGAAGATGCCCGGCGTGAAGGTGTAGATCACCTTGACGCCGCGCGCGGCCTGCTCCAGCGCGAAGTGCCTCTGGCTGGCCAGGATAAGCGTGAGTTTTTTCTTGTGGTAGGGCCGTCGCCGCGCCTTGGCGAGCGCCTCCAGCATGACGATGCCCGCGCCCTCGGGCGACAGTGCGCTCAGCGGGCCCGCGGCATCGGTCAGACGGTCGTACTGCACGTAGGTCCACCGCCGCTCGCGCACATCGGACGCGCTCGGCTCGGCCGCCGCGATCTGCTCCAGGAAGAAACTCATACCGTCAGCCTACCGGTGCGTCCCCGTTGCCGTCGTGCGGAGAGCGAATTGGTTTCCGTTGCCATGAACAGAGCCGTCCGCGATACTGGAGCCATGCACGCTAACCTTCAGTTCGCGGCTACGTTGATCGCCATTCTGGGCGGCATCCTGTTTTCTCGCAATGATGCCCGCCGGCTTGAAGCGAAAATCGATACACTGCGCAAAGAATCGCGCGAAGACATCACGGGTCTTCGAAGGGAGGTCCGCGAAGACCTATCTGCTATCCGAAAGGAGATGAGCGACCTGCGCGGCGAGTTCACCCGCAAGACCGACACCATCGTCGCGATGTCGGCGAGCCACGCGGAACGTCTGATGAAGGTGGAAGTCGGCAAACAGGACAGGCCGTAAGCTGTCGAGCTTACCGCGCCGCGACTTTCGGCTCTTCCATCGTGTAGATCACCTCGCCCGCGCGCGTGTAGTGCAGTCGCTGCCGGGCCGCTACCTCGATCGCGTCCGGGTCTGCCTGCAGGTGCTCCACATGGCTTTTGAGCCGCGCATTCTCGTCGCTCAGCTTCGCGATCCGCTCCGCGAGCGACCGATCCTCGACTCGCTTGGCCGCGTAGGCCGTGATC
Organism: uncultured Acidobacteriaceae bacterium; assembly: GCA_964250745.1. Taxonomy (GTDB): domain Bacteria; phylum Acidobacteriota; class Terriglobia; order Terriglobales; family Acidobacteriaceae; genus EB88. The sequence goes on from CAXUHL010000124.1 coordinate 3,597, forward strand.
CCGTTGTGCCCGAACACCGCGTGGTAACCGAACGAGCACCCGGCCACGACGGCGAACACCGTCGCTGCCCGCCGCATGTTTATCGCTGCCCTCACCGCATCCTTCATCCGCCCCATGCTCACCCCATCACCCAGGCTTTTGCCGCTTCGGTCAGCCTGGTGCCGTCTTCCTGCCGCCGCACCTCGGTGTACACCCGCACCACCGGCTCCGTGCCGGAAAGCCGGTAGCACACCCAGGACCCATCCTCCAGCACCAGCTTCAACCCATCCGTCCGGACAATTTGGGAAACGCGTAGACCCCCAAGCTCCGCCGGGTCGCCCTTGACCTTTTCAGTGAACTTGGCCTTCACCTCGGGGGTCAAGCGGAAGTTCTCCCGATTCGGGAAAAAGGAACCTACCTCGCCAAATACCTTCCGTAACTGCGCCCCTAAACTCTCGCCGCGCGCCGCCACCATCTCCGCGACCAGCAGCCCCGCAAGCACGCCGTCCTTTTCCGGAACATGCCCACGAATGGTCAGCCCGGCCGACTCTTCCCCGCCGATCGCTATCTTGTCCTTCAGGATCAGCTCGCCGATGTACTTGAAGCCGACCGGGGTTTCATGCAGCTCGACCCCGTTCTTTTCGGCCAGCGCGTTGATCAAATTGGTCGTTGCCACCGACTTGGCCACGCCATTCTTCCAGCCGCGCGTTTCCATCAGGTAATCGAACAGGAGCGCGATGATGTAGTTCGGCTGGATGTAGGTCCCGTCCTCGTCCACGATCCCGAATCGGTCCGCGTCCCCGTCGGTCGCGATGCCCAGCTTGGCACCCGTGCGCTTCATCGCCGCCCGGCACTCGTCCAGCAGCTCGCCGTCCGGCTCAGGCGCGTGCCCGCCGAACAGCACGTCCCGGTAATCGTGGACCGTCTCGACCGCCACTCCGTTGTCGCGCAGGATCTCCGACGAGTACCCCCGCGCCGCGCCCCAGAACGGGTCGAAGACCAGCTTGAGCCCGGACTTCTTGATGGCCGCGAGATCGACCAGCTCCGCCAAACGCTGGAGGTAGTCCGGCTTCACATCGGTCTCCTCGGCCTTGACGGCGGGGGCCGCTGCGGGCGCCTCGTCCGGGATCGCGGCCTCGATCCTGCCAGTGGTTTCGGGCAGCGCGGGCGCGCCGTCCGCGGTCGAAAACTTGATCCCGTTGTACTCCGGAGGGTTGTGCGAGGCGGTGAAGTTGATCGCGCCCGCTGCTTTCTGCCGCCGGACAGCGTAGGCGATCGCCGGTGTCGGCGCGGCTTCCGGGATGACCCGCGGCGTGACCCCGTTGCGGGCGAGCGTGTTCGCCGCCTCGGCGACGAAAGCTTCCCCCAGGAAGCGTGGGTCGCGCCCGACGAGCACGGTGTGCGGCCCGCGCTCTCCATCGGGAAACTCCCGTGCCGCCACGTGCTTCGCGATGCCCGTGACCGCCCGGCGAATGTTCGCCATCGTGAATTCCTCAGCCACAATCGCCCGCCAGCCGGAGGTGCCGAACTTGATCGGTGTCGCCATGGTCTTTCCGTTCCCCTGCCCTGTTTTTTCGAACACTTCCCCTACTTTCGCACTGATCGCGGCATCGCGCATTTGCTATTCTTTGGTTTCGGCTTGCCATGCGATCCCTTCTCCTCGTCTTCGCCGCGAGCCTCGTTCTTCTGCTCTGGGCGGCCTGGGCCATCGCGCGGGCCGTTCTCCGCCACGGCAGGCGCAAAGCCGCGCCGGCGGCGGAGAAACCCGGAGAGCTTGAAGACCATAACGGCTGAAGCGGAGGTCCCACCCGGCATGAACGACTTGAAACCCGCACTCCTCGCACCCGCCTCTCCCCTGCCGCTGGGCGCGTCCTCCACCGCGGCGGCCGTGTTCATCGGCTCCATGATCGTGGCGCTCTGCGCGCAGGTCGCGGTGCCCTTGCCCTGGACCCCCGTCCCCATGACCATGCAGCCGTTCGGCGTGCTGCTGGTCAGCCTGGTCTTCGGCGCGCGCTTCGGCCCATGGGTCGGCACGGCCTCCATGGTCGCCTACCTGGTCGAGGGCGCGGCCGGCCTGCCCGTGCTCGCCCCCGGCTTCGGCGGGCTGCTGCCCTTGGGGCCCAGCGCGGGCTACCTGCTGTCCTATCCGCTGGTCGCCTTCACGGTGGGTCTGGCGGCGGGCCGGGCACCCGGCTTCGTCCGTGCAATCCTGGCGGCCGCGGTCGGGGACGCACTTATTCTCCTGTGCGGGGCCGGCTGGCTCGGCCTGGTGTCGCACGCCGCGCCGCGCCAGGCTTTGGCCCTCGGCGTGCTGCCCTTTGCCGCGGGCGACGCGCTCAAGATCGTTTTGGCGGCGGCCCTGGCTTCCGGCTGGTTTCACTGGGCGCACACCCGCGCGGCTCGTCACGCCTAGCAGCGGGGTATCCTAAGCCAGTACCGGCGCGCCTTGCGGTCCGCCGAGGAAAGGATTCAAGGTGACTACCGCTCCCACGCTTCCCCGCTCCGCCGAAGAGGTTCGCGAGATCTCCATCGCGCACTCCCCGGACTCCGACGATGCTTTTATGTTTTACGGCCTGGCCACCAACAAGGTGCGCGTGCCCGGCTTCAAGTTCTCGCACGTGCTCTGCGACATCGAGACCCTGAACCACAAGGCCCTGCACGAGGCCTTCTACGACGTCACCGCCATCTCCTTCCACGCCTACCCGTACCTCCAGGACAAGTACGCGCTGATGAGCTGCGGCGGCTCGGTCGGCGAGAACTACGGCCCCATGATCGTGGCCCCGCAGCGGTACACGCTGGACGAGATCAAGCGCATCAAGATCGCCGTGCCCGGCACCCTGACCACCGCGTATCTGTCGCTCAAGCTGTTCGCGCCGGAGATCGAGACCGAGGTCGTGCCGTTCGACGAGATCATTCCGCAGGTGCTCGCGGGCAAGTACCAGGCCGGGCTCATCATCCACGAGGGCCAGCTCACCTACGGCACCAGCGGCTTGAACAAGATCATCGACCTGGGCGTGTGGTGGCGCGAGCAGACCGGCATGCCTCTTCCCTTGGGCGGCAACGCCGTCAAGCGTTCGCTCGGGCCTGAGGCCATGCGGGTCGCCACCAAGGCGGTCCGCGACTCCATCCGGCATGGCCTGGAAAACCGCGAGCCCGCGCTCCAGTACGCCATGCAGTTCGCCCGCGACCTGGACCCCGCGCTCGCCGACCGCTTCGTCGGCATGTACGTGAACGAGCGCACGGTCGACTACGGCGCGGACGGGCGGCTGGCCATCGCCAAGCTGCTCGCGATGGGCCACGAACGCGGCATCATCCCCAAAGTCGCGCAGCTCGACTTTATCGAGTAGGCGCGTGTCCGCGCTCTCGCCGGCGGTTCTGCCCGCGCTCCCGGTCGCCGTCCGCGGCAAGAGTCTCTGGCGCTCCCTGCGTCAGCGACCGCTGGCGCTCACGGGTCTGGGGCTGGCGGCGCTGTTTTGTACACTGGCTCTGTTCGCCCCGTGGATCGCCACGCATCCGCCGGCCGCCCTCGACCTGGACCACCGTCTCGCCGGACCCGGCGAGGCCCACTGGTTCGGCACCGACGAGCTCGGCCGCGATACCTTTTCGCGCATCGTCTACGGGGCGCGCGTCTCGCTCATCGTCGCCGTGTCGGTGGTGGCCTGTTCGCTGTCGCTGGGGCTCGTGCTGGGCGGGCTGGCCGGATTTTACGGCGGGCTGCTCGATACCGTGCTGAATGTCTTCGTCATGAACGCCTTTCTCGCGCTGCCGGGCATCCTGCTGGCCATCGCGTTCGTCGCGTTTCTGGGGCCGGGGCTGTTCAACCTCGTCCTGGCGCTCTCGATCGGCGGCTGGGTCGGCTACGCACGGCTGGTGCGGGCGCAGGTGCTCGCCGTCAAGGAGCGCGAGTTCGTGGAGGCCGCGCGCGCGCTTGGTGCGTCCGACCTGCGGGTGTTCACCCGCCATATCCTGCCCAACATTCTCCAACCGCTCATCGTCCAGTCCGCCATCGGCATGGCCGGGGCGGTGCTGGCGGAGGCGACGCTGTCCTTCCTGGGCCTGGGCGTGCCGGCTCCGGCGGCGAGCTGGGGCGGCATGCTGAATGACGCGCGGTCGCACCTGTTCGACTCGCCGCACCTGGTGGTGTTCCCGGCGCTCGCCGTCATGGGCTGCGTGCTCTCGTTCAACTTTCTGGGCGACGCGCTGCGGGATTTCCTCGATCCTCGGACCCGCATCGAAGTCGGTCTGTGAAGGTCGGGGTCCTCGCGGACACGCACGGCCTGCTGCGGCCCGAGGTGCTGCCCGCCTTCGCCGGGATCGAGCACATCCTGCACGCCGGGGATGTCGGGTCGCCGGCCGTGCTCGACGGGCTGCGGGCGATTGCGCCGGTGACGGCGATCCGCGGCAACGTCGACCGCGCCGGCCCGTGCGCGGCGCTGCCCGCCGAGGAGTACGTGACCCTGGGCGGCGTGAACGTGTACATGCTGCATGACGTGCACACGCTGTCGCTGGACCCTGGCGCGGCGGGGGTGCATGTGGTGATCTTCGGCCACTCGCATAAGCCCATTCTGGAGGAGCGCAAAGAGGTTCTGTTCTTCAACCCCGGCGCGGCGGGCGCGCGCCGCTTCTCGCTGCCGGTGTGCGTCGGACTGCTGCACATCGAAGACGGCGCGGTAAGGGCGGAGCACGTATACCTGCTCTAAGTGCGTATGCGCGGGTTCACCAGCAGGTAGAGAACATCGGTAAGCAAGTTGACCAGTACATACGTCAGCCCGACGGCCAGGAGGCACCCCTGCACCAGGGCGTAGTCCCGGTTCGAGATAGCGGAGACGGTCAGCCGCCCCACCCCGGGCCAGGAAAAGATCATCTCCGTAACGATCGCCCCGGCCAGCAGCGCGCCGAACTGCAGCCCGACGAGCGTGAGAATGGGGATGAGCGCGTTGCGCAGGGCATGGCGGTAGACCACCGTGCGCTCCGGCAGGCCCTTGGCGCGGGCGGTGCGGATGTAGTCCTGGCCCAGCTCCTCGAGCATGGCGGTGCGGACCATGCGGGT
>CAXUHL010000125.1:0-5926 GCA_964250745.1 uncultured Acidobacteriaceae bacterium
TGCGTCCGCACCGACTCCTTGACCGCCCGGGCCAGCGCGAGCGCCCGCAGGAGCTCCCGCTCGCTGCCCATCAGCGAGCAGGCCATCTCGTCGATCGAAAGCACCGCCGAAACCGGCACCACCCGCTCCACCGCCTCGATGATCCGGTGGTGGTACTCGACGTACTCGCGGTGCCGGGCGTGCACCAACAGGAGCCCCGGGCACATCCGCTTCGCCTCCCCGACCTTGACCCCCGTCTTGACCCCGAACGCCTTGGCCTCGTAGCTGGCCGCGATCACGGTCGAGCTGTCCGCCTCGACCGGCACCACCGCGATCGGCTTGTCGCGCAGCTCCGGCCGCAGCTCCTGCTCGACGGAGGCGAAATAGGAGTTCAGGTCGAGGAACAGCCAGCGCACCGGCCGCCCGGCCATGTGCGTGGCGCTCTCGATCGTGGACTCCTCAGCGGGCATGTTCTTCGCCTTTTCTTCGTTCCATGCTAACGGAAGTGGGGCTGCCCGAGAGCGGAAACGTTGCAAACCAAGGTCACCGTTCTTCGCTTTCTTTGTCGAAAATCAACCCGGTTCGAGTAGGCTTTTGCTCGAACGCGGGCCCGCAGCGCCCATTCTGTTCTGAAAGTGGCCGCATGCCCCGCTCCTCGCTCGACCTGCTCGCCCGCGTCTTCACGCTCGGCTATGCCGCTTTGCTCATCGTCTGGTTCGCCGCTCAGCCCTTGCCGCCGCTGCAGGACTACATGGCCTGGGCCTACCAGGGCTGGCTGGGCGCGGCGCTGCTCCATGGCTCCCCGACGCTCGCGGCCCGGTTCGCCGTGGTGCACTACCCGGTGCCGAACGTGCTTTCGCAGGCAGCGCTTACGCTCATGGATCTGGGCATCGGCGCCGCGCTCGCCGCCAAGCTTTGGATCGGGGCGCTGGTCGCCGCTTTCGCCGCCGCGTGCCTGTTCGCCGCGCGCACCCTGCCCGCCGGCCGGCGGGGCCCGGCGGCGCTGCTCGTCTTCCTGTGCTTCGGCGTCAACTCCGCCTTCTGGGACGGCTACGTCAACTACCAGTTTTCCATCCTCGTCTTCCTGTGCGCGGTGCTGCTGCGGGACCGGCTTACGGTTTGGAGCACGGGCCTGGTCGGGCTGCTGCTGTTTGCCTGCCACGCATCGACGTTCTTCGCCTTCATCCTCTTCATGGCGGCGGAAGCGGCGCTCAACCCCAGGCACCGCGCCCGGCTCCTGGGGCTCGCGCCCGCCATCCTGCTCCTGGCCTGGTACACGGTCGCGCGCCGCACCCCTTCGGTCGGGCAGGGCGATGCAGCCCCGCTTTACGGCGGCTTCGTGCATCACCTCGCGTATAAGGGGTACACGCTTTCGAAGCTCGGGCCGTTCCATAACCTGGTCGACCACGCGGACGTCTCCTTCCGGGGCCGCGCGCCCGGTCTGTATCGCGTTGGGGTCGGGCTCAATCTCCTGTTCGCGCTTGGGTTCGCGGGCCTGCTCGCGACGGCGTTTGCACGCGGACGCCAGGCGCTGCGCGATCCCCTGCTTTTGGCCGCCACGGCCCTTTTGCTTCTCTTTGTCGCAATGCCGAACAAGGGCGCGGGCGTGGTCAATCCCGGCGAGCGCCTGCTCTATCCCGCGCTGCTGTTATGCTTCCTGAGCCTGCGCATCCTTCCTTTCGGCTCCTGGTTGGCCGGCTGCGGGGCGGCCGGTGCCTTGCTGACGGCCGGGCAGCTGCTCACCTTCTCCGCTGCCGGGCCGGGTGCTCCGGCGCTGGTGCCGCCGCCCAGCAAGCTGTCCTACGCGGACCGGCACGGTCTCTATGACAGCCGCTTGTACGAGTTCGACGTGTACCGGGTTTTCCTCCATGACCCGCACGACGCGCAAGCGCCGCCCCTGGGCTTCGATACGAGCCTGCTCGTCGATAAGCAGTAGCTCTGCCGCGCTCTCTGTGAGAAGGATGGCGTGCAATCATAAGACCATTGTTCCTGCTCTTATCTTTGTAAGAAATTACCTAAGTGCAGGCTCGCTCCGTTTCGGGTCGAACGTACGCGATTTTCCGCGCCGATGCAGCGTTTCTCCAAAAGAAACAAAATTCTCGTTGCATGACGAATCCCATTGGTGACAGGATGATCTCAGAACCGGACGGAGCCGCTTCCAATACAGACTCTCGCCGGCAAGCCCCACTGGAAAACAGGTGTCGCCATGTGGTTCCTCCATTTGCAGGACGTTCTTCGGCAGTTCGCGCTCATGAACCCACACTGGGCGGAGGCTGCCGTCACAAGCGGTGCCGCTGTGCTCGTCGGCTGCGCGGCATCGTGCGCCTGCAGCCCGCGCCGGGAAAGGGACGACCTGTTCGGCAAGCGCATTTCCTGAGCGGGCGCGCACGCACCTTCCAACCGGCCCGTAATGCCCCTCGATGCTGACCGCCATCGTTCCCTGCTTCAATGAGGCCGAGGTCCTGCCCGCCTGCCACGCGCGCTTGTCCGCCGCGCTGGCCGAGGCCGGGCCCGACTACGAGATCGTTTATGTCGACGACGGTTCCACGGATGGCACGTCCGCGATCCTGGCAAGCTTGGGCGACCCGCGTGTCACCGTCGTCGAGCTGTCCCGCAACTTCGGCCACCAGCTCGCCGTGTCGGCGGGCCTCGAGCTCGCGCGGGGCGAAGCGGTCCTCCTGATCGACGCGGACCTCCAGGACCCGCCCGAGCTCATTGCCCGCATGGCCGAGCTGTGGCGCGCAGGGGCGGAGGTCGTCTACGGCGTGCGCCGCCACAGGGCCGGCGAGTCGGGCTTCAAACTTTGGACCGCCAAGGCGTTCTACCGGCTCATCAACCGGCTTTCCGATGTTCAGATCCCGCTCGACACGGGCGACTTCCGCCTGCTCGACCGCAAGGTCGTCAACGTGCTGCTCGAGATGCCGGAGCGTCAGCGGCTCCTGCGCGCCATGTGCTCCTGGGCCGGGTTTCGCCAGGTCGGCCTGCCCTACAGCCGCGCGGCCCGGTTCGCGGGCAAAACCAAGTACCCGCTCGGCAAGATGATCAACCTGGCGCTCGACGGCATCGTGTCGTTCTCGACCGTGCCCCTGCGCATCGTCGCGCTGCTCGGCTTCGGCGCGGCGGCACTGTCGATTCTCGGCATCCTCTACGCGCTGGCCGTCCGCATCCTTACCCGGCACTGGGTGCAGGGCTGGGCGACCTTGTTTATCGGCGTGCTGTTCCTGAGCGGGCTGCAGCTCATCGCGCTCGGCATCATGGGCGAGTACCTGGGCCGCATCTACACCGAAGTCAAACGGCGCCCGCTTTATGTCATCGCGAACATTCGGCGCTTCCCCGAAGCCTAACGAAGACGCTTGAGGGCATCGGTACCGCCGGGGCTGCCCCGGTCCACGCGCACCGCGGCCAGATAGGCCTTGCGGGCCCCGTCCGTTTGCGAGCGTTCGGCCAGCACCTGCCCCCAGTAGTCCAGCGCGGCGGCGGCCAGGGGCGGCGGCAGCTCGCCCGCGCGCGCGGCCTGCTCCGCCCGGGGGCCCAGGATGGCCAGGTCCGCCTCGGCCTGCTGCTTGCGATGGAAAAAGAAGGGCAGGTGCCAGGTGGTCAGCGCGCGTACGAACCGCGCTTCCAGGTCGCCCGGGCTTGCGTCCACGGCCGCGTCCATCGCGCTCAACCCTTCCTGGCTCAGCGTGTGCTTGCGCCACACGGCCCAGGTCCGGGCGGCATCCAGCAGCTGGAGGCTGCCCATGTAGGCCTTGAGCGCCGCCTCGTTGGGGTGCTGCTGCGCAAGCTCTGAAAATCGCCGCCGCGCGTCGGCATCGGCGTCCCGGTCGCCTTCCAGGCCGGCATAGTACGCCGCGCGAGCAGCTTCCATCTGCGCCCGCCAAGCGCCGTTCGCGCCTTCCCGGCGGTCCGGCTCCATACCCCGCGCGGACCACGCCGCCGCCGCGATCAACACCCCGCAAACCAATGTCTTCATCCGGTCAACCCAGTTCATAGGTCCGATGCTTCCACACTGCCTGCCGGCCGCTCAACTTGCCGAGGAGCGACCACCACTGCAGGCCGATCAGAATCGCTATTCCCAATGGATGCAGCAGAGCGCCGAACGCACTTTGCCGGAACCGGCGCGCCGCCAGGGAGCGCAGGCCGTAGCCCGCCGCCACCGAGACCGCCGGCCACAGCACCGGCCCTCGCCGCAAAAGCCCCTTCGCCAGAAGCCCCACGGGCAGCATTTGCCCCGCGAACAGGAGCGCCGTAAATGGCAGGATGCGCCAGGGGGCGGCCATGCCCTCCGTCGCGTTCTTGCCCAATCCCCGCCAAACCTCGCCCGCGTCGCGGTACATGCGGCAGCTGGCCACGCCGGTCAGGTCGCAGATATCGGTCGTGTAGCCCTTGCGGCGCAGCCGGCGCGGCAGCATCAGCCCATCGTGCATGCTTTCGCGGATCGCCCCGTGGCCGCCGCTCGCTTCATAGGCCGCTCGACGTACGAGAATCACCTGCCCGCACCCGGCGGCCAGCGACGGGATGCGCCGAAACCACCGCGAAAACGGCAGCGGCAGGTAGCACAGCAGCACGAAGTGGATCAGCGGGATCAGCAACTTCTCCAGCCACGAGCCCGTTTCCTCACGGGGAAAGCCGCTCAGCAGATCCAGCCCCTGCCGGTCGAGCTCGCCCAAAAGCCGCCCCAGCGCGTCCGGGCTCAGGCGCACATCCGCGTCCAGGAAGCACAGCACATCGTGCCGGGCCAGGCGGGCCAGCGTCGCGCAGGCGTGCTGCTTGCCGTTCCAGCCTTGCGGCAGTCGCGGCGCGCTGTGGATGTGCAGGCGCGTATCCCGCTCGGCAACAGCCTGCGCCAGTGCCGCGGTCCGGTCGGTGGAGTGGTCGTCCATCACCAGCAGTTCGAGCGCGACGCCGGTTTGAGCCAGCACGCTTTCGACTGCGGCCTCGATGCCGGCTTCCTCGTTGCGCGCCGGAATCAGCACGGACACCGGCTCGGTCGAGGCCGGGGCCGGACGGGGCTCGCGATACCACAGCAGGTTCACGCAAAAGCAGGCCAGCGATCCGGTCGAGCAGACAAAGGCCGCGGCCACCCACGGCGATGCGAATGGGTTCTTCACCGGTCGAGTTTGCCGCCCCGCATCACGCTCGCATGCTCCGCCTCGTACCGTTTGCCGCGGAGGAGCGCGCGCCCCCGCTCCCACAGCTCGTACACGCCCGCGGTGCCGGACCGGCCGGCGAGCGCGGACACAAACGGAGCCGGATCGCGCCGCTGCGCCAGCCCGGCCAGCTCGTCCTGCGCCGCTTCCATCCCCATCTCCAAATCGAGTCCTCGCTCAAAGAGTACCGGCTCGCCCAGCAGCGCGAGCGCTTCCGGCAGGCGCTCCTCCCAAAAGGTGTACTCGAGCGCGATGGGCAGCACCGTGACCCGGGGCATCCTGCGCAGCAAGGCCGCGAGCCCGGGTCGAAACCCGGCCGGCCGCGCCCGCGCATCGGTAAACGTGCCCTGCGGCGTGACCCACAGCACCGCGTCCGGGTCGCGGAAGACCCCTTCAGCCGCCCGGAGAAACTGCACCGCCCCCCGCGCTGTGCCCTGCTCCACGGGGAACAGCCCGATCTTGCGCAAAACCTGATAGCGCGTGAACGCCCGCGCGTCCATCGGCGCATAATGGCGGCGCTCCGGCGCGAGCCGCCGGCTCAGCATGTAGCCCATCAGGGGGTCCCACCAGGAAGGGTGGTTCATACATACGATCAACGGACGGGCCGCGCGCGGCCAGCGCTCCGGCCGCGCCAGGCGCACCGCGTGGAACTGCCTGCGCATGAACCGCCGCACGTACCAATCGGCAATCCGGAGCGTGCCGCGCGAAAGCTCGGGCGGCCTGGACTCCTCGGCGCGGGGGGGGCCCCCCCCCCCCCCCGGGGGGGGGACAAGAGGGAGTGGGCCCGCCCCGCCCCC
>CAXUHL010000125.1:5936-8599 GCA_964250745.1 uncultured Acidobacteriaceae bacterium
ACGCTTGGCGGCTGGCTCGGCGGCGCGATCGCCGGGCCCCCGGGGGGGCGCCGGCCCCCCGCGCGGCGCGCGTTTCCGGTCAACGGCTTTGGGCCAGCAGCGCTTCCGCGCCCTTGCGCGAGCGCAGCGCCGAAGCCGTCCCGCGATAGCGCTGGTCCACCGCATCCCCGGCGATCCAGCCTGACATCATCACCATCGGCATGCCCGGCCCGGGGTGCGCCGCGCCGCCCGCGAGAAACAGCCCGTCGATCTCGCTTGATGTGTTCGACGGCTTGAACGCGCCGTTGAACCGCCCATGGCTCGACAGCCCATAGATGGCTCCGTTGAGCACCTTGTACCGGTTGTGGATGTCCACCGGCGTCAGATGCCGCTCGAACACGATCCGCTCCTCGATGTCCTCCATGCCCGCCGTGCGCTTCAGCTTGTCCAGGATCACCTGCCGGTAGCGCGGGAACATTTCGGACCAGTTGTGGTTCGGCCGCAGGTAAGGCGTGTGTACCAGCACGTACAGTGCGTCGCCGCCCTCGGGCGCGGTCGCGGGCTCGGTGCGACTGGTCGAGGCCAGGTAGCAGGTCGGGTCCGGGGCCGGGTTGCCCAGGTCGTAGATGTGGTGGAACTCCTCGTGCGGGTCGCGCGAAAAGACGAAATCGTGGTGCGCCAGGTGGTCGTACCGCTTCTTGAGCCCCAGGTAGAGCACCACGCCGGAGCAGGCCGGCTCGTACCCGCGCGCCCGGTTGTACCGGCCCGCCACCGGGCCCCGCAGCAGCTCGCGGTAGGTGCGGACCGCGTCCTCGTTCGAAACCACCGCGTCGCACAGGTATTTCTCTCCGCCCGTGGTCAGGAAGCCCGTGACCTTCTCGCGCGCGCCCTCGCGCGTGGTCAGCAGGCGCTCCACCTCGGTGGAGGTGTGGTACTCGACGCCCAGCTCGCGCCCCAGCTTCACCAGCGCTTCGGGCACCGCGCGGGTGCCGCCCATCGGGTACCAGATGCCCTCCTCGGCCTGCATGTTCCCGATCGAGCACAGGATGGCCGGCGAAGCATCCGGGGACGACCCGACGTACTGGACATAGTGGTCCAGCATCTGCGCCACGTCCGGGTCCTCGATGTACTTGCGGATGGTGCCGCCGACGGTGTGACCGATGCGCATCTGGAGCAGGTCGCGCAGAACCCGCTTGTCGAACGCCCCGTTCACGTCGAAGGTGTCCTTGATGCCGCCCACCGACTTCCAGAAGAAGAACCGGTCGGAGATCGAGTGCAGCTCGCGGGAGTAGTGCATGAACTGCACGTACTTGTCGCCCATTCCGGGGCGGCGCGCGTTCAGCTCCACCGCCGTCGCGCCGACGTCGTCTTTCAAGTCCAGCACGGACCCGTTCTCGAAGAAGCAGCGCCACTGCGGGTCCAGGCGCACCATCTTGACGTAGTCGTCCAGGTCGCGCCCCGCCTCGCAGAAAATGCGGCGCAGCACCGACGGCTGAATCAGGATCGTCGGCCCCATGTCGAACCGGAACCCCTGCTCCTTGAGCTGCGCCGCCTTGCCCCCCAGCCACGGGTTCTTTTCGAACAGCTTGACCTCGTACCCGCGGGCGGCCAGCGTACACGCCGCCGACAACCCGCCCAACCCCGAACCGATCACCGCTACACGCATTTCCAGTCTCCTCGAACTCGTCAAAAAATCCCCAGCGCAGACCGGGCAGGGCCCGGCCCATCCCGCGCAAACTGTCCCGCCGCTTGCGCCACCCTCTTTAGCGCAGACCGGGCAGCGCACGGCCCATCATCCGCAAACCTTCCAGCCGCTTGCGCCAGCCGCTCGCGTGCGCCAGCTGCATGTACCCGGCGAAAAGGCCCGCGTGCGCCGCGCCCGTGGGCCGGTACGCCATCCGGCTCGTCCCGCGCTGCCGTACGATCGCACGCGGCGCGGTCATCTCCAATAGCCCCTCGCGCCCGCGCGTCGCGCCGAAGCCCGACCGCTTCCTGCCGCCGAACGGTACACGCGGGTCCGCCGTCGGCACGATCAGGTCGTTCAGGATCACCGTCCCCGCCGTGACCGTCGCCGCGAGCGCCCGCGCCTGCTTTTCGGGACCGAAAATCGCCGCCGTCAGCGCGTACGGGCACTGCTCGTGGAGCGCCGCCGCTTCCGCCGCGCTCCGAAAGCTCATCATGGACAGCACCGGTGCGAACACGTCCTCCCGCGCCACCCGCATCTCCGGCGTGACCCGCGTCAGCAGAGTCGCTCCGAGGCCCGCGCTCTCGATGGGCAGATCCAGCCCATCGACCACCGTGCGCGCACCGAGAAACTGCGCCTCCGCGACCAGATCCCGAAGGCGGTCCCGCAGCCCCTGCGTCGCCGGGATGGGCGGCAGCCCGCTCACCGCCGCGCCCAGCTTCGTTTCGAGCTCCCCGGCCAGCGCCTGCGCCACGAGCACCCGGCGCGGGGCCATGCACGTCGCCGAGCCGTTGAGCCGCAGCCCGAACGCCAGCGCCTCCACCACCCGGTCCAGCTCCGCCCCCGGCAGGACGAACACCGCGTCACAACCCGAAAGCTCCATCACCGAGGGCGTCGCCGACCCCGCAAGCGCGTGAAGCACTGCTTCGCCTGTCGCCGCCGACCCGGTCAGGAAGACCTTATCCACCCCGGCCTCGATGGCTTCGGTCGCCGCCGCGGG
>CAXUHL010000126.1:0-8568 GCA_964250745.1 uncultured Acidobacteriaceae bacterium
GGGTAGAGGGGAGAGGGTGGAGGGGAGGGGAGAGGGTAGAGGGTAGAGGGGATCTCGCACGGCGATCCGATGCACACCTCTCCGCTTTCCAGCACAAAGGGTCATCCTGAGCGGAGCGAAGGACCTGCTCTCTCTCTCGGCCCACAAAGCAAAGCAGGTCCTTCGTCGCTTCGCTCCTCAGGATGACCCGCAATACACCCTCTACCCTCCACCCTCGACCCTCTCCAACACCCCCGCCCAACCCCCCCCCCCCACCCGCCCCCCCCTCTACCCTCTACCCTCCACCCTTCCTCTCACCGCCCGAGCCCTCCGGCCACCGCCTTCACCATCGACCCCTGCGCATCGTCGTCCTTCAGCGCCCAGACGAACGCCCCGGCCAGGCCGCCCGGCACGCGCCAGCGCGTGTACATCGACTTCAGGTACGCCGTGCCCGGGTCGTCGAAACTGTAGAACGTACGCGCCGCCGGGTCGTACAGCGAAACGGCAAGCCGGCTGAAGTCGAAGTTCGTCTGCCAACCGTGCGTCGCCAGTGTCGACAACGTCGCGTAGGTCGCATCGCCCGGCGTCAAGAGCGGATCGCACCCGGCCGTGTTGCCGCTCAGGTCCGCGCACCGGCCTGAGCCGTCGGCCAACAACACCGGGGCAGGCCCGGTCGAGCTCTGGTACAGCCCGCCGTTCACGTTCGGCACACCCGTCCAGCCCGGCCCGTACAGGGGAATGCCCAGCAGGAACTTCGACGCGGGCACGCCTGCCTTGGTGTACGCGAGAAAGGTGTTGTCGATCGCCAGTCCCTGCCCGAACTGCGGGTTTTGCGGCGCGTCGAACAACGGCGAGCCCTCATTGGTGGTGGTCTCCCACGTCCCGGCGTAGTCGTAGCCGTCCATCGTGATGAAGTCCACCGCCTGCGCCGCCGCCTTCAGGTCGATGTTCTTGTAGTTCTGCGAGCCTGCGGGTCCGTTGAAGTTGAGGCTGTAGGGCTTGCCCGTTCTGGCGCTCAGCGCGTCCAGCTGCGCGCGGAACTCGCGAAGCAGCAGCGTGAAGTTCGCCGTGTCCGCCGCCGACGGGTACTCCCAGTCGATGTCGATGCCGTCGAACAATCCCGGCGCCATCACCGAGCCGTCGCCCGCGACGTTGCCCACCAGAAAGCGGTCGATGCAGGAGGCCGCCAGCGCCTTGCGGCCCGTGCCGGTCGCCGCCGCCGTCGCGAACGCCTGCGCCGCGACCGCGCTGCCCCCGCCAAGGGAGATAACGGTTTTGAGCGTCGGGTGGAGCTTCTTGAGCTTGGCGATTTCGGCGAAGTTGCCGTACAGCGGCGCCGTGTCCGCGATGCCCGCAACCGGCGGCAGATAGGGCGTCTGGTAGTCGGCCCAGGAGTCCGCGATCGCGCAGCTGTCGCTGGCCGGGGCCGCGGCGCTCGCCTTCACCCCGCCGAACGCGTAGAAAAGGTGCGTCAGCTTGGCCGCCGAGCCCTTTGCCTCCAGGTCGGCCAGGTTGTAGTGGGCGTAGTAAATGCTCCACTCCTCGAAGTACCCGCCGACGATCTTGCCGGAGGGCGGCCCGGTTTGGGCGAGCGCGGGAAGGGAGCTGGCGAGAAGCGCGGCGGCGAGCGGAAGGGTGGATCGGCGCATGAGGGAAGTGCCTCGGGGAGCGGAGGGATGGAAACGCCGCAAGGGTAAGCGCCCGAAGCGGCGGTGTCAACGGTGGATTTTTTCCATGCGCCCTTCCGCGCCGAGCCGGTACAGCTCCCCGCGCCACAGGATGCGCCCGCTGCCGTAGCTGGCCGCCCAGAAGAAGAAGCCCAGAACGTCCCGCAAAGGATAGGTGAGGACTGTGCGGACAAACGCGGGATCGTGCGCGACCGGGCCCGCGGTGATCGACGCCAGCGCCATGCGCGACAAAACCGACCAGGCCAGCGCGGCTGCCCCGAGCGCCGGGCGATGAAGCACCAGCGCCGAAGCGAACGCGAGCAGGCCGAATGGCACGCTGAACGTGAGCCCCGTGCCGAAGTGCCCCTTGGGGCGCGAAAACCGCGTCGACTTCATCCAGCGGATCTGGTGCTTCATGCTGGTCAGAAACGTCAGGTTCAGCACGACATGGTCGATGACGTGGCGCGAAAGCACCACCTTGCCGCCCTGCCCGGCGATCCAGTTGCCCAGCAGGAAATCGTCCGAGCAGAACGGCCCGAGCCGCCCGAAGCCGCCCATCCGGTCCACGGCCGCGCGCCGAGCGGACATCGTGGGGCCAAGCAGGAACTGCATGCCTTCGAGCAGGTTCGCGGCGAGCACGCCCGCGGTCATCTCGACCGTCATGCCCGCCGCTTCGAGCTTCGCCCACAAGCCCTTGCCGGCGACGCCTCGGTACAGGCAGGTGCTGGCGCTCACCGCGGGGTCGCGAAAGTCCTCGGCGACCGCGCGCAGATACCCCGGAGTAACGCGCACGTCGGAGTCGCTGATGACGAACAGGTCGTGGCGCGCGGCCTCGGCCATCGTTGCGAGCGAGCTGACCTTGGCGTTGACGTGGACCGGGCCGTCAACCTCCAGAAACAGCGCGGGAACATGCGGGTAACGTGCCGCCACCGCGCGGGCGATCGCGAGGCCGGGGTCGTCCTCCGTGCGGGCGCAGAACAGCAGCTCGAACGGGGCCGGGTACGCCTGCTCGAAAAAAGTCGCGAGGTGGGCGGCCAAGTCGGGCTCCGCGCCGTGGAGGGGTTTAAGCAGTGAAACGGGCGGCAGCGGGAGCCGCGCGGGTGCCGGCCGGGAACGGAGAAACCTGCGCGCGCCCGCCGCGACGATCCCCGTGAAAACAGTAGACGTGAGCAGGCCGAAGAAGCCGAGGATCAGCAGCGCGAGGGGCATCGGGGTACGTCTAGGGTAAACGCGCGCGATGGTGCGCCTTGAGTCGGCATCACACCTTGGGACAGTCAAGGAGCGGACATGGAGCGCAGAGATTTCCTGAAAACAGCAGCGGTGGCGGGGGTGGGCGCGGTCGCGCAGGCGCAGGCACAACAGTCACCCCTGCCCGGCGCGGGCGGCGGCCCTGCGGGCAAACCCGGCAAGCGCGCCGAAAACCCCGCCATGCAGTATCGCGAGCTCGGCACCACCGGCGAGCGCGTCTCCGCCATCGGCCTGGGCGGCTTCCACATCGGCAAGCAGCCCACCTCGGCCGAGAGCATCGCGCTCGTCCGCGCCGCCATCGACCGCGGCATCACCTTCATGGACAATTGCTGGGACTACAACGAGGGCACCAGTGAGCTCCGCATGGGCGAGGCTCTGCGCGACGGCTACCGCGAAAAGGTCTTCCTGATGACCAAGATCGATGGGCGCACGGCCAAGGAGTACAACCGGCAGCTCGAGCAGTCGCTCGCCCGGCTGCGCACCGACCAGATCGACCTGGTGCAGTTCCACGAGGTAATCCGCTTCGAGGATCCCGATCGCATCTTCGCCAAGGGCGGCGCGATGGAAGCCGCGGTCGCCGCGCGCGAGCAGGGCAAGATCAAGCACATCGGCTTTACCGGCCACAAAGACCCCGCGATCCACTTGCGCATGTTCGAGGTGGCCAAGGCCAACAGCTTCAAGTTCGATACGGTGCAGATGCCGATCAACGTCATGGACGCGCACTTCCGCTCGTTCCTCAAGGAGGTCGTACCCGTGGCACAGCGCGAGGGCACCGGCGTGCTCGCGATGAAGACCTTCGGCGACCACTACATCTTGGACTCGGGCGTCGTCCAGGCCATCGAGGCCATGCAGTGGAGTCTGTCGCAGCCGGTTTCGGTCGTGATCACCGGCATCGACTCCATGCCGATCCTCGACCAGGCGTTCACCGCGATCAAAGGCTTCCAGCCCATGCCGCAAGCTCAACAGGCCGCCCTCCTCGCTAGAACGCAGCAGCTGGCGATGACCGGGACCACGGAGCTGTTCAAAACCTCGCCTCACTACGACGGCACGGCCGGGAATCCGAAGTGGCTGGGGTGAGAAAGCAAGTTGCGAGTGGCAAGTCACGACTAGCCGTCGCTGCGATTCCGGTTCAAACAACAGGATAGTTTGCAGATGACGGGAAGGCCGCCTCCATGGGCGGCCTTCCCATTCAAGCATCAAGTCGCCTTGCTGCTTGTCACTCGCGACTCGTCACTAGCCCTTCGTCGCATCCCGGAAGCCGCGAATGGTGTCGTGCGATTGCACGACGTGCGCCTGCTGCCGGGTGAGCACGTCGCGGATGTCCGCCGGCAGGTGAACCTTGAGCGCTTCCTCGTAGGCTTTCTTCGCGGCATCCTCGCCCTGCTCGGCGGTCGCCAGCAGAGTGTGGTCGCCGCCGCCCAGGCTGGCTTTCAACTCACCCCATGCCCGGTGAACCTTGCCGGCGATCATCCCGGACTGCTTCACGTCCTTCTCGCCGAGCCGATGCAGCTCGTTTTCGAGCTCCCCGGCGAAGTTCGCGCGCGCCTGCGTCTCCTGCAGGAAGAACTTGCGCGCTTCCGGGTGCTTCAGATGCTTTTCCAGCTCCAGGAAGCCCTGGTGCCCGTCCTTGAGGACGTCGATAAGTTTTTCGAGCGTGGTATGGACCTTCGATTGATCGATGCTGTCAGGCATTGTTTTCTCCCGGGTGTTTGAGATGCACGGGGCGGTTCAGCAGCGGCCTAGCAGCGTCCGCCTTGGGCGCAGTACTGGTTCGCGGCGGGGAGGTAGCGGCTCCAGTCCTCGGCGATGCCCCTTTGCGCTTCGGCCAGCGGCATGCGCCCGGCCTTCACTGCGTCGGCCAGGTAGTTCTCGACCCGGTCCTTGATCTTGAAGCTGCGCTCGGCCAGTGCGGCCCCGGCCGGTCCGCATTCCGGCCACAGGTGGCCCAGCCCGTCGGCCCCGCCCAGCGCCAGCGGGACCAGATGGTCCAGCTCGCACACCTGCCGCGGCCCCTGGTTGCCGCGCGGCCGCTCGATGCCGTACCAGCTGTACTCCTCGAGCTTCTGCGCGTGGCTCGAAGCACAGTCCCGGTCGCAGCGGGTGGAAAAGCTCCGGTCCCGCAGCATGTCCGCTGTGATGGACGGGTCGACCCCACCCGGAGTGCAGCGCGGGTCCGGCAGCAGGTTGCCGTCGACCATGCGTGTGCGGCAGACTCCGGGCGCGGGCGTCCGCCACTGGCCGTAGTAGGTGGAGGCGCAGCGGATGCCGCGCGCGCCCCCGCCGGCCCCGGCCGCGCCCCGCGGCGCGTACGCATGACCCGCCGCGGGCGCGGGCAGGAGCCTGCGCGCGCCCCGGTAGGCGGACAGCGCCAGCCCGGCGAGCACGAGCAGAACGACCCAAAGCTGAGGCTTGCGACCCTGCGGCATGGCGGCTCTCCATGGCGAGTGTACGGGAGGCTTGACGCCCGGACTGCCCGGGCAGGACACTCAGTGTCATTCATGAAAACGGTTTCTCGGGAGCGGTTTTGACCACAAAGCGGCAAACGTTCGGCGTCATCGTCGGTTCACGCGGATTCTTTCCACACCACCTGGCCCGGGAAGGTCGCGAGGAAATCATCGCGGTCCTGGACCGGCTCGGCTACGGGTGTGCGGTTCTCGATCCGGTCCAGTCCCAGCACGGCGCCGTGCAGACCCCCGACGACGCCCGCCGCTGCGCTGAGCTGTTCCGCCGCGAGGAGGACCGGATCGACGGGATTCTCGTCACGCTGCCCAACTTCGGCGAGGAGCGGGCGATCGTGGACGCGATCCGGCTCTCCGGCCTGCGCGTGCCGGTCCTGGTCCAGGCCACGCCGGACCGCACCGAGACCATGAAGATCTCAGACCGGCGCGACTCGTTCTGCGGCAAGATGTCGGCCTGCAACAACCTCCAGCAGTACGGGATTCCCTACTCTCTGACCGCGAGACATACGGTTGCCCCAGGTTCCGACGCGTTCGCGCGCGACCTGGCCCGGTTCGCAGCCACCTGCCGCGTAGTCAATGGCTTCCGCAACCTGCGCATCGGGGCGATCGGCGCGCGGCCCGCGGCCTTCAACACCGTCCGCTACTCGGAGAAGCTGCTTGAACGCCACGGCATCTCGGTCGAAACACTCGATCTTTCGGAGATCCTGGGCCGCATCGACCGCATGCGGGACACCGACGATGCCGCGCAGGAGAAGCTCGCCGCGATCCAGGCCTATGTGCCCACCGCGAGCGTCCCCGCCGAGGCGCTGATGAAGATGGCGAAGCTCGGCGCGGTGATCGACGGCTGGATGCGCGAAACGTACTGCACCATTTCGGCGATCCAGTGCTGGACCGCGCTCGAGGAGTTCTTCGGCGTGGTGCCCTGCACGGTGATGAGCATGATGAGCGAAAACCTGTTCTCCTCCGCCTGCGAAACCGACGTGGCCGGGGTGCTGAGCATGTACGGGCTCGCGCTCGCCTCCGAGACCCCGTCCGCCCTGCTCGACTGGAACAACAACTACGGCGAGGACGAGAACAAGGCCGTGTGCTTCCACTGCTCCAACCTGCCGAAGCACTTCTTCGAGTCGGTCACCATGGACTTCCAGGCCATCATCGCCGGCACAGTGGGCAAGGAAAACACCTTCGGTACGTGCGTGGGGCGGGTCAAGGCCGGGGCGATGACGTACCTGCGCTTTTCGACCGACGACCTCCGCGGGGAGATGCGCGGGTACGTGGGCGAGGGCGCTTTCACCGCCGACCCGCTCGAAACCTTCGGCGGGGCGGGCGTGGTTGAAATCCCCCGCATGCAGAGGCTGCTCCGCTATATTTGCGAGGAAGGCTTCGAGCACCACGTGGCGGGGAACTTCTCGCTCACGGCAGCTCCGGTATTCGAGGCCGCGATCAAATATCTTGGATGGAAGATGCACTGGCACGAGCAAAGAGGCGAGTAGATGCAAAAGCTTCTCATCATGAGCTCCCGGCTTCTACTTTGCACGGCAGGTGTACTAGCAGCAGTGCATTCGTTTGCTGGAGCAGTTCTTGTAATCGGAATAGGCCTAGAGGGCACAGCTCGGCAGAATGTAGCTCTTTTCTACAGCGCTCTTGCATTGCCAATTTTCGGAATTGGATTCATGTCGTTACACTTGGCAGCACTCCTTCTATGGATTTATTTCTTTTGTCAAAACCTGCCTAATTGCGTTGCACCGTGTAAGTGGCCGGGAGAACTACTAAGCTCCCAGTCAGCATGGATTATGCTGGTCATAGCTATTCTCGTACAGATTTCTGCAATCATGTTGGGAACAGGTATGAAGACGCAAGGAAAACTCACGCTGGCGAATGCATTGCATAAGCAAAACTGAATGCGACTCAAACAAGAGCTCGCCACGAAGTGGTTGCCAGCCGCGCAGGCGGTGTGGCTCTAAGGATTTCCGATGATTGTAGCCGGCGTCGATTTCGGAACCCTCAGCGTCCGCGTAACCCTGCTCGACTCCAACCGGGGCAGCCTCGGCACCGCCACCGCCGAGTACCCGCTGCACCGCCGCCGCGACGACCCCGACCACGCCACCCAATCCCACCACGACCAGATGGCCGCCCTGGCCCGGGCCACGCAAGCGGTTTTGAAGGAAACGAACACGTCCGGCGAGCTGGTCCGGGCGATCGCCCTCGACACCACCGGCTCGTCCGTCGTCGTCGTCGACCGGCGGATGCAGCCGCTCGACGAGTACATGCTGTGGTGCGACCACCGGGCCAGGGCCGAGGCGCAGGAGATCACCGCGCTCGCCCATGCGGAGGGCCTCGAAGCCATCGAGTGGTGCGGCGGCGTGTACTCCCACGAGTGGGGCTGGGCCAAGCTGCTCTACTGGCTCAGGCACAATCCGGGCCGGGATTGGGCGACCGCGTTCGAGCACTGCGACATGGTCGCCGCCACCCTGGCCGGCGTTGCCGACCCCGCTCTGGCCCGTCGCAGCGTGTGCGCCATGGGCCACAAGTGGTTGTGGAACCCGCGCTGGGGCGGCCTGCCGCCGCAGCTGTTCTTTTCCAAGCTCGACCCGCTGCTCGACCGCGTCCGCGCCCGCTTCGCCGGGGAATACCTCACCTCCGACCGCTTAGCCGGCCGCCTGGCCCCGGAGTGGGCCGCGCGTTTGGGCCTCGAACCCGGGATTCCGATCCCCGTCGGCGCGTTCGACGCTCACTGGGACGCGATCGGCGCGGGCTGCCGCGAGGGCGACGTGGTCAACGTGGTGGGCACCTCCACCTGCATCGTCGCCATGGAGCGCAAGACTTCGCTCGTGCCGGGTGTCTGCGGCGTCGTCCCCGGCAGCGTGCACCCCGCGTTCACCGGCGTCGAGGCGGGCCTGTCCGCCACCGGCGACATCTTCGACGCGATCGCCCGGCGCGCGAAAACGGCACTCCCCGAGCTGGCAGCGGGGCTCGCGCGGTATAAGCCGGGGGAGACCGGCCTCCTGCGCCTTTCCTGGGACAACGGCGACCGCACCGTGCTGGTCAACGCCGAGCTCGGCGGCGTCACCTTCGGCTGGAACCTGCTCCATACCGCCGAGGACGAGCTGTTCGCCGCCATCGAAGGCACCGCCATGCACACCCGCATCGTGCTCGAGCGCATGGCCGAGCACGGCGTCCCCGTCGAACGGGTCATCAACGCCGGCGGCATCCCGCAG
>CAXUHL010000127.1:0-5575 GCA_964250745.1 uncultured Acidobacteriaceae bacterium
CGCCGGCCGGCTCCGCGTGCAGCCCCAAGGCAAGCAGGAGCGGCGCGGGCCGGGTCTCGATGCCGCCCTGGCCCTGCCGCGCATGGCTCAGGACCACCTCCGGCGCGCTCGCGAGCACCCGGTCCATCTGTGCCCGGCCCAACCGCAGGTCCTCTTCCGGGCTGGTGTGGGGCATGCCCGCGTCGCGCTGCAGCCCCGGCGCGAGCAAGGGGTGGACCCGGCCCCCCGCGGGCCACGCGCCTTCGCACAGCCCCATCGCCCACACCGCGTCGAACTGGAGGCCCGCCGCCTCGCTGATGCCCAGGACCTGCACCGGCGCGTCTTCCGACTCGGCCGCGAACAGGGCCGCGCGCGCCGCCTCGCCCAGCTCCCGCACGAAACCCCGAAACGACACCGGCCCCGCGACGGCGGACACCGCCGCGACCTCCTCCAGGAGGCACTCCCATCGCTCGCGAGCCTGGAAAGCGACCGAGGACAGCTCCCGAAAGCCCGGCCAGCCCGCAAGCGCGAGCAGCTCCCCGGCGAGGCTTGCCCAGGCGGAGCGGTCTCTACGCCCCGAACCCTCCCGCGCCAGGCGATCGAGCATCGCGCGCATCCGGCTCGCAAAGCCCGCGGGCAGCAAGCCCCGGTTCTGCTCGGACGCGCGCTCCGCATGGCCCAACAGGGGCCCGAGCGCGACATCCTGGGCAAGCAGACCCCGGCTCCTGAGCCCCGCATCGGCCATCGCCAGCGCAAGCGCTTCTTCAACAGTCTCCGCCGCGAACCCGCTCAGCAGCAGTGAGGAGGCTTCCGCCGCCGGCAGCGCCTGCCTGGCCGCCCACCGCCGAAGCAGCAGCGCGGCCTCCGCCAGGGGCACCTCGGCCAGCGGTGAGCCGAGCGAAAACTCATACAAAGGTGCCTGCCCGCCGGCCGCCGCGCGCGCCGCTTCCGGCTGCAGCGTCCGCCGCAGAACCCGGTCGAGCTCGGGCTTGAGCCGCCGCAAGTCCGGCACCAGGATGCCTATCTTTCGCTCCCCCCTGCTCTCCAGAGCCGCGCGGGCCCATTCCGCGCAGGCGCGCAGCTCCTCGCCCTCGTCGCGGGCCTCGACCAGCTTCCGGCTGAGCGCCGACTCGTCCGGCTGCGCGTGGGTAACTTGGCAGGGCAGCGCGGCCAGCAGCTTTTCCTGCGCCGGCGTCAGCCGCTCGAAGCCGACCAGCACGATCTCTTCGGGCCCCATCCCGAGCGCGCCCGCCTGCTCGGCCAGCGCTGCCTCGAGCGTGCAACGGGGAGCCGCACCGGCCGCGCGGCACAGCCCGTCGAAGGCCTCGG
Organism: uncultured Acidobacteriaceae bacterium; assembly: GCA_964250745.1. GTDB lineage: Bacteria > Acidobacteriota > Terriglobia > Terriglobales > Acidobacteriaceae > EB88. Next base: position 1,309 of record CAXUHL010000127.1, read on the forward strand.
CCCAGGCCAAAAAGCGTTCCGCGTCCTCGTGCGCCGCGGCCCAGCTCGCCCGCCGCGCGTCGTGCGCCTCGTACGCGCTCAGCAGGCTGTAGGCGGAGCAGGCCAGCTCCGCCAGGCGCCCCGGCGCGACCACCTGCCGGGCTTCTTCCCGCTGCACCAAGCCCCAAAGGTGCAGCTCCTGGAGTGGGGTGAGCGTTTGCCGCCCTAGCGCGGCCCTGTGCGCCGGCGCGCTCACCCAGCACTTCCAGTCCTCGATGCGCGGCGCGCGCCAGCTGCGGATGCCCGCCGCCCGGCAGGCCTCGGCCCAGGCGCGATGGAGCGCCCGCGCGGCCCGGGGGGTGCTGGTGAGTACGAGCGCGCCGCGTTCCAGCGCTTCTGAAAGGGAGGGAGAGAGCATACCGTTTTCGCGATTGTAAAAGCGTTGCCGCGTCGATCGAAGCCGCGACGGGCCTGCACGCCGTTGCCGGAACGGTTACCCTCGCCAGGAGAGCTCACCGGAAAGGCACCGAGCAGTGAACGAGACAACGCGAAGTCGTGACGAAAGCGGAATGGAAGGAGCTGTCAGCGTGGCGGCCTTGTTCCGCAAAGTGAAGATCTTGCCACCGGCTGAGACAGTCACGGTGAGAGGTATCGTGAAGGAAATATGGCCCTACCCGGACTACATCTACGGCGAGCTATTCGACTTCGACCGGGAAGCAGCGATCACCTTCCGTTGCCCGGTCGACCATGCGCCCAAGCGGGGGGAAGCTGCGGTTCTCCGAGGGGAACTCAAGGTCAGGCTTTCTCGCGGACGCTGGTACTACAACTTAAGGCTTGAAGGGATTGCTTTGTATGGGGCGCCGACAGGCGCGGGGCTCCCGGCAGAAACTCTCGCCAAAGAAAAACCGAGTTTATCGCTGGAGCGCCTGTTTCAGCAGGAGCTGGCGCCGCGCCTGCTCCTGCTGGGAACGGAGCGGGCTATCGGCGATGTCGACAAGGCTTTGAGTGAAGGCCGTACCGGGCTCAAGCCGCCCAGAATCGTGACCGCAACCGGGCTTGATGTTCTCCTTGTCAGGATTAGTGAGGTCGCGCATAGGTATGACGCTCTTTGCTTCGTGAGGGGTGGCGGGGAAGTGGCGGGCTTCGCGACCTGGAACGACAAACGCCTGATCGAGGCGCTGTTTGCTTGCGGCAAGCCCTTCTATACCGCACTGGGGCACGCGGACGATTTCACCCTTGCCGACAAATATGCCGACCAGGCTTTCGCGACCCCGTCCAGCTTCGGCTCGGCGTGTACGGGAGCTTGGCAGGCCCGACTGGCGGGGGAGGTCGTCCAAAAGCACGTAAAGGAGCTTGAGCAGGCAATCGAGAAAGCAACAAAGGCGAGCAAAGACGAAAGAAGGACGACCTTTCAACGAACTGTGGATGCGCTGGGAGCTGAAGTTTCGCGGAATCGCGAGACTGCTACGGGGATGCAAGCTCTGCTTGCGGACCTGCGGCAGGCGACCCTTGAAGCGCGCGGCGTTTTCGGCAGGCTCACGCGCAAGTCGCGCTTCCAAACCTGGACTTGGTTCTTGTGTGTTTTCCTGCTCGGGGCGCTGGCTGGTGGCTTCGCCTGCTTCTACGCAGGCATCGCGACAGTCGACCGCGTGGAGGACCGGGCCGAGCAAGCCAGTCACGGGCAGCAGGCCGCCTGTCCGCCGCCGGTTGCCGCGCCCGCTCCCGCCAGAAAGCGGCTTCGCGAGTAAACTAAGTTCGTGAACGCCCCGAGGCTCCTCCCCGGCCTGCTTGCCGCTCTCCTCGCCACCGGCTGCCGCCAGGCACCCGCGCCCGCAGCCGACGCGGGCCCGATCAAGCACTATGCACTCGCCGGCAAGGTCATCGGCACCAACGCCGCTTCGGGCGAGGTGGAGGTGGATGCGGCCGCCATCCCCGGCTTCATGGAAGCGATGGTGATGCCGTACCAACTGGCAAACCCGGCGGACCTGAGAAACCTGCACCGCGGCGACCGCATCGCCGGAACGCTGAACGTGGGCGGCGCGGGAACGACCCTTTCGGCCGTGAATGTCACCGACCGCACCGAGGAGATCAAGGAGCTTGAGCCGCAGTCCATCGCCAAGCCGCTGGTGGCCGGTGAAGCGGTGCCGGACTTCGCGCTTACCGACCAGAACGGGCGCACCATCCACCTGGCGGACTACCGCGGCAAAACCCTGCTCATCACGTTTATCTACACCAACTGCCCGCTCGCGGACTTTTGCCCGCGCATGAGCCGCAACTTCGCCGACGCGGACAAGCAGCTCGCCGCCGACCCCGGCCTGTACGCCGGGACGCATCTGCTGTCGGTTTCGTTCGACCCGAAGCGCGACACACCGGCGGCCCTGCGCTCCTACGGCGGCGCGTATACGGGCCGGTACACAGACGAGCGCTTCGACCACTGGACCTTTGCCGTGCCCAAGCCGGCGGACCTGGACAAAGTGCTCGAATTCTTCGACGTGGGCGCGGTGCCGCGGCCCGGCGGCACGCTCGAGCACACGCTTTCGACCCTTGTCGTAGGCCCCGACGGCAAGGTTGCCAAGTGGTTCCCCGGCAACCAGTGGAGCGCCGCGGACCTGCTCGCCGAAGTGCGCGCGACAGCGAAGGTGAAGGCATGATCGCGATCGTCATGGGGGTGACCGCGAGCGGAAAATCGACCATCGCGCAGGCCCTGGTGCACCGGACCGGGTGGGCGTTTGCCGAGGGCGACGACTACCATCCGCCCGCGAACAAGCAGAAGATGCACGCGGGCATTCCGCTGACCGACGAGGACCGCGCGCCCTGGCTGGCTGCCCTGCACGGCGTACTTGCCGAGTGGGTGCGGGACAAGCAGGACGGCGTGATGACCTGCTCCGCGCTCAAGGAGAGCTACCGGTTGACCCTGGTCGAGGGCCTTCCGGAGGGCGCGGCGAAGTTCGTGCTGCTGGAGGTCCCGAAAGAGGAGCTGGAAGAGCGTCTGGAGCATCGGACCGGCCACTTCATGAGCCCCGCCCTGCTCGACTCGCAGCTGGCGACCCTGGAGGTTCCGGGGGAGGCGCTGCACATCCGCGCGGTCGGCGATCCGGGGGCGGTGGCCGAGTCGGTGCTGGAAGGCCTCGGCGTCGCGCGCCCGGCACAGCGGCAATCGGCGGCCCGGTAAGATAAGGGCATGGCACGTTTTACGATCCTCGTCGGCACCGTCCTTATCCTGCTCGGCGCGTTTACCTACATGAGCACCGGGGCCAAGTTCCCGACCTCGCTCATCCCGGCGGTCTTCGGCCTTATCCTGGCCGCCTGCGGCGTGCTCGCGCGCACCACCGATCTGAAGAAGCGCGCTCTCTGGATGCATGTCGCTGTGACCGTGGGCCTGCTCGGCTTCCTGGCCACGGCCAAGTCGGTGGTCGACTTCTTCCGGATGAAGAGCGGGGTGCAGTTTAAGTTTCCCGTCGCGGTCGAGGAAAAAGCCGCGATGTCGGTGCTGCTGTTCGTCTTCGTCGCTTTCTGCGTGCGTAACTTCATCAATTCGCGCCGGGCGCGGCTGGCGGCGGCTTAAGGTGCGGGGAGCGGGAAGGATCGGCATCTCCGCCGAGCGCGGTCCGACCGTGCGCTCGGCCCAGCGCGCCGCAGCGGCGGGGGAGGACAAGCCCAAGCGCAAGCCGAATCTAAAGAAGGTCCTGCCGGAGATCTGGCGGCTGGTCCGCCCGCGCCGCTGGCTGCTGGTCTTCGGCCTGGTTCTGGTGCTCATCAAGAGCACGGCGGGCATGGTCTTGCCGTTCACCACCAAGTTCCTGCTGGATAAGGTTTTCGCCCCGCACCGGACGGACCTGCTGCCTCCCCTGGTCGGCGTGGTGCTCGCCGCCACGGTGATTCAGGCCACCAGCTCCTACGCGCTCACGCAGCTGCTCTCGAAAGCCGCCCAGCGCATGATTACCGAGTTGCGCGAGCAGGTGCAGCAGCACATCGGGCGCCTGCCCGTCTCGTTTTACGACTCCAACCGGACCGGCGTCCTGGTCTCGCGCATCATGACCGACGTCGAGGGCGTGCGAAACCTGATCGGCACGGGGCTGATCGAGTTCGTGGGCGGCATCGTCACGGCGATCGTGGCGTTCTGCATCCTGGTCGCGGCGAGCCCGCGCATGACCTTCGTTTTGTTCGGCGTGCTGCTTCTGTTCGTGTTCATCCTCCAGAAGGCCTTCAAGACCATCCGGCCCATCTTCCGGGAGCGCGGCAAGATCAACGCCGAAGTCACCGGCCGCCTCACCGAATCGCTCGGCGG
>CAXUHL010000127.1:5675-8557 GCA_964250745.1 uncultured Acidobacteriaceae bacterium
ATGGAGGTGCTGGGCGAGCGGGAGGAGTTCGGCGACCCCAACCGCAGACAGGTGCTGCCCACGATCGACGGCCGGGTCGAGTTCCGTGATGTCCGCTTTGCCTACGAGGCCGACAAGCCGGTGCTGCACGGCATCTCGTTCGACGCGCGGCCGGGCACAGCTACGGCGCTGGTCGGGTCCTCCGGCTCCGGCAAGAGCACCATCATCTCGCTCATCTGCGGTTTCCACAGCCCCAGCTCCGGGGAGATCCGCATTGACGGTCAGGACCTGAGCAAGGTGGACCTCGCCAGCTACCGCTCGCAGCTGGGCGTGGTGCTTCAGGAGTCGTTCCTGTTCGACGGCTCCATCCGCGACAACGTCGTGTTTTCCTCGCCGGACGCGAGTGAGGGGGAGTTCCTGCACGCCTGCCGGATCGCGCGGGTGGACGAGTTCGCCGAGCGTTTCGACGAGGGCTACGACACCGTGGTGGGCGAGCGCGGGGTCAAGCTTTCCGGCGGCCAGCGGCAAAGGCTCTCGATCGCCCGAGCGCTGCTCGCCAACCCGCGCCTGCTGATCCTCGACGAGGCAACTTCTTCGCTCGACTCCGAGTCCGAAGCGATGATCCAGGCGGGGCTGAACACCCTGATGCAGGGCCGGACGACCTTCGTGATCGCGCACCGTCTGTCGACCATCCGCAAGGCAGACCAGATCCTGGTGGTCGAGGGTGGCGTGATCATCGAGCGCGGCACGCACGGCTCGCTGTATGCGCTGGGCGGCCGGTACTACGACCTGTACACCCGCCAGCACGGGATCGAGGAGAACCTGTTCCTGGCTCCGGGCGAGGGGGATGTGGCGGTGGTGGCGTGAGCGGCATTTATCGTTGACGACCCACCCAGCTTGCGCCGTACACGGTCGCAACCCGCGGATGAGCGAGTACGGGGGCTTCAAGCATGCGAGATGCAAGTCCTTGTGCAAATCCAGTCCGGAAATAGGACTGCGGTGTGGAGGCCCAGCTCAAAATTTGAGACACTTCAGAAAGTCCGGTCTATTGTGTCGAAGGCAAGCTGTTTCTGCATAGGGGTTAATTTGAGCAGTGTCTTGCAAAATCGTAAGCCGAAGTTGCTGGACCTGTTCTGCTGCGCGGGCGGTGCCGGCGCGGGATACAGCATGGCCGGCTTCGAGATCGTCGGCGTGGACGTCAAAGCGCAGCCCAACTACCCCTTCCCATTCATTCAAACCGACGCGCTGGCATTGGATCCCAAGTTCATTTCCACGTTCGACGCGATCCACGCTTCTCCTCCGTGTCAGTCCTATTCCGATCTCGCGAAACGAAACCGCAATGCCGACGCGTGGCCCCGTCTCGTCGAACCGGTAAGGAAGCTGCTGGTCGATACGGGCTTGCCCTATGTCATCGAAAACGTAGAAGGAGCGCCCCTGCTCGACCCAGTCGTCCTCTGCGGGACTATGTTTAAAGGCCTTCGTGTTCTTAGGCACAGATTGTTCGAGGCGAATTTCCCCATTCTCACTCCTGCCCACGGAGCACATCCGAAAGTTCACACTTTCGACAAGCGCAAAGCGCACTTCGGGAAAACGCACGATATGACGGACTTTGTTCAAGTCACCGGCGGCGGCAACTGCACCATAGCGGCGGCGCGCGACGCCATGGGCATCGCCTGGATGACGAAGAACGAGTTGAACGAGGCCATCCCGCCTGCTTATACCCGCCTGATCGGAAAGCAGCTCCTACACTACATTTCAGTCGTGGAATCAGGCGGCAGCGGATTGCAGCGTAATGCGTGAGCCCGGCGCGAAAGCCAAGATTCGTGCTTTCTTCCTGGCCAATGTGGGTCGCGTTGTAAGTTCTGTCGAAATTCAAAGAGCAGCCGGTGTGAGCGAATGGGCTCGACGCGTGCGCGAACTGCGCGAAGATGAGAAGTGGTCCATCGTCACTCATAATGACAGCGCCGGATTGAAGCCGGGCCAGTATCTTCTGACAGATGAGCCGAAAGCGGAATCTGTTAAGTTCGCGCGTTCAATCTCCGCGAAGCTCCGGGCGGAGGTTCTGGACAGGAACGGCTTCACCTGCCAGATGTGCGGGTTGACCCCCGGAGACTTAGACCCTTCTACCGGACGTAAAGTCCGCCTTCACCTCGGGCATATTCGCGATAAGAATCTCGGCGGACGTGACGAGCTTGCCAACCTGCGCGCGCTCTGTTCCACCTGCAACCAGGGAGCCAAAAACATCACTCTCGAAAAACCTTCGCAGGTATGGCTGTTATCGCAGGTAAGGCGTGCGGGGCAGGAAGAGCAGCTTGCGGTGCTGCACTGGCTCCGCAGGAAGTTTGACGCGTAAGGTTCGTGGATCGCAGCGCAAATATGCGGGCCGTCCGGAGTAAGAATACCGGACCTGAACTTATCGTGCGAAGCCTCGTCCATCGACTCGGTTACCGCTTTAGGCTTCATCGCGGGGATCTGCCCGGAAAACCCGATCTCGTCTTTCCGTCCCGTAAGAAGATTATCTTCGTTCATGGTTGCTTCTGGCACGGACACGATTGCAAACGGGCCAGGGTGCCTAAGTCAAACAGGGATTTCTGGCTACCCAAACTGCACATGAATAAATTAAGAGACCTGCGGAATATCGAAGTACTTAGTACCGAGTCCTGGAAAGTCTTGACGATTTGGCAATGTGAGCTAAACGACTTCCCCGCACTTAAAACAAAAATCAAAGAATTCTTGGATGAACCGCCGATTTCGTCGATCGATACTCCTGTGTGACCGATTTCGTAAGCGTAATGCTTGCCCTGTGCGGGATAAAGCGGCAGGTCGAAGCGACTTGGTAATCTGGGACGTATGCTCTATGACCCCATCGCCGGCTCGGACCAGGCGCTGCTCATCACCGAGCA
>CAXUHL010000128.1:0-8504 GCA_964250745.1 uncultured Acidobacteriaceae bacterium
GCCCGCGGCCGCGACGCGACCTGGCCCCGGCACGCATCGCCGACCTGCTCGGGCGGCTCGCCGAAGCGCAGCCCAACGCCGAGTGCGCGCTCGACCACCGCAACCCGTGGGAGCTGCTGGTCGCCACCATCCTTTCGGCCCAGTGCACCGACAAGCGCGTCAACCTGGTCACGCCTGCGCTGTTCGCGGCCTTCCCGACCCCCGCGGCGATGGCGGCCGCTCCCCTGCCGGAACTCGAAGCGCTGGTGCGGACCACGGGCTTTTTCCGGTCCAAGGCAAAATCGATCCAGGGCGCGGGGCGCGTGATCGCCGGGCAGTTCAACGGGGAGGTGCCGCGGACCCTGGCCGAGCTGATCACCGTGCCCGGCGCGGCGCGCAAGACGGCGAATGTTGTCCTGGGCGTGGGCTACGGGCTGGCCGAGGGCGTTGTGGTCGACACGCACGTGCAGCGGCTCTCCCGACGTCTGGGACTGACGAAGCACGAGGACCCGCGCAGGATCGAGCGGGACCTGATGCGCATCGTGCCCCGCCCTCGCTGGATCGCCTTCTCGCACGAGCTGATCCTGCACGGCCGCGCTGTGTGCGTGGCCCGCAAACCGCGTTGCGCGGCCTGTCCGCTTGAAACCACCTGCTGGGCGCCGGACAAGACCTGGAGCACGCACTAAACCTCGACGCGCCGCAGCTCGTCGAGCGCCATGTGGGGCACGGTCAGCGCGCTGAGCAGTACAAAGATCTGCCCCTGGTGCGCGACCAGCCCCTGCCGCCCAAAAACGAACGCCCCGGCCAGGGCGGCCACCGAGAGCAGCCAAGGGCCAACCCCAGCGCGCAGGTTGGCAACCAGGTTTCCTCGCAAACTCGACCCGGGCCTGTCAGGAAGACTGGTGGCGAGCAGGTGCTCCGGGGTATGCCAACAGCAGAAAAATACGGCAAACGCGACCACCGGCTGGCAGAAGAAAAATAAGGCGAGCTGCAGCCCGGCCGATGCCGCAAGCTGCAGCCGGTCCGCGAGCGGGTGCGCCAGCGAACCCGACGCGGCACCCGCCACAGCCAGAGCCGCGACCGGCCAGCAGGCAAGGCCGAGCGCCCGAGTGAGCGGGCCCGCGTAGCTCGAGGACGCGCCGAGCATCTGGCCGAAGATCGCGCTCACCTCGGACGACTGCCAACGGCAGGCGGCGACGATGGGCAGCGCGCCGAGCGCAAACCCGGTCGCCAGCCGAAGCACACCGGGCAGGCGGCCTTCCGGCTCCAGCCCGAAATGCCATGAGGAGTACGCCAGGAACAGCAGGAGCGAAGCGACCGGGACGAAGCGCCACCCCAGCAGCGTAAGCCCGGCGAGCAGGAGGTAGGCGGGGAAAAACACCAGCGGCCAGCGCGCGCCGAAGCGCGGGGCCAGCCGCCGCCGGCCTTGCAAGTGGTCGTAGGCCCCGTGCGCCATGGCGATCGCGACGGCGGCGATGGCCATGGCCGCTGCCACGGGTCCGCCCAGGACGCCGGCGCGCGAGGCGGCGCACACCACGGCTGTCGCGCAAGCCAGAAGGAGCAGCCGCGCCGGCAGAAACAAGGCGCGCGTGCTCGGGCCGGCTGGCGCGAACGAAACGGCGAACCCGCTCACGCCGGGCCTTGCGTCGAGAAAGCGGCGCGCAGCATGGGCAGCTTCGGCAGGGACCAGGCGACGCGCGCGATTTCCGCGAGGCCCGTGCTCCGCTCGCTCAGGAAGCGCACAAGCGCGTCCGGGCCGGCCCCGGCGAACATGCGCAGAAAGAGCTCCGGCCCTTGCGCGGGCTCAGCCTGGAGCGCTCGCAAGAAAATCCGGTCCAGCCGCCCGTAGAGCGCCCGCTCGGCCGCGACAGGTGCCGGACGGCTCGCTCGAACGGCTTGCGCGATGGCCCGGCTGTGCCGCTGGATGCGAAGAAACCCGTAGCCGGACGAGGGCTTGAGCCGTCCGCCCGCGATGCCGATCCGGGTCACGCCGGGGAGGGTGGGCGGCGGCGCGGGGGGGCCCCCCCCCCGGCCCCCGGCCCCCCCCGGGGTCCCGGCCCCCGTGTACAGGACCTCCCAGCCGCCGGCGTGCGCGCGCAGCCAGGCTTCGAGCTCCGCTTCGCAGGCCGGCTCGGGCAAGGCCGGGTCGTCGAGATACGTCATCTCGACCAGGGCCTCGTCGCGGGCAAACGGAAGCACGTAGACGAAGCGGATGCGTCCGGGAACCGAAGAGGGCAGAAACTGCATGAGCTCGACCGTTTCCGGGTCGAAACACGCTCGGTCCGTGCGTACGTGCCAACCGAGAAAGCTCTGAACGAACACGGGAGCGGGTGCGCCGAGCGGAGCACGGCTGTCGAACACGCGCCCGGCCGTCACCCCGCCGCGATCGGTTTCGACGCACACGCGCCCGCCGGCCGCCGGCCGGAGCGAGTGCACGCGAACACCACGGCAAAGCCGCACCCGCGGCTCCCGCGCCAGCCTCGCCAGAGCAGCCTCGTAGAAGGCGTCGGCCGGGAGGTGGCAGTAGCGGTAACGCCCGCCGCGCGTGGCGCTCGCCGTGCCGTCGCTCACCCGCCACCTGGACCAGGAGTGCGAAACGGCGGCCTCGAACGGGTGCGGCTCCGTGTTCCAGAAGCACCAGGTGCGGTCGCGCGTGTACTCCCGGCGCGGCTCCAGCAGCAGCACCCGGCCTCCCGTCTCGGCAACCGCCAGGGCGACCGCAAGGCTCAGCCCCGCGCAGCCGGCGCCCACGATGGCGATATCGGCATCGGCGGTCACGGCAGGCTCTCCATTTCGGCCGGCCCGCGCGCGTAAAACCTTGACAGGCTCATGACGGGGGCTTGCAGGAGCGAGCGCGCCACCAGGGCCGCCTTGCGCGGGCCGCTCACGACCGTGCGGCGCTGCCACGAGAGCGCCGGGCTCGCCGCGACGAGCACGCCGATCTCCCGGTAGCAGGACGAAGCGGCGAGGATGGCCGCGCGCGCCCGCAAGGGGAGCAGACGCATCCCGGCATGGGCGCTCGCATAATAGCGGTCGGCCAGGGCGAGCAGCCGTCCAAGCGTCGCCGCCAACGCCGCGCCGTCCTCGCCGCGCAGAGCGGCACCCACGCGCTCGGGCGCGAGCCACTCGCTCGGCAGGTACACCCGCCCGCGCTCCCAGTCCTCCCGGACGTCACGCGCGATGTTGGTAAGCTGCATGGCGATGCCGAGCCGGGAAGCCGCGGGCGCACCCGCGGGCGGCGCGCCCAGAATGCGGCACATCATCAACCCGACCGTGCCCGCGACGCCGAACGCGTAGCGCAGCAGCTCCTCCTCGGCCGCGATGCGGCGCGGGCCCGCGTCGGCGGCCAGCGCTTCGAGCAGCGCGACGGCGACCGCCGCGATGCCCGGATACTGCTCCTCAAGCGCGACCGGCCAGCCGCTCTCGGCGGCCGCCTCGCCCAGCGGGTCGGCCCGCAGCGCGGTGACCGCACGATCCAGCGCACCGGCCTCGCCGGTTCCGAGTTCATCGTTGGGCTCATCCGCCAGGTCGTCCATGCGCCGGCAGAAGGCGTACAGCTCCGCCGCATCGGCCCGGGCGCGGGCCGGAAGCAGCCGGGAAGCGAGTGCAAACGTCCGCCCCGACCGGGCCATGACCTCCTCGGCGGTCACGCGAAGCTCCGCATCTCCGGAAAGTAGTGCTCCAGCACCTTGGCCGAGCACAGCACGCCGGGCAGCCCCGCGCCGGGGTGGGTGCCCGCGCCCACCAAATATAGGCCGCGCACGTCCTCCGACCGGTTGTGGAAGCGGAAATATGCCGACTGCGTGAGCGTCGGCTGGATGGAAAAGCCCGTACCGTGCTCGGTCCGCAGCGTGTCGCGGAAGTGCTCCGGCGTGACGTGGAACTGGACCTCGATCGCCTCGCGCAGGCCGGGACAGAGCGTGTCTTCGAGGGTTTGGATCGTGTGCGCGGCGAGCCGGGGTCCGGTTACGGACCAGTCGATGGGGCGGCCCGGCGGCACGACCTCGAGATTAGGTACGGGAACAAGCGCGTACAGGCTTTCGCAGCCCGGCGGCGCGAGCGAAGCATCGGTGCGCGTGGGCGCGTGCAGGTACAGGCTGATGTCGTCGGAAAGCAGCTTGTGCTCGAAGATTTCCTCAAGCAGATCCTTGTACCGGCGGCCCAGCAGGATGGTGTGGTGCGCCAGGCCTGGGTACTGCCGGCGCACGCCGAGGTAGAGGACAAACAGCCCCATCGAGAACTGCTGCCGGCGAATGCGGGCATCGGTCCACTTGCGGCGGTGCTCGCGGCCGATGAGACGGTGGTAGAGCGCGGGCGCGTCGGCGTTGGCCACGACCGTGTCGGATGAGAAGCGGCCGCCGCGCCCGAGCTGGACCCCAACCGCGCGGCCGTTCTCGACGGCGATGCTTTGGACGGGGGCGTTGAGGTGCAGGCGTATGCCCTGCTCCTTCATCAATCGGCCCATCGCGGCAACCAGGGCCGCGGTGCCGCCCATGGCGAACAGGACGCCGTCCTTTCGCTCCAGGTGCTGGATGAGCGCGTAGATGGACGTGGTGTGGAAAGGATTGCCGCCCACCAGCAAAGGCTGGAAGGAGAAGACGCGGCGCAGCGCTTCGTCCTTGAGGTAGCGGCTCACGAAGGTGTACACCGACTCATGGCTGCGCAGGGCCAGCATACGCGGCAGCAGCGCCAGCATCTTCGAGGGCGAATTGAACGGCACCGCTCCAAGCTCCTTGAAACCGACTCTGTAGATTTGCTCCACCTTGGCGAGCAGGGCGCGGTAGCCGGCGACATCGCGCGGGGAGAACGCCCGAACCCGCTCGACCAGTGCTTCGAGGTCCATGCCGTCGCCGCCGTAGTCGAAAGTTCGTCCGTCGGCGAAGCGAATGCGGTACCAGGGGGTGAGCGGGCGAAACTCGACGGCCTCTGCCCGGCGCTTGCCGAACAACTCCCACAGCTCGTCGAAGAGGAAGGGCGCGGTGATGACCGTAGGGCCGGCATCGAAGGTGTAGCCTTGGCGCCGGTACACGGTGGCACGGCCGCCGGGCTGGGGCTGGTTGTCGAAGACGTCCACCTCGAAACCGGCGGCGCGCAGGCGCAGGGCAGCCGCCATGCCGCCAAAACCCGCGCCGATGACGACAGCCTTGGGCACTGCGCTTCCTTTGAACCAACGCCGGGAGGGGGCGGCAATGGATCCCGCTCTCCCTCCCGTTCCAGTCGCGCGTTAAACGGCCGCGGTGCGGGCGACGCCCGGGTTGAAGTCACCGGAAGCCATGGCGGAGTTCTTCGCCAGGCTCACCGCCCAAATCCCGTAGGCGATCTTCGTGACCAGGTCGAGGATGGTGTAGGTCACCGCGTCGAATACGGGGCTGAGCGAGCGGAGACCCTCCTGCCCGAGCAGGAACACCACCGGGTACAAGGCCCACAAGCCGAACAGCGCGGTCGCCTTCTTCATGTAGTCCGCTCCATTCGGGCCGGCGGTGGCCAGCTTTTTGAACGGGCCGAAGAGCAGACCGTAGATCGCCAGGAACGCGACGCAGCTGCAGAGGTAAAAGCTCCACTTGACGTGTGGGTTGTCGGTCAGCCCGGCCAGGAAGCCGGTCGCGATCATATATACATCGGCCCCGACCAGGCCCAGGATCAGGCCGGTGCGCTTCACGCCCGTGCCCTTGAGACCCGCGGCCACCAGACTGTACAGCAACAGCGGCGTGGTGATCGACCAGTCGATGTAGCGGCCGTAATAGTAGACGCGGCCCACGCTGGTGACTGTGTGCGCGGCACCGAGGGCCATCGCGAGATAAAGCGTGAACGCCGTGAGCGGGACGAAGAAGTGCGACAGGTAGTCGCCCTCGTCAGACTCGCTTTTATTCGCGACCAGTGCGAAATACAAGGGCACCATGCCCAGCATCATCCCGACCGTCCCTATCCAGAGCCAAGTTTCTACGTTCATCCGTGCACCCTCGGGGAAAGTGTTTCTAATCCGTCAGATGCAGAGAACACGCGAAACGCCGGGATGCGGCGCGCGGCTACTGTTTCAATCCCGCCAAAGGACTCGGCGGCTCGGGGCCGATGTGGGTTTTCGGTTCGGGAATGCTGGTGAGCACGCGCGTTCTCGGCACCGGCGGGTTGGTCACGGGGCGCTGCACGATCGCGACCACATCGTGCCGGGCGGCCAGCATGCGTCCATGGTTGGAAACGCTCTCGTTCCAAATCACGTAGTGCTTTTCGTCGACGCGGTCGGTAAACAGCGTTTCCCGGCTGCCGTCCAGCTTCAGGTGGATCAGCGGCGAAGGCGCGGTCACGATGTCCTCGCTCAGGAACGGCTCGTTGGGAATGTGCGGGTACGCTCCCGCCATCTCCGCGATGCACGCCGAGGCGGCGATCCAGCCCTGCACGGGTTGCAGGTTCTTATACAGGGTCGAGGGCGGCAGCGCCCGGTTGACGGTCGCGCCGCTCGTCTTCGCGAGCAGGGTTTCCGGCCCGCTCTCGACACTCCCGTGCGTGACCGCGATGACCCGCACCGGCTGCCCGGGGTCGCGCGGCACCAGCGCGGTGAACGCCGAGTCCCTGCCGCCGGAGCGCCGGATAAAGTGCAGAAGCACGGAGCCCTCGCCGGGCGTGGGCACTCCGACCACCTGTTCGGCGTTCGGCTCGACCGCCGGACACACGCCCTGCTGGTACTGCCAGCCCGCGAGGTGGAGGTCGTAGGCGTGGAAGGCCGCCGCGCGGACCAGGTCGTTCCGGCGCGCGGCGATCAGCTCCGCGTCAGCCGGCGCGATGGTTTCACCCGACCTGTGCGGCAAGGCGAAGTAAACGATGCGCGGGTTGTCCTCGACACTGCGGGCGATCATGCCCGGCGGGGTCGTCGGCAGGATGTCGTGGCCGAGGTCGATCTCGGGGTTCGCTCCCAGCCCAAGGTCCATCGCCTCGCGGGACGAGTCGACGCTGTAATCGATATCGGTGTGCGGCTTCGAGTCCAGGCGAACGTCCGGCTTCTGGACCGGCTTGGGCGCCTTGCTGGCCGGGGTAATCTGCTGCTCGGCCGTCCCCGGTTCCGAGGGGCGCTGCGCTGCCGGCGGATTCGGCGCGACGTCCTGCGCACGCGCCCGCAGACCCGCGAACAGGGGCAAAACCGCCAGAATCAGGATCGCCGGATGCTTCATGCGAGTCCCACTCTATCACCGGCCGGAGCAGAAAGGGGGAGGCGCTTGAGAAAGCCGCCTCCCCCTTTTCCCGAAACGGGAACTCACTTCTAGGACGTCTTGCGCCGCGGGCGGGCCGTGGCGGCCGGTTTGCGCGCCGCGGCCGCGGCAGGCTTGGGGCCGCCGTCCTTGAGCACGATCGCCGGAGGGTTCTGGGTGTAGGAGTCGAACGTCCCGACATAGGTCACGTCGGTCCCGACCACGGGCGCGGTCTTGAGCGGCTCCTTCATGTTGATGGTGAAGTCGGCCTTGTTTGACTGCTTGTTATCCTCGGAAACGGCGAGCTGCACCTGATCCGCAGTCGCCGCGACGACCTTGCCGGGAATCGCGAAGGTCTGGCCCTTAAGCGTCGCCCACACCTTTTCCGCGTCCTCGGTGCTGCCCTTGGACAAGACGAATTCCTTGTCGGAGAGTGAAAGCGTCTTCAGGTCCGTGGTGCTCGTGACGGCCGTGTGGGCCAGCTCAGCGTCCGAGGGCGGCGGCGGCGCGGCCACCGGCTTGTAGTCGGCCGGCGGGAACAGGTTGGCCTGCGCCAGGGTCTTGATCTGGTCGAAGCCGTCCAGGTTGGGGCCATGATACTTCTTGTACCAATACTCGGCGGCCTGCTCGATCTGGTCCTTGGAAGGGCCTTGCGCGAACTGCGCGGCGCGGGTCAGGAACCAGATCGCGTTGACCTGATCCTTCGGGTCCTCCTGCAGGTACGCCTGGCCCAGCTGGTAGGTGTCCACCAGGCCGGGGCCGGTCTGGGTTTGCGCGGGGTCGGTGTAGGCCTTCAGCTCGGCCTGGTACGCATCGACCGCGCTCTTGTAGTCTTTTTTCGCGACGTTGTCGGCCGCGATCGCGCTCTGAAAGATCGGCGTCGACAGGTTCTTGAGCTTGGTGAAGTCCGCGTCGCTCATGGTCGCGGGCTTGGTCGCGCCCAGGCCCTTCTGCGCCAGAGCGGCCGCGTCATCCAGCTTCGCCTGGTCCACCGGAGTGGCCGCCTGCGCCTGCTGCTTTTCGACGTACACGATAAAGGTCAGCGCGCGGAGGTTGGTTGGATCCACCGCGAGCAGGCGGCGCGCCGCGTCCACCGTTTTGGCGGTGTCGTTGGCCTGCTGGTACGCACCAACCAGCTGCTCCAGCATCTCGGTCTTGACCACCGAGTTGGGGTACTGAGTCAGGAACGCCTCGATGGCGGAGGCCTTGGCGGCCGGGGAGCTCTGCCCCACCGCGTTGGTGTAAGCGTTGTACTCGGCCGGGTCCTTGATCGTGATCTGCCCGGCAGCCGGCGCGGCGCCGGTGCCGGCCTGCGCGGGAGCGGCGGCCGCGCCCGCGCAGGCC
>CAXUHL010000129.1:0-8500 GCA_964250745.1 uncultured Acidobacteriaceae bacterium
GACTTGCCCCCGACCAGCGCCAGTACCGCCACCCCGGCGGAGCGGGCCTCCGCGACCGCGCGCATCACCTCGGCCACGGCGAGCTCGCCCGCGTTAGCCTCCTGGAGCCGTACCCCGCCGCTGTCCAGCAGCAGCAGAATCGTTTGGGGCAGGTTTCGGTCGTCGCGGGCGGCCCGCAGCAAGCCCACGAGCTTCGCCCCGCTCACTTCGCCGAACGTTCCGCCCATGAACTGGCCTTCCTGCGCGGCCACCAGCACCTCGCGCCCGTCCAGCTTGCCTCGGCCGATCACGACCCCGTCGTCGAAGGCCGCCGGCAGGTCGAAGAGCGCCAGGTGCGGGCTCCGCACCCGTTCCGAAGGGCCAAGGAACTCCTGGAAGCTGCCCGGGTCCAGAAGCCCGTCGATGCGCTGGCGGGCCGTGGCCTGGAACCAGCTCGCCTGTTCCCCGATCGCGGCATGCTGCATCAGTCCGCCTCCATCATGGCCGCGCCCTGCGCCAGCCGCAGGGCTACGGTGTCCGGCCGCGCCCCGCCGTCGTTGATCGAAATCCGCAGGCCGCCCGGCGAGTACCGCTCCACGAAGTCGGCGACCACCGCTTTCCATGTCTCGCCGTAGCCTTTCACCGCCGTGTCGATCTCGACCTCGCACTCGTTGCCGGGCAGTGTGCGTTCCAGCAACACTTCGAGATTGCCGGATGCGACCACGCCCAGGATGCCCTGTGCGCGCTTGCCGCCGAGCCTGCCTTTTGCCGTTTGCCTGATGCGTACGTTTTCCATGGGGCGCTCCTACCAGTTGCGGAACTTGGCCGGCGGATCGTACAGGTTCCCCGACCAATGCATGAGATCCTTCACCGAGCGCGCCGCGAGCATGCTGCGGTGCACGTCGAGCGGATCGATCCCGAGATCCTCCGGCCGCCGGACGATCCCGCGCTCGCGCAGCTTCCGGACCGCCTCGCGGTCGCGCGCGCGGCCCACGTCGGTGAACCCGGCGATACCGCGGATGGCCTGCTCGCGCTCCTCGGCGGTGCGGCACGGCAGCAGGTTCGCGATGCCTTCCTCGCTGACGATGTGGGTCACGTCGTCGCCGTAGATCATCACCGGCGCGAGCTCGAGCTTCAGCTTCTCGGCAAGGTTCAGGCTGTCGAGCTTCTCGACGAAGGTCGGGACCATCTTCTCGCTGAAGGTCTCGACGATCTGCACCACCAGCTTGCGCCCGCGCACCAGCGCCGGGTGAGCCTCGCTCGCCTCGCGCCCGGCCTTGAGCCAGGGGTCGCTGGGATGGCGCCGCCCGTGAGCATCGCAGCCCATGTTGGGCGCGCCGCCGAAGCCCGCGATGCGGTCCTGGGTGATGGTCGAGCTATTGCCCTGGAGGTCGATCTGCAGCGTCGAGCCGATGAACAGGTCGGTGGCGTACAGCCCGGCGACCTGGCAAAACATCCGGTTCGAACCCATCGAGCCGTCCCGCCCGTTGAAGTAGACGTCGGGCCGCGCACGCATGTACGCGTCCATGCCTACCTCGGAGCCGAAGCAGTGGATCTGCTCCACCCAGCCGGACTCGATCGCCGGGATCAGCGTCGGGTGCGGGTTGAGCGCCCAGTGCGTGCAGATCTTACCTTTCAGTCCCAGCTTCTCGCCGTAGGTGGGCAGCAGCAGCTCGATCGCGGCGGTATTGAAGCCGATGCCGTGATTGAGCCGCCTGACCCCGTACTCCGCGTAGATGCCCTTGATCGCCATCATCGCGGTCAGGATCATCGTTTCCGTCACCTGTGCCGGGTCGCGCGTGAACAGCGGCTCCACGTAGAACGGCTTCGGCGACTCGACGATGAAGTCGATGCGGTCGCCCGGCACGTCCACCCGCGGCAGCTTGTCGAGGATCTCGTTGACCTGGGCGACGACGATACCCTGCTTGAGAGCGGTCGCCTCGATGACGACGGGCGAGTCCTCGGTGTTCGGGCCCATGTACAGGTTGCCCTCGCGATCGGCGGCGCGGGCTACCGTGAGCGCCACATTCGGGGTCAGGTCGACGAAGTAGCGCCCGAACAGCTCGATGTAAGTGTGGATCGCGCCCAGCTCGACCTTGCCGCCGTTCAGGGCGCGCGCCACCGCTCCACCCTGCGTTCCCGAGTAGGAGTAGTCCAGTTTCTTCGCGATGCCCCGCTCGAACAGGTCGAGATGTTCCGGCAAAACGATGCCGGACTGGACGACATGCAGATCGTGCACCTTCTTCGGGTCAGCCTTGGACAGAGCCCCGGCGAGGAAGTCCGCCTGCTTCTGGTTGTCGCCCTCCATGCACAGCCGGTCGCCGGGTCGGATCACCGCCTCGAGCAGCGCGGTCGCGTCCTCGGGACTGACCATCTTACCTCGCGCGAAGGGCGCGGCCGCCCGCAAGCGCTCGTCGCGGGCCACTTTTTGCTTTTCCCACTGCATTCCGAAATCCTCACGCCATCTGCCGAGCTAAGATGCCGCGCAAGGCCCGATTCGGCCCACAAAATCAATTTTTCACATTCGACGACGAGCGCTCGGTACGGAAACTCACAAGGCCGTAACGAGGGTGCGTCAGTGCCTGTGCGGTCTCACGGCAAAGCGCCGACAGATCCGGACGCGGTTCTCGGAAGTCGTCGAGCTGAGCGAGGATTTCACCGACGGCTCGGACTACCGGGACGCCTCGCGCCAGAAGGCGGTCGAGGCTTTCGCGGGCTGGGAGGCCTCGCCGCACACCGCCGAAGGCCTCCGAGCGGTTGCGGTCGATGAAATCTGGCTTGCCGCCGTCGCAGCCCTGCCCGACATAGACCAGAGCTGCGCGGATGAAAAGCTCGCGGCCCACGACGCGGAAAACGACAACCGCGCGGACAAGATCGCAAAGGTCGCCTGGACCCGGGCCGAGGTCGCGTATTTCACCTGCCAGAATGACCGCTCGCGCCTGCAATTCATGGCGCAGGCCTGCAAGGACGAGGCGCTTTCCTACCTGGTGCCGAACCGCCGGCCGCCGCTGGACTCCTGCGTCTGGCGCGCGACCCAGCAGGTGACCCGGAGGCGGCCATGATGACGCTGCCGCAGGCCATCACCGCGTATGAAGGCTCCTATGCCAAGGACAGCCGCCCCCGCCGCAACCTCAACCCCGGCGACCTTGTCTTCGGCGCTTTCGCCAGGCACCACGGCGTGACGCACGGCGTCACTGAACTCTTCCGAGTCCTGGGTCGATTCAGTCCAGACGAAGTACTCGGTTCCCGCCGCACGCTCAAAACCGCGCTTGGTCCAAAATCTGCGGACAGGCTTCCAAGCCGATCGACGATCTCTCTTGAAGCTCGGCTGAGCGCGTCGCTCGCTCCAGTCCTCGCCCTCCCAGCCCTGATAAACAAGCGGAAAAGGCATGCAGGCGATGAAGCGGCAACTGCTTCCGAGCGAGTGAACCAGCGCTGCAACACTTCCGCTACCAAAGCCGCACCGCTGGTACTCTGGCGAAGTTTGACGCGACCCTGTGATGCGGTTGGTGGAAACCCGGCACGGCCTCTTCCCTATCAGGGAATAGAACCTGAAAGCCGAAATCGTGGGCACGAACAGGGACACAATTGCCGAAGTTTACGGCTCCCTGCGTTCCTTTCCGTGCCCCAAGGCTCCCTTTCTCTCTTTCATTTGGTTGTTCTTATCTACCTTCACTCGGTGGGAGTCCAAGGTTCAAGTCCTTGTGCGCCCACCATCCCGTACAACATCGAGCATGGCGCCGGCCTCCGCGAACAAATCCGGCACCGCCACCGGCGGGCTGGGGCGGTACGGGCGCGCGAGCCAGGCTTGCTCCCACAGGTCGAGCGAAAACTCCGTCCCATCCCATTGGGCCGCAAACCATGCCCGCCAGCGCGCGGCATAGTAGTCGCGCGTAAGGCCCGACCACACTCGGGACGCATAGTCGGCCAGCTCCGGCCAGCCCCAGGTGGTAACGAGGCGGCGGGCGTTTTCGTCGTAGTACGCCGCTTCGCCGGGCGTAGCGGCATGAGCGCGCGCCGCGTCCACGTAGGTTTCAAGCCGGCGGTCCGGGCGCAGGTGCAGAAGCGCGTCCATGCGGGCCAGCATCGCAAGGGCGTTTTCCGCGTGCGCCCGGGCCGCCTCCGGCGCATGGCCGCGGATCGCCTGCCCGGCCAGCGCCAGCTCGGCGTCGACGTACCCGCCCGCGGCCTGCACTGTCAGCTCGATCAGGTCGTTGCGGTAGAGCTCGCCGCGGCCCAGCTGCCCGGAGCAGGCGAGGAACAAACGCGCCGCCTCGACGAACGCCGGTCCGGAGTCGACCGAAACCGCCGTCGGCTCGAGCGACGGCTCCCCCTGCCAGGCCTGCTTCGTCTGCCACACGTGTGCCCCGTACGCGCTCCCGAGCAGCTTGTGCCAGGCCGCGAGCATCGCTTCCGGCGCGCCGCCGTACCGCGCGCGGCAGTAGCCCGGGATCCAGGTCGCGAGGTCAATCGGGTCGGCGCGCCAGCCCGCGTCGGTCATCAGTTCGTAGATGACCTCGTTGTTCTCGATGCCCTCCGGGCACATGCCCCAGCCCTGGAGGTTGCCGCGCGCCGGGTCGGCGAGCACGGCCGCGGGCTCCCGCGCCATGAGCGGCAGGTTGCCCTTGACGTTGTTGTTGCCGCCGAAGGTGTGGGCCATGCCGTTGACCCACGGCTTGCCGCCGAAGGCCCCGGTGCGCCGCCAGGGGCCGGGCGCGAACTTGCCGCCGGGCGCGGGGACGAGGTCGTTCGAGTAGTCGAGGATCAGCATGCAGTTGTCGGGCACGCCGCGCAGCAGCGCCGCGACCGAGCGCTCGTCCCAGAAGCCCGGTGGGTACACGAACGCCCAGCCCTGCATGACCCACGTCCCCTGGGGGTCGCCGGCCGCGATGCCCGCATAGACGGTCCTGCCGAAACGCTCGAGCTCTTCATAGCGATGCGCTTCGCTGACAGGCACGGGCAGCTCGTTGAAGGTATCGGCCAGGTAGTGGCTCACCTCGCCGTACTCGGCTTTGTAGGCGCGGATAAAACGGCCGCCGATCTCCCGGTAGAGCGCCTCCTGCCGGGGGTGCAGCAGAAACGTGCGGGTGGAGCGCGGGATGGTCTTGAACTCGCCCGGCAGCCACAGGAGTGTGGCGGCCTCGGCTTCGGGCCGCACCCGCAGGAAACCCTGCGGCACGAAGCCCGCGAACGCAGGTACAACCGGCGTCATCCCGAGCGCGCGCATCCGGTCTAGAATCTGCCGCTGCAATACGCGGCGCTGCTCGACCCAGTGGGCGGGCAGCGGGCCGTCGAAGCCGTCGATGTTGCCCATGCGGTGCCAGGGCAGGTGCGCGGGGCCGGTCGAGGCCGCGTCGATCTCCGCCTCGGTGAGCCCCAGGCCGCGCCACACCTGCCCCCACACCCACTCCTGCCCTTCGAGCGCGAGCGGCATGGTGATGCCGTGCAACGCCATCCAGTCCAGCTCGCGCTCCCACCGGGGCCACTCCCAGAAAGCCATGGTGTAGCCGTAGGTGCAGGGGTTCAGGTACTGGACGTGGCGGTATGGGCACACTACCCACAAAGGCGGGCAGTCGGGAAGCCTGGCGGGCAGGTCCGCAAGCTGGTTCGGGTGCCGCCCGCCCCAGCAGATCATCGCCCCGCAGTGCTCGCGCAGGTAGCTGTAGGCGGCCCGGCACATCGCTACGGCGGTGGTCCCGGCGATGCGGACCGTGCCGCCCGCGGCCTGGAGGGTGTAGGTGGGCTTGTCGGATGGTGGCAAGAGTGTGAGCTCAAACTGCGCGGCCCGCGCGCCCAGCTGCCGTCGCAGGACGGCTGCGGCCGCCTCGACCTGGGCCGGTTGCCGCGGGCCGGGCAGTGCTTGCACCGCGAGTCCCGCGCCGGCCGTGCCCAGGAACTGTCTCCGCGTCCACATCTACCCGGAGTATGGGCATCGGGGGCCGCCGCCGCAAGCGCTTTCGCGGTACCCTGCCCGTATGACCCGGTTCGTCCTTTGCCTCCTGCTGCCGGTTGCGGCGCTCGCTCAGGCCCAGGCTCCTCCGCGCCTGCTCTTCCAGACCGACCACGCCTGGTCGCCGCGCACCAACATCGACGCCGACACGGTGATGGTCTACGGCCTGGACGAGACAACGGCCGCGCGCATCGCATCCTGGCGGCAGCACGGCTACCGCGTCACCGTGATGACGGGCGTGGCCTGGGGCCGCTACGGGGCTTATCTACGGGGCGAGTTCGACGGAAAGGAGCACTGGGACGAAACCCAGCAGGAGAAGTCCGGCAAGCTGATCCTGCACGGCGGGCGCGAGGTGCCCTACGTATCGCCCAGCCTGGCCTACGGGCGCTTTCTGGCGCAGGGCGCGGAAAAGGCGATCGATGCCGGGGCCGAGGCGATCTACCTCGAAGAGCCGGAGTTCTGGGCGCGGGCCGGGTGGAGCGAAAGCTTCAAGCGCGAGTGGCAGGCTTTCTACCACGAACCCTGGCAGGCCCCGGACGCCTCCCCGGACGCGCAGTACCGGGCCTCGAAGCTCAAATACTTTCTGTACCGCCGCGCGCTCGCGCAGGTGTTCGACGCGGTGAGAAAGTACGGCGCGGCCCGGGGTAAGTCGATTCCCTGCTATGTCGCAACCCATTCCCTCATCAATTACGCCCAGTGGAGTATCGTCAGCCCGGAGTCTTCGCTGCTCGACGTGGGGGCGGACGGGTATGTCGCCCAGGTGTGGACGGGGACGGCGCGCGAGCCCAACGTGTATGAAGGGGTAAGGAAAGAGCGTACTTTCGAGACGGCATTCCTGGAGTACGGCGCGCTCCAGAACATAGCCCGGTCCTCGGGCAAACCTATCTGGTATCTCAACGACCCGATCGAGGACAACCCGCGCCACTCCTGGGCCGATTACAAGCTGAACTGGGAAAACACTCTGGTCGCCTCGCTGCTGCAGCCCTCGGTGGCGCGCTACGAGGTACTGCCCTGGCCGGACCGCATCTTCGGCCTCGACTCGACCCGGCCCTCGTCGGAGCCGTCCGAGGCGAACCCGAACCCGGCGAAGACCGTAATCCCAAAGGCCTACGAGACCGAGCTCCAGGCCGTGTTTCACGCGCTCAACGAGATGGACCGGCCCGCGCGCTGGGAGGCGGCGGGTTCGCAAGGCATCGGCGTGCTCGTCTCCGACACGCTGATGTTCCAGCGCGCCGCCCCTCTGCCGTCGGACCCGAACCTGGGCAACTTCTACGGGCTTGCGCTGCCGCTGGTGCTGCACGGCATGCCGGTCGAGCCGGTCCAGATTGAAAGCACTTACGGTAAGTCGGCCGCGCCGGGCTTTCTCGACCCGTACAAGGTACTTATGCTGACCTACGAGGGACAGAAGCCTCCCGCGCCGGATTTTCATACCGCTTTAGCTAAGTGGGTCAGGGCAGGTGGGGCGCTGATCGTCGTCGATGACGACAAAGACCCGTATAACCAGGCGAGCGATTGGTGGAACTCCGGCACGCACCGTTTTGCTACGCCCAGGGAGGACTTGTTCCGGACCCTCAGCCTCCCACCCGGCGCTAGCGGTTTGCACTCCGTCGGCAAGGGCTTCGTGCTGTACACGCCCGCAAGCCCGTCCGCCCTGAGCCGGGACCCGACCGGGGGCGAGAAAGTGCTCCAGTTGCTCGGAACCGCCGCCGCGGCCATCAAGATGCCGGTCCGCGAGTCCGAGGCGCTCGTGCTCCGGCGCGGGCCGTATGTGGTCGCCGCCGGGCTCGATGGCGCGTCAGGCGCGGCGGCGACGGTCCGGGGCGACCTGGTCAATCTGTTCGACCCGGAGCTGGCGCGCAGCCCCAGCCTGACCCTCAAGCCCGGCACGCGGGCGCTTCTGCTGGACCTGAACGCGGTCCACGCGGGCGCGCCGAAGGTGCTGGCGGCATCGGCCAAGATCGCGCACGAGACCCTGACGGCGAATGGGTTCCACTTTGAGGCCGAAGGCATCGAGGGCACCGACGCCGCGGCGCGCATCCTCGTGCAAAAGCCGGTGCGCGGGGTCATGCTCGACGGCAAGCCGCTCGACCCCAGCCGGTACACGAGCGACGGCCGCACGCTGCTGGTGCGGTTTAGGAATACCGCAGCGCCGCAGCGGGTCGAGATTGTCTTCGGGGAAGGGTCATCCTGAGCGCAGTGAAGGACCTGCTTTCCTCCGAGCTGCGGTAAAAACAGGTCCTTCGTCGCTTCGCTCCTCAGGATGACCCTTGGTTCTATCCTCGATCAAATTTTCCTAGAGCTTGCGCGCCAGCACCAGAGTGATGTCGTCCGGCTGCTCCACCTCGCCGATCCAGGCGTGCAGCGCGCGCATCACCGCCCCGGAGATGGAAGCCAGCGGCTCGTGCCGGTGCGCGCGCACCAGCTCCAGCAGGCGCTCCTCACCGAACTCGCCGAAGGCATTCTCGGGCTCGGTTACACCGTCCGAATAGATCATGACTAAATCGCCCGGGAACAGCGTCACCGTAGCCTCGCCGTAGCGCATGCCCCCGAGCAGCCCCACCACGGACCCGC
>CAXUHL010000130.1:0-8425 GCA_964250745.1 uncultured Acidobacteriaceae bacterium
CGGCTGCTGCGCGCGGGCTGCCGCGGGCGGAGCGGCGAGGAAGCAAAGAGCCGCAGCCGCGAGCGTGCCGGCAAAGGTTTGTTGGTACCTCGTGTACATACTGGGGAACGGCTTCATCATGGCATCCGGTTTCAGGTTTTGCCTCCGGAAGCCGCTCGGGAGCGGTCGGGGGCGGGTTACGGGTTCGGTGCCCTCTCAAGGGAAGGCTGCCGTGCACTTTTGGCTGGAAGCCTTCCGCTTCGAGGTACAAAGAACGTAAATTCGTCCTTGCAAACCTCTTTTCAAGCGGAGCCTACCATCACGGGGCGGAGGTAACTCAAGCACTCTTAAGTCACTCAGAAATCCGTCATCTGCGCCTCTGGTAATCCTTATCGGCTGATTCCCCTGAATACATGAGGACAAAATCCCCTCTTTTCTGGTACTTCCGTCTTTTCTCGGTGTTCGGCTTTTTTGCGGCAAGGTTACCTCTCGACTTGTAAAGCCACGATGAATTTGTTGTTCCGTCGTAGAAGCACAGAGCAAGAATTACCCATTGACGAAAAAACAATCTCCCATCGTGTACCTAGTGCATGGAATGTATGCGGCTGGGGTGCATGCGACCTCCAAGCAGGTCTCGGAAGGCGAGCAGGTTGCCCCGGAGCCGGCCCCGCCGGTCCACATAGGCTTCCGGTCTCGTGCTCCGCGCCAGGTTCATGGCGAAATTACGGCCGATGCTGCGCAGCGCGTGGCTCAGCGGATACGAGCCCTTCCGCCATAGATAGGCCGGATTGGCGACCTGCGAGTAGCCCAGGCGCTTGCCTGAAACCCGCCCGACTTTCGTTCCCAGGTGTACGCCCTCCGCGCGGGGCAGCGTCAGCATGGTGCCGTGCTCGGCCAACCGGCGGGAAAAGTCGATGTCCTCGTACCAGGCGTAGGCCGGCAGCTGCTCGTCGAAGCGCAGGTTGTGCGCCCGGATCGCGTCGAGGCGAAAGGTCATGTTGCAGCCATAGGTGTTGAAGGCGGGCTCGGGCAGGCCGCCGCTTCGGGGTGAATCAGCCAGCGCCCGGCGACCCTCTTCGACGGAGAGTCCCGGCCCCTTGGCCCCATCGGACAGGACCCTGCCCGTGGCGGCGACCAGGCCGGCGTTCACACGAAAGGCTTCCTCGGTCACGCCGAGGTACTCCGGGTCGAGAAGGAAATCGTCATCCATATAAAGGATGAGGTCTGCGGAGCCGCTTTCCGCCAGGAGATCGAGGATGCGGTTCCGCTTGGCGCACAAACCTCCGGTGGCTTCGACGAAGCGCACGGACGGGAACAGAGCGGGCAGCCCGGCCACGTCTGCAGCAACCCCGAACAGGACGAGGACCTGCTCGGCCTCGAGTGTTTGCCGCGCCAGCTCGGCCAGCGTTTCCCGAAGGATGGCGGCCCGGCCGCTGGTCGCGATGCCGACCGCTACCGCGAGCTGCCGTTCGCCGGAGTGTTCTTCCCGCGGCTGCTTATGCATGGGAGCCCCCGCGCGCCGGCGCCGCCATGTAGCCGAACAAGCGGCCCCGGAAGGTTCTCCAGTAGTAGCGAGCGTTTTCGATGCGCCCGCGCAGGAGGCTCAACAGCAAGCCCCCGATCGGCCGGACAAAGAACGGCAGCGCGATCGAGGGAGCGATCGAGTGCCGCCGCAGCACCCGGCCCATGCCCGCGCCGTAATCGAACGCCCGCGCCGTCGCGCTTTGGCTCAGGCGCTTGTCCGGGTGGCGCACCACCAGGGTCACGTCGTAAAAGCCCCGGTACCCGCGCCGCAGCATGCGCACGCCCAGGTCCGGCTCCTCGCTCGACCCCCAAGGAGTGCCCGGCCCGATCGCCGAGTCCCACCCGCCCGCGTCGATCGCGGCCGCCGTCCTCATCCACATGTTGTAGCCCTGGAGCGTGGTCCACACGTTGCGCTCGTCGATCGCGCAGGACCGGGGCGTCCAGCGCCCGTTCACGAGTTCTCCCGAATCCGACCGGTTGACCCCGCACAGAAGGGCGAGCCTGGGGTCCCGGTCGAAGTACTCCACCACACGGAGCATGGTGTCCGGCAGGTATTCGCAGTCGTCGTCCGGAAAGCCGGTGATCGCGCCCCGTGCCAGGTTCAGGCCCAGGTTGCGCGCGTGCGAAGCGTTCTTCACCGACGAGCGCACGTGGCGGATCGTGAAAGTATTCGCGTGGCGGGCGACGATCGGCGCGAGCCGGTCATCGTCGTTCTGGTCGACCAGGATGAGTTCGAAATCCCGGAAAGGCTGGGCGGCGAAGCCGTCCAGAAGAACTTCGAGCTCACGGGTTCTGCCGAGGGTCGGCGTCACGAGCGACAGCTTCATTTCTTTGTCTCCGGCCTCAGTCTGCCACAGGAAGCGCGGGTGGCAAGCGCTTTCCTTCGGCGTAAAAAGCGCCGCGTTCCATTTCGGGAGAGCCGTTCCAAATCGGGAACGGGCTGCGGTCGCAAGTGCACGATCCTGCACCGATTCGGGGCACGCGTGCTAGGATTCGGCCCATGTCGCGGATTGTTCGACTTTTTATCCTGCTTCTTCCGGCTTGCACGCTCCATGCCCAGACCGGCATGTCGGCGAAAGGGTCGACGGTGCTGCTCGCCGCGCACCTGCTCGACGTCGAGCGAGGCACGCTCGTCTCCCCAGGTGAGGTCCTGATCGAGGGTGAGCGGATCGTGGCCGCCGGGCCATCCGTGGCGCGGCCGGCGGGTGCCGCGGTGCTCGACCTGGGCCCCTTGACGCTGATGCCGGGGCTCATCGACGCGCACGTGCACCTTTTCCTGCATCCCGGCGCGGAGGACCTTCAGACGGTCATCGAGGCGGTGCCCGAGCGCACGATCCTTGCCCTGCTTGCCGCGCGCGACGACCTCCAGGCCGGCTTCACCGCGGAGCGCGACATGGGAACCGAAGGCGCGGGATCCGCGGACTCGGCGGTGCGCAACGCCATCGACGCGGGCCTGGTCCCCGGGCCGCGCATGCGGGTCAGCGGCAACGCCGTCAGCATCACGGGCGGGCACGAAGACGCGATTCGCTACAACCCGGCGGCGCACGTGCCCGGCAATGCCGATTATGCCGACTCTGCCGACGGCCTTGTCCGGGTCATGCGAGAGCAGTACAAGCAAGGCGCGGACTTCACGAAGATTTACGAAACGGGTGCCGAGCGGGAAGCAAACGGCAAGCTGACGACTCCCTACCAGTACACCGAGGCCGAGCTCGCGGCGGCCGTAGCGGAAGCCCGGCGTCAAGGGACACGCGTGGCCGTGCACTGCACCGCCGAGCCGGGCGCGGCGTACGCGGTCGAGGCCGGGGTGGCTTCACTCGACCACGCCTACCAGCTGAGCCCGGCTACGATGGCCGCAATGAAGACGAAGCAAATTTACGCGGTCCCGACCTTCGCGATTTCCGAGTACTTCGCCGCGCATGCGGCCGGTCCGGAGGCAGGGACCCGCGAACGAGCGCTCCTGGCCCTCCACGCCGCCGAGTTCAAAAAGCAGCTCGCGGCGGGCGTGCCCATGGCGGTCGGCTCCGATGTCGGGCCTTTCCCGCATGGCACGCAGGGGCGCGAGCTGGAGCTGATGGTCCAGTACGGCATGGCCCCAGCGGAGGTTTTGCGCGCGGACTACATTAACGGCGCGCGCCTGCTGGGCTGGGAAGGCGAGATCGGCGAGCTGAAGCCGGGCTTCCTCGCGGACGTGATCGCGGTCGAGGGCGACCCGCTCGTCGACATGGCCGCGGTGCGCAGGGTGCGCTTCGTAATGAAGGGCGGGGCGGTTGTGCGCGGGGCCCCGGAAAGGGCGCGATGAAGCATTGGCTCGGAGTGATGGCGCTGGTGTGGGCGATGGCGGCGCAAGGGCAGACGGGGCCTCCGCACAAGTGGGCGCTGGTGCTGCACGGCGGCGCGGGCGTCATCGAACGCGCGTCCATGACCCCGGAAGCCGAGCGCGGCTACCGAGCCGGGCTCACGGAGGCGATCACGGCCGCCGGTGCGGTCCTGGACCATGGCGGCACGGCGCTGGATGCGGTGGAAACCGCGATCAAGCTGCTCGAGGACAACCCGCTGTTCAACGCGGGCCGCGGCGCGGTTTTCGCGGCCGATGGTACCAACCAGCTGGACGCGGCGATCATGGACGGCGCGACCATGAAAGCGGGGGCCGTGGCAGACGTGCAGCGGACGCGCCATCCCATCGCGCTGGCCCGCGCCGTCATGGATAAATCGCAAAACGTGATGCTTTTGGGCGCGGGGGCCGATGCATTCGCGGCGCATGCCGGCCTGGAGCAGGTGCCGCCGAGCTTTTTCTTTACCGAGCGGCGCTGGGAAGCGCTGGAGAAGGAGCTCAAGGCGAAGGGCGAGCCCGTCCCGCCGCGCCCGGCCGGAGCGCCCGCGCCTGCCAAACCGCTGGCCGTGCTGGAAGCCCCGGACGCGCACAAGTACGGCACGGTAGGCGTCGCCGCGCTGGATGGGCAGGGGAATATCGCCGCGGGTACCTCAACGGGCGGGGTCACGGCCAAGCACTGGAACCGGGTCGGCGACTCGCCGGTGATCGGCGCGGGCACCTACGCTTCCAACCATTCCTGCGCCGTTTCGGCCACCGGGACGGGCGAGTACTTCATCCGCCTCACGGTAGCCCGGACCATCTGCGCGCTGGTGGAGTACAAGGGTATGGCGCTGCAGGCGGCCGCCGACCATGTGGTGCAAAAGGACCTTGCCGGGATCCGCGGAGATGGCGGTGTTATCGCGCTCACGCCCGACGGGCAGCTGGCCTGGAGCTTTAACACGCCGGGCATGTTCCGAGCGAAGCTGCGGCAGGGCGGCGCGCCCGAAGTGAGCATCTACCGGGACGAACCGTGAAGCGGCTTGATGAAAAGTTCCGCATGGACGGGCCGAACGCTCGCACTCGGACGTATGTTCGAAGGATGCGGACCCAGCTTGCGGCTTTCCTTTGCATCCTGGCGGCGAACGTTCTGGCCGCCCAGCAAAGCATCGACTTGCCCAGCGGCAAACAACTGCACCCGGCCCTGCCCGGCTCACCGTTCGCCGCGAACAGCCTGCCCATGTCCATGGCGCTCTCGCCCGACGGACGCTACGCGGCCACGCTCAACGCGGGCTACGGCACCTCTGATTCCGGCTACGACCAGTCGATCCTCGTCGTCGATCTCCGGACCGGCGAACACCTCGACTCGCCCGAGGCGCGCACGCCCGCGCGGACGGCGCACCAGACCCTCTACCAGGGTCTTGCCTGGAGCAGCGACGGCCGCCGCCTGTATGCCTCGCTCGCCTCGCTCACCGACCCCGAAGGCGCGAAGCCCGGCGACACAGGCAACGCCATTGCCATCTATAAGGTGGACGGAAGCAGGCTCTCGCCCGAGCGTCTGCTGCCCATCCCGCTTCAGCGGCTCTCGCCCGGCAAGCGCCAAAGCGATCTCAAAGCAGCTGTCCCGGCGGGCATGGCCATCCCGTACCCATCCGGCTTGTGCCTCGTTCCCGGGCCGTCCGGCGACCGCCTGCTCGTTGCCGATAACCTTTCCGACGACGCCCTCCTGCTCGACGCGGCGACCGGCAAGGCCCTGTTCCGGTTCGACCTGTCGATCGCGCAAGCGGTTCCGGCGGCCTACCCCATCTCCGCGGCGGCAACCCGCGACGGCAAGCGCGGGTTCGTCGCGCTGTGGAACGACTCCTCGGTCACGGAGCTCGATCTCGTGCACGGGCGGGTGGTCGGGAAATTAGCGCTGCTCGGCCCGCGCACCCCGACCGCGGCCGGTTCGCACCCCGCGGCGCTGGCGCTCGCGCCCGACGAGAAGCGCCTCTACGTCGCGCTCGCCAACCGTGACATGGCCGCCACGATCGACCTGCGCGGACGCGGCATGAAGCTCGGAGCCTTTTTCGACACCAAACTGCCCGGTCAAACCTACTTCGGGGCCGTGCCGGACGCGGTCGCCGTCTCGCCCGACGGCAAGCGCCTGTTCGTTGCGAACGCAAGCTCCGATGCCGTTGCCGTGTACGACGCGCGGAACAAGATCAAGCAGGCTGCGCGCCCGATCGGCTTCATCCCGACCGGCTGGTACCCAACCGCGCTCGGCGCGACCGCGAACGAACTCCTGGTAGCGACCGCCAAAGGGCAGGGAACCGGGCCCAACGACTTTCCCCAGGCGAACGCGCCCGCCGGGACGCGCAATCCTGACCGGACCTACATAGCGACCCTTCTGCACGGCTCCTTTGCTCGCATCCCGCTTGCGACGCTCGACGGCAAGCTGCCCGCTTACACCGACGAGGTCACGGCCGACAACCGCATGAAAGCCGCCGAGGAGCGGATCGCCTTCCGCGCCGGCTCGAACCCCATTCGGCACATCGTTTACATCATCAAGGAGAACCGCACCTACGATCAGATCCTGGGCGACGAGCCCGCCGCGAACGGCGACCCGAAGCTGGTCATGTATGGCCGCGCCGTCACGCCCAACCAGCACAAGCTCGCCGAACAGTTCGGCGTCCTCGACAACTTCTACGACTCCGCCGAGGTATCGGGCGACGGCCATGTCTGGTCGAACGCGGCGATCACGTCCGACTATACGGAGAAGACCTGGCAGCAAAGCTATCGCGGCGGCGAGCGCTCCTACGACTTCGAGGGTGTGGTCTCGGGCGGCTACCCGCTGCTCCAGGGCATCCCGGACGTGAACGAGCCGGCGAGCGGCTATCTGTGGGGCAACCTCGCCGCGCACGGCAAATCGCTTTACCACTTCGGCGAGTACATCTCGACCAGGTTCTGCACGGAGAAGCCGAAGGAGGCGAAGCAGACCTCGCCGCTCGAGGGCACGCCGGAGCCTGCCGCCGTTGGCTGCCCCCGGCCCGCTATCCACAAGGGCGAACCGATCCCGGCCAACTACGGCGGCGGCACCAGCCCGTACCCGTGGGCGATCCCGCTGATCGGCGGCAACACCGCCACCAAGCCGGAGCTGGAAGGCCATTTCGACCCTCTCTACCCGGACTTCGAGCTGCTTTTCCCGGACCAGCTCCGGGTCGAGCAGTTCCTGACCAAGTTCCGCGCGTGGACCGCGGACCGCGACGGCGGCCGGGATACCATGCCGGCGTTCCTCCAGCTCCGCCTGCCGAACGACCATACAGCCGGGACCCGCCCGGGCTCGCCCACGCCGGCCGCCTCAGTCGCCGACAACGATCTGGCTGTGGGGCGCGCGGTGGAGGCCGTTTCGCACAGCGCATACTGGGCCGACACCGCGTTCTTCATCCTGGAGGATGACGCGCAGGACGGCGCGGACCATGTGGACGCGCACCGGAGCACGGCTTACGTCATCAGCAAATACTCACCGCGTTCACACGACGGGAGGCCCTTCGTCGACCATCGCTTTTACACGACGGTGAGCGTGGTTCGGACGATGGAGTCGCTCCTCGGCCTGCCGCCGATGAACAACAACGATGCCTTTGCTCCCTTGATCGCGCCACTGTTCTCCGGCCCGGGCGACCAGCCGCCCTTCACCGCCGACTTCAGCAATCGGGACAACGGGCTGCTCTACCGCGCCAACACGCCCCGCAGCCCCGGCGCGCGCACCTCGGCCCGCATGGACTTCGAGCATGCCGACCAGGCTCCCGCGGCCGAGCTGAACGCGGTGCTGTGGCGTGAGGCCAGGCCTGGTGAGCCCCTGCCCGCGCAACCGGCGCACAAAAGGCATCGGAAGGACGATGACGATTGACCGCGAAGCCGCGGCCTGGCGGCGCGCAACCCGGGTCGCGCTGCTGGCGGAGCGGGCGGCGCTGACCCCCGAGGAGCACGCGCGCAAGACCGAGGCAATCCTGGCACAGCTCCGGGCCTGGCTGCCGAGCCTGGAAGCCGGCACGCTCGCCGGCTACTGGCCCATGCGGGGTGAAGTCGACCCGCGTCCTTTTCTGGAGTGGGCGCGGGCGCGAGGCTGGGCGACTGCACTGCCGGCTATCGTCGCGAAAAGGCAGCCGCTCGCCTTCCGCCTGTGGCATGCGGGGCAGCCGCTCGAACCCGGCCCTTTCGGGACGAGCGAGCCTGCCGGAGGCTCGGCGGTCGTTCCGACGGCTTTGCTCGTCCCAGTGGTGGGCTTCGACCCGGCGGGCTATCGGTTGGGCTACGGCGGCGGCTACTACGACCGGACCCTGGCCGCGCTGGAACCGAAGCCGGCGACGGTGGGCGTGGGCTTCGCGCTGGGCAGCCTCCCGACGATCCACCCAGCGCCGCACGACATCCCGCTCGACCGGATCGTGACGGAAACTAGCTCGACGTAAGCCGGAGCCCGCGCAGCAGCGGCGCGATGGTGAGCCCCTGCACGACAATCGAGAACACCACCACCACGTAGGTGACCAGCAGCAGCCCGGGCGCGAGCGAGCCGCCGCGCGGCAGCGCCAGCGCGAGCGCCACCGCGAACTCCTTCGGGGTCGGCGCGGACAGCAC
>CAXUHL010000131.1:0-8412 GCA_964250745.1 uncultured Acidobacteriaceae bacterium
CCGGAGGCGGGCGCGCTCCACGCCGCGGCCGGCGAGGAAGCCGCGCGCGCCGGGGCCGACTGGGGCTTCGGCGTGCAGGGGGCCGCGCTCGCCCTCGCCGAAGCCGCCGCCCGCGCCGGGACCATGGCGCTGTTTTTCGCAACGCCCGAGGAGGCCGGGGCCTGGCTCGCCCGCGAGCTGCGGGAAGGCGATGCGGTTTTGCTGAAGGGCTCGCGCGGCGTCAGGCTGGAGCGGGTACTCGACGCATTGGCCTGACAGATCACTGCACGCGCGAGCCGGGGTCGCCCCCCATGGCTAGCTGCCGCTCCGCGTTCCACCCCGGCGGCGGCTCCTCGTAGAACCAGGGACTGCCCTCGGCGACCCATTCGGCCCGCAGCTCGTCGTGGGTCATCGCATAATCGTCGTTGCCGAACTCGGTGCCGCAACAGACGCAGATGTACCCATCGCTCGGTACCTCGTCGAGATCGGGGTAGTAGCAGACCGGGCAAGTCATCGCGCCGCCCGCACGTAGGTGGGCCGCACCCGCTTCATCCCGGCGTCGAAGCGCACCACCAGGTTTTCCCCATCCATCTCCACCACCTTGCCCGCCCCGAACTTGCGGTGCTTCACCGCGTCGCCATTCTTGAACAGAGGCTCCTCGCGCGAGGGCAAGGTTTCCGGGGCGGTGGTCACCAGCTCGCCGACCGCGGTCTGGACCACCGTGCCCTGCTCGCGGTCACTTTCCGGCAAAGCCTCCATCCGTTCCGGATTCTCGCAGTTGTCGCACTGCCCGCAGGGCTCGCCCTCCTCCTCGCCGAAGTACTCCCGCAACAGCTGTTTGCGGCACTTTGGGCTCTCGGCGTAGTGCATCATCTCGCTCAGGCGGGTTTTGTCCTCGCTGCCGCGTTCTTCAAAGTCGGCCAGTAAGGCCTTCAACTCCTCTTCGGTCACCTCGGCGGCGCGGCGCGCGAACCCGCGCGAAGTCCGCCGGGCCAACCCTGCCGCCTTGAGGATGTGCAGCACCGCCTGCGCCCGGCGCTTACCCACCCCGGCCCGCTCGGCGATCGCGTCGGCCGTGCCCGGCTGGTCGAGCGCCGCCAAAACCTTTTGCAACTCCTCCAGACGCGGGTAGCGGCCCAGCAGAAAGAAGCGCTGGATGCGCTTGTCCTCGAGCCGGTACAGGAGAACCGCGCGGGCAGGCTCGCCGTCGCGGCCCGCGCGCCCCGCCTCCTGGTAGTAGCTTTCGAGCGAGTCGGGAAACTCGTAGTGGTACACGAAGCGGATGTCCGGCTTGTCGATGCCCATGCCGAACGCCTTGGTCGCGATCAAAACCCGGTACTCGCCCGCCATGAAGGCCGCCTGCATGGCTTCGCGCTCGCGCGTGGGCAGCTTGCCGTGGTAGCGGCCCACCTTTTCGCCGGTCTCCTGCAAGCCCTCGTACAGCTCGATCGCGGATTTCACGCTGGCGGTGTAGACGATTCCCGAGCCTTCGCCCTCGTAGGCCAGCATCTGCCGGATGCGCTCGGCTTTCGCGTCCCGGTTGACCGTGTGGTGGACCTGGAAGACCAGGTTGGGCCGCTCTACGCCCGTGTTCACGGTGACCGCATCCCGCATGCCGAGCTGCTCGCGGATGTCGGCCAGTACCTCGCCCGTCGCGGTCGCGGTCAGGGCCAGTACGGGCGGGTCGCCGAGCTGCCTGCGCACGTCGCCCAGGCCCATGTAGGCGGGGCGGAAGTCGTGGCCCCATTGCGACACGCAGTGCGCCTCGTCCACCGCGAGCAGGCTCACGCCGCCCTCGATCAGCTTGGCGAGGAACTCCCGGTTTTCGAGCCGCTCCGGCGTCACATAGATCAGCTCCGCCTCGCCTTCCTCGACCGCGCGCTCGGCTTCGCGCTTCTCTCCCGCGGACAGGGTTGAATCGATCTTTTCGACCGCGATCTCCGCGTCTTCCGCCTTGTCCTTCTGGTCCTCCATCAGCGCCAGCAAGGGAGAGACGACCACGACCGCCTTCGGCAGAAACAGCGCCGGCAACTGATAGCACAGGCTCTTGCCGGAGCCGGTCGGCATCAGCGCGAGCGCGTCGCGTCCGGCGAAGACCGCTTCCAACACTTCACGCTGCCCGGGCCGCAGGTGTTCCACGCCGAACCGCTGCCGCGCCTCTTTATGGAGGCGCCGCCAATCCACTGCTTTGTTTTCAGCCATTTCCCTTTGAGATGCCGGGTCTTCACCCTTCTCGCGGCGGCGAGGGGGCGGGAGTGAATCCAGATGCAGCCAGGTCGTCACCGTTCAGGTATCGCATTGTTGAGGGTACTTAAGTTACCGTAAAGTAACTTCGGGTACCACGATGAACACAAACCCCGCGCCGTCATCCAAGTGTGCAAAGCCCGGCACTCATCGAGCGCGGCAGTCAGGAGGAGCCGAACACGATGCCCGACCTTCTCACCGCAGAGCGTCTACCCGCTCGGCAGCACATCGACCTGACCTCCTGCGACCGGGAGCCCATCCACGTGCCCGGCAGCGTGCAGCCGCACGGGTTTCTGCTGGGGCTCGACACGGACGGCCGCGTGGCGGTCGCAAGCCGGTCGGCCTCGCGCTACCTGGACCTGCTGCTGCCCGCACTCCTGGGTGAGCCGCTCGAGAGCGCGCTCGGCTCCGCCGCCGATGAGATTGCAGCCTTGCTGCGGGCCGAGCCGCTCACCACGGCGACGCGCCTGCTCGGAACCTTCGCGCTGCCGGAAGCGGGCCTGTTCGATGTGGTCGCGTATGGGGGTTCCGAGGCTGCGCAGCCTTTGGCCATCCTTGAGTTCGAGCAACAGCGCACCCCGGCCGACCCCGCGGCGTTGAACGCGCGGCTCTACAACTTCGTCGCGGTCATCCGGCGGAGCCGCACCGTGGCGGAGGTGTGCGCCTCAGCGGTCGAGGAGATCCGCGCGCTGACCGGCTGCGACCGCGTGGTGCTGTACCAGTTCAACGAGAAGGGCCATGGCGAGGTGCTGGCCGAGGGGCGCGGCGAGGCGCTGCCCAGCCTCCTGGGCCTGCGATTTCCGGCCTCCGACGTGCCCCAGCAGGCCCGGCGCATGTACGAGCTGAACCGCGTCCGCATCATCCCGGACGTGGACTACGAGCCGTCCCCGCTTTTCGGCCTTAACGGCCCGGCCGGCGAGATCGACCTTTCCCCTTCCGTGCTGCGCAGCGTTTCGCCCGTGCACCGGGAGTACATGCGCAACATGGGCACGGCCTGCTCCATGTCGATCTCGATCCTGATCGACGGGCGTTTGTGGGGGCTGGTGTCCTGCCATCACACCGCCCCGCGTTTTCTGCCGCTGCGCCTGCGCTCGGCTTGCGACTTCGTCATGCAGATCGCCGCGTCCGAGATCGAGTCGCACGAGAAGTCGCTGCGGCTGGAGCGCGCGCTGGCCGCCAAACAGGTACAGGCGCGCCTGCTGGCCCGCATGGCCGCGCAGGAAGACTACATGGAGGGCCTGGCCGCCTCCCCGGACCTGCTGCTCAGCCTGGTCGAGAGCGCCGGGGCCGCCATCGTCACCGGCGCGGGCGTCCAGCGGTTCGGCGCGGCACCTTCGAACGAGCAGGTTCTCGCGATCGTGGAGCGTCTGCGCGCGCTGCGCAGGGACGACTTCTTCTCGACCGACCGGTTGTGCGCGCTCCACGCCGGTGCACCGGGTGAGGCTTCGGGGCTGATCGCCATTTCCGTGTCGCGGCTCCAAAACACGCACGTGCTGTGGTTCCGCCCGGAGCTGGTGACCACGGTGCGCTGGGCCGGCCACCCGCAAAAGCCCGCCTCGGCGGACGCCATCATTTCACCGCGCCACTCCTTCGACGAGTGGCAGGAAACCGTGCGCGGCGCGTGCGAGCCCTGGACCCCGGAAGCCGTGCAGGCCGCCGCCGACTTCCGCTCCGCCGTGCTCGAGATCGTGCTGAGCCGCGCGGAGGACATCGCGGAGCTGGCCGCCGGGCTCCAGGTGGCGAACGAGGAGCTGGAAGCGTTTTCCTACTCGGTTTCGCACGACCTGCGCGCGCCGTTCCGGCACATTTCCGGCTTTTCCGAAATGCTGCGCGACGAGGAAGGCGACCGGCTCACGGACCGGGGGCGGCGATACCTGGCCACGATTATGGACTCGGCGCGCTTCGCCGGGCTGCTGGTGGACTCGCTGCTGGACTTTTCGCGCATCGCCCGCACCAGGCTCACGGTCGTGCCGGTCGACATGGAGCAGCTGGCCGACAGCGAATGGGCCGCGGTCGTCTACGACGAGGCGGGCGGGCGCGCGATCCGGTTCACCCGCGGCCCGCTGCCGCGCGTGCTGGGCGACCCGCAGCTGCTGCGGCAGGTTTTGCGGAATCTGTTCTCAAACGCGGCAAAGTATACAGGCAAGCAGCCGGAACCAACCGTGGACATGCAAGCGGGCATCAGCCACGAGGAGATCGTTTTTTCGATACGGGACAACGGGGCCGGGTTCGACGGGCGCTTCGCGGAGAAGTTGTTCGGCGTGTTTCAACGGCTTCACCGGATGGAAGAGTTCGAAGGGACAGGCATCGGCTTGGCAAACGTAAAACGGATCGTCGGACGGCATCGCGGCCGGGTGTGGGCCGAGGGCGAGGCCGGCAAAGGCGCGGCATTCTTCTTCACCCTGCCCGCAGCCCCGCCGGACGAGGCAGGCGCATGAGCACCCTGAAACCCATTCTCGTCGTCGAGGACAGCCCGAACGACCTGGAGCTGACCCTGACCGCGCTTGAAAAAAGCCGTCTGGCGAACGAGGTCGTCGTGACCCGTGATGGCGCGGAAGCCGCCGACTACCTGTTCCGGCGAGGCCCGTTCGCCGACCGGCAACCCGGCAACCCGGCGGTTGTGCTGCTCGACCTGAAGCTGCCCAAGATCGACGGGCTCGAGCTGCTGCGAATGATCCGGCAGGACGACGAAATCGGGCGGACGCCGGTGGTCCTGCTCACCTCCTCGCGGGAAGAGCGCGACGTGATCACCGGCTATAAGCTCGGGGTCAACGCGTACGTGGTCAAGCCGGTGGCGTTCGGGGAGTTTCTGCAGGCGATCCAGGATTTGGGCGTGTTTTGGGCGGTACTCAACGAGCCGCCGCCGGGCAGCGCCCGGGTGGTCCGCAATGGTTGAGGAAAACGGCAAACGCGCGATCCGCATTTTGATCCTCGAGGACAGCCCGCTGGACGCGGAGTTGGCCATCGCGCGGCTGCGCAAGGCGGACCTGGTGCCCGAGGTGGTGATGGCCCGCACCCGGCGCGAGTTCGAGGAGGCGGTGGAGGCCGATCACGTCGATCTGATCCTGGCCGACTACGCATTGCCGGACTTCGACGGTATCGCGGCGCTGGCGCTGGCGCGGGAAAAGCTGCCCGCCGTCCCGTTCATCTTCATCTCCGGCCGGGTTGGAGAAGAAGTCGCGATCGACACGCTGCAGCGCGGCGCGACCGACTACGTGCTGAAGCATCGCCTGGAGCGGCTGGTCCCCGCCGTGCTGCGGGCCCTCCGCGAGCAGGACGACCACCAGATTCGCGTCGAGGCCGAGCGCAACTACCGGCAAAGCGAGCAGCGCTTCCGCAACGTGCTTGAAGCCGTGCCGCAGATGATCTGGATGGCCGAGCCGGACGGTCTGCTGACCTACACCAACCAGTACTGGCGCGACTATGTACCCGCCGGCGTGACTCGCTGGTGCCAGCCCGAGCTGATCGACCCGGCGGACTATGCCGCGCTGACCGAGGGCTATCACCGCGCGGTCCTCGCGTCCGAGCCTTTCACTATCGAGACCCGGTTTCTCCGCAAGGGGGACAACGCCGCGCGCTGGCACCTCCTGCGCCTCACTCCCATCGCGGACGAAAGCGAAGAGCGGCTGTCCTGGCTGGGCACGGCCACCGACATCCAGGACCAGAAGCGCAACGAGGAAGCCCTGCGCACGGCGGAAAAGCTCTCCGTGACCGGGCGGATGGCCGCCGCCATCGCCCACGAGATCAACAACCCGCTCGAATCGCTCACCAATCTCCTCTTTCTGGTCCGCATGGAGACCGAGGGCAACCCGCGCGCGCTCGGCTACCTGGACATGACGGAAAACGAGCTGGAGCGCATCTCCTCGATCACCAAGCAGACGCTGCAGTTCTACCGCGACCCGGTTTTGCCCGTCGCGATCGAGGCGCGCGAAATCCTCGATGAGGTGCTGCGGCTGTTCTCCTCGCGGCTGATGAGCAAGCATATTGAAACCTCGCTCCAGGTCGATTCCGGAACGGTGTTCGAGGCGATCAAGGGCGAGATCCGGCAGGTGCTCATCAACCTGGTCAACAACGCCATCGACGCGGTGCCCGCACAAGGCCGGATCGACATCGAGGCCAAGCCCATCTCGCACGCGGGCGACCCGGCCGTCGAGGTGTGCGTCCACGACAACGGCTCCGGCATAAGCCCGGAGCAGGCCGCGCAGCTGTTCACTCCGTTCTTCAGCACCAAGGGCGCGCACGGCACGGGGCTGGGTTTGTGGGTTTCGAAGGGCATCGCGGAAAAGCACGGCGGCACCCTGCGCCTTGCCACCACCGGCACCGACCGAGACCGCCGCACCACCGCGCGGCTGGTGCTGCCGTCGGAGGCCAACCCGGAGCTCCACGGGCCGGGAGAGGACGCGCGGCCCGCGTGAGTCTGCTTCGCTAACCCGAGGGAGGTCATCCTGAGAATGTGTGTGAAGAGTCGACGGCAACAAAGAGATCGGTCATCCTGAGCGAAGCGGCGGCGCTTGCGCCAAAGGGTCTGTTTTTGCTTCCTTGCGGGCTGAAAGCAGATCTTTCGTCGCTTCGGACACCCCAGCGAGCAAAGACCGCTCGCCGGGGATCCCTGCTTTGCTCCTCAGGATGACGCATATTCGGCTTAGCTTTTGGAAGCGATCCCTTCTCACACACCCTCTAGGCGCAGCGGGGGACCTGCTTGTGCCGGGGCGGGCGCAGGAAAGCAGGTCCTTCCACACTTCGCTCGTCTGGATGACCCGTTGTGAGACGTACACGTCATTGTCGGTTGCGACCCGGGCTTTCCCGCGCCGGATGCCGAGGTGTTCTCGCCGAAAACCTACATCGTCGACGCGGCGGCGGGCACGGTCGTCGCCGTCATCATGGAGGTGGGCGGCGCGGACTTCGTGACCTACAACCCGGGCGACAACCGCTGCTACACCGCTTCGCGCGACTTCTTCACCAACGCGACCCAGACCGCCCGGACCGCCGTGCTCGGCATCATCGACGCTGCCACCGACAAGTGGATCGCGAACATCCCCACCGCGACCGGCGCCACGCGGTCGCCGCCAACCCCTTCAACAACGGAATTTTCGTCCCCATCGCGCCGGGCAGCCCGTTCTGCGGCGGCCTTCCCGGCTGCATCGCCACGGACGTTTCCGTGCCCGTCGCGAAACAGGCGGGGGCTTGCGCGCAAAGACCGTCCCTTAGGGGGCGGTCTTCGTCGTTGTAGCGAGCAGCGCGGCGACCACGCCTTCCCAGTGCCGAGTCACCGCCTCCGGGCTGTCTTCGAAATGCTCCGCGGCACCGGTGCGTAGGGAGATCCCGCGCCGGCCGGGGATGGTGATGCCCACCGGCAAGACCGGCACGAAGCTTTCCCCCGCAAGGATGCCCAGCCCGGGCCGGAAGTGGATGGGTTCGCCGGCCTGTGCGCGGCGGCCTTGGGGAAAGAGCAGAACGGAGTCGCCCCGGTCGAGCCTGCGCCCGGCGAATGCGAACCCCCGCCGGAAACCGCTGGTGCGGGGCAAGGGAAACGCCCCGAACAGGGCGCGCACCAGCACGGCTGCCACGGGTCCCCACCAGCGGCGCTCGCGCGCGGCCGCTTCGGGCAGGGGCCTGCGATTCCAGCTGTTGGCCCAGCCCAGCAGCAGCTCGCCCGACATCGCGACCGCCACGCGCGACCGAAGCGG
The DNA here is from genome assembly GCA_964250745.1 of uncultured Acidobacteriaceae bacterium. Classification (GTDB taxonomy): domain Bacteria; phylum Acidobacteriota; class Terriglobia; order Terriglobales; family Acidobacteriaceae; genus EB88. The sequence continues at coordinate 7,911 of CAXUHL010000131.1, forward strand.
GAAGGGAAGCGCGAAGATCACCAGCGCCGCGTCGATGGCGGTGCGGTGGTTCGCTATCACGAGCAACGGGCCTTGCCGTGACACCGGCCCGGCAACGCGAGGCCGCGCGAACACAGCGACCAGCGGGCGCAGGACGGCCTCGGTGAACAGCATTCGCAGCCGGCGCACGGGCGGGCGAAACGGCCACTCGGGGAAGCTGGGGCGGGGGTGCGAGCGCCGGTCCGCGCGGCCGGCTCCATTGACTGCGGCCTGGGCCGGCAGGCTCGGCATTGGGAGTGCCTGCGCAGGGTCGATGTTGGCGGCGCTGCCTTGCCCAGCTGCGGAAACCATCTGTTCCGCCGGCGCCCTGCCGAACGGCTGGACTGACGCGATAGCGCCTTCGGGATACCCGCCCCGCAGCGCCCGCCGCAGTTCTCCCAGCGTCCGCACGCCCTCGAAGTCGCCCGCGTCCTCCAGCGCCGCCGCCAGCGCGACGCGCCCCATGCTGTCCATGCCCCAGTCC
>CAXUHL010000132.1:0-8401 GCA_964250745.1 uncultured Acidobacteriaceae bacterium
ATGCCCGTCAATCCGGGTGAGAGAACGGCCTGGCGCTTGCGGCGTAGGGAGGGCGACGCCCGGCCTAAGGCGAAAGCGACAGAACATCTGGCCTGAGGTCTCCAGGAGGAGGGCGCTGGTCTGGTGATCGCGACCGGCCTGGTTTGTGGATGGGTCCTCCCGAGAGGATCCGCCCATTGCCCGGCCGCCATGTCACCGATCATCAGATGAGGCTCTACATGACCTTTCGACACACGGACGGCCCGGCGGTCGCCGCGGCCAAGACGTTGATCAGCACCGCCACCGCCTACCGCTATGAGCAGAGCCACCAGCTTCCGTCATCGCAGAAGCAGCCGCGTGGCCGTCGCCGGCCTGATCCACTGGTCGACTTCTTCGATGCCGAGGTCGTGCCGATGCTGAGGGCGGCGCCTGGCTTGCGCGTCGTCGCGGTGTTCGAAGAGATGCAGCGGCGCCATCCCACCCTGTCCGCGCCATGCACGCGCCCCCCGCGGGGGGCGGCGGCGGGGCGGCCCCGTTGCCCCGCGCCCCCGGGGGTCGCGGGACGGTTGCGGAGCGCAGCTGTCGTGTCCGCCATGGTTTTCACGCTGCCGGCTTCGTGCCGCGGCGGTTGACCGCGACCCAGGACGCCAGGAAGCACAACGCGCAGAAGCCGGCGGTGACGAGCAGGTTCACGGGCAGGGAAGCGTCGGTGGTCTGCGCGGGGAAGAGCAGATTCCTGAGCGCGTCGACCCCGTAGGTAAGCGGGTTGAGCCGCATGAGCAGGTGCATCCACGGCGAGGCGCCCGAAGCCGGGAAGAGCGAGCCCGAGAGCATCCACAGCGGGATCAGGATCAGGTTGACGATGGCGTGGAAGGCCTGCGGCGAGTCGAGCGGCCAGGCGATGGTGAAGCCGAGCGCGGTGAGCTCGAAGCTCAGCATCGCGATGACCAACATCGCGAGCAGGATCGCGCCAAGCCCCGCGTGGACACCCACGAACGGCGCGAAGATGAGGAACACGAAGCCCTGGATCGCGGCAAGAGTCGCCCCGCCCAGCACCTTGCCCAGCACGATGGCCGACCGCGAGACCGGAGCGGCGAGGACCGACAGCAGGAAGCCCTCGTTGCGGTCCTGGATCAGCGACATCATCGAAAAGATGGAGGTAAACAGCACGATCATCGCGACCGAGCCGGGGAAGAAGTAGCCCAGGTAGTGCCCGCCGCCCGAGCTGCGGAATGAGTTGGCGAAGCCCGACCCGAGCACCAGCCAGAACAGCAGCGGCGAGGCGATGACGCCCACCACGCGGGCCTTTTGCCGGTAGAAGCGGACCAGCTCCCGCCGCCACAGCGAGTAGGCGGCGACGGCGGTGGAGGGCCGGGCGACGACGGCCGGGCTGGTGAGGATCGCCGGCGTTTGTACGAGGGTTGCCATGTGTGTGTCTTGAACTCCGGGTCTAAAGCGGGTGTCGGAAGCTTTCGCGGCGTTCGCCCTCTTGGATCAGGGCGTCGGGCGAGGCATCGCGTTCGTGCCAGAAGCGATGACCGGTGCGCTGGATAAAGACGTCTTCGAGCGAGGGCTTCTGCACGCTCGTGCCTTCGACCAGCTCCGGGAAGGCCTCGGCGGCGGCGGAGGCGAAACGGTGGCCGTCCGGGTGCTCGATCCGAACAGAGGAGCCCATCGCGGCCCCCTGCACGCCGTAGCGGGATCGCATGGCCCCGACCAGCGCCTGTGCTGCGGACGGCGTGCGCGTGGAGAGGGTCACGACGGTGCCGCCGATCTCCTCTCGCAGCTCCGCGGGCGAGCCCAGCGCGACCAGCTTGCCCGCGCTCAGGATGGCGAGCCGGTCGCAGTACTCGGCCTCCTCCATCAGGTGCGTGGTCACCAGGACGGAGATGCCGTCCTCATCGCGCAGCGTACGCAGGTACTGCCACAGGTCGCGGCGCGCGCCTGGGTCCAGGCCGGTCGAGGGCTCGTCGAGCAGCAGGATCGAAGGGGCGTGCAGGAGGCCCTTGGCCAGCTCGACCCGCCGCTGCATGCCGCCGGAGAGCGTCTCGACGAAAGCCTTGGCGCGGTCGGCGAGGGCCACGCGGTCGAGGACTTGCTCGATGCGGGCCTTAAGCGCCTTGCCGCGCAGGCCATACAGGTGCCCGGCATGCATCAGGTTTTCGGCCACGGTCAGTTTCAGATCGATGGAACGGGCCTGGAAGACGATGCCGATGCGCGACCGGACTTGGGAAGGTTGGCGGGCGACGTCGAAGCCGGCGATGCTCGCCCGGCCGCCGGAGGGGGTCATCAAGGTGGAAAGGATGCGGAACAGGGTGGTTTTGCCGCTGCCGTTGGGGCCCAGGAGGCCGAAGATCTCGCGCTCGCCCACGCCGAAGCTCAGCCCATCGAGCGCTTGCCGATCGCCGTAGCTGTGGGTCAGCCCGGTCAGCGCGATGGGTTCGGCGGCGATCTCGGTTGCGGTGGAGGTCATGGGCGCGATTCCTCTAGCCGTGCCGCGCGTCGAGCATCAGCGTGAGCAACAGCACTGGGAGATAGATGATGCTGATCTTGAGCAGGTCGCGCGCAACCATCCTGCTTTCGGTCGCGGAACGCGGATGTATGATGCGGCCAAAACGGATGGCATACGCCAGGTATACGAGACCCGCGAGGATCGCCACCCCGCCGTACCACCAGCCGGCGACGCCGAAATAGACCGGCGCGAGCGAGGCGGGCAGCAGCAGGGTCGCGTACATCACGGCCTGCGCGAAGGTTGTGGTGCCGCTCGGCTCGTCCACGGGCGTCATCCGGATTCCGGCGCGGGCATAGTCCTCCCGGTACAGCCAGGAGATGGCCATGAAGTGGGGGAACTGCCACAGGAACAAAAGACCGAAGAGCGCGACGGCGGGCCACTCGACCCGGCCCCGCGCCGCCACCCAGCCCAGCAGCGGCGGCATGGCCCCGGGGAACGCGCCGATGAAGGTGGCGACCGAGGTCCGGCTCTTGAGCGGCGTGTACAGGAGCACGTACCCCGCCGAGGTGCCGAGGGTAAGCAGCGCGGTAAGCAGATTGGCCTCGCGCAGCAGCAGCGCCGCGCCGACGGCCGAGACCGCGAAGGCCAGCCCGAGCCCGTGCGCGATGCCGATGCGCCCGGAGGCCATGGGCCGGTTCGCCGTCCGGCGCATTTTGGCGTCGGACTTCCGCTCCCACGCTTCGTTCAGGGCCGCGGCCCCCGCGCTGATCAGGCCGATCCCAACCAGCACCGCCAGAAGCCCCGGCTGCATGGAGCTGATTCCCGTTCGCAGCGATCCCAGGTAAAACCCGGCCCAGGCGGTGAGCACGATCATGCCCGTGACCCGGACTTTGAACAGCTCCAGGTAGTCGGTGATGCGGGACGCGGTGCGACCGGGGCGCAGGGGGCCTTCCGGCTGGGGAGGCCGCGTGGTCGGCGGAGTGGAAACCGGGACTGGGCCGAGACGCTGCGCGGGTGCGTGCCGGGCGCTTATGGGCGTGCGGCTGTCGGGATGGGGTGTTGGGGGAATAGCAACTGCCTTGACTTCTATGGTACCAGCCGCGGGTAGGGCAAACCGGGGCGGGTGGGCGCGGCACGAACGGCTGGAAGACGGCAGGCGGTTCAACTTTTCAAAGCATCTGCCGATATACAGGGCAGAGGCCGTAAACCGATCGTTCTTTGGAGGTAGATGTGAGTCTTTCAGCGGAGCCGGCCGGAGGTGTCCTGTCGGCGCTGAGTTCTGAACTTGGCGAGCCAGCGAATGCCGAAGCAGGCATTCACGGCGTACTGAAAAATACGGATTACTGGTTCAATCGGGAACTTTCGCAGCTTGAGCAGGACGCGGCTGCCAAAGCGGAGTTACACGCCAGGGCAGGGCTTCCGAGGCAGGATATCGAGGCCGGTGAGGAGCTGCCGATCGAAACGACTCTGCGATCGCGGGCAGTGGAGCTCTATATTCAATGGGCGGAAAGGGTACGACGCAAGGCGCAGGATGAAATCCAGCAGGCTTGCATCACTGCGGCTGACGCGTTGGCGCAAATGCGCTACACCCTTGCTCAACATCAAGTTACCGTGCGCGATATCGCGGGTTTGCGGTCCAAGCTGCAGCAGGCACAGGCTCCCGCTGCAAGCCCGGTCGAGACGACCATGAAGTACGAAGGCCTGCTGGGGCGCGGGAAATACCTGATCCTTCTGGCTTGCTTGGTAGCGGTGGAGTGGATCGCCAACGTGCCGGTCTTCTCTGAGCTGTTCCCTAAGGAGGCAGGCGCGGACGCACGGTGGGGAGATGTTGTCGCCCATGCGGAGAAATTCGAATCTTTTTCCGGGCTGTACACGCTCGCCGAGCGGATTCTTGTCTACCCGGAAATTTCGCTGCTTGCGTTGGGTGTTCTCGCGTTGCTTATGGTGCTGTGCCACTTCGCCGGCACTTCCGTACGCAAGCTCATCGTTTTTCGGCCGAAAGAAGGTCCGTCTGTCGTGCCCGAGCTGCACTCGCATCGGCGTCAGGCATGGCTGCCGTTTCTGCTCGGGTTGGCCGGTGTTTCCCTGGTGCTTGCTTTCCTGTTTTCCGCACGAGGAGCGATCAAACCCGTCGCTCTGGCCCGCCAAGCGCAAACAGAGCAGCTCATCGCGAACTTGGAAAAGGGCAGTCTTGCGGCCAAGGCGCAGAATGACTTTTCCAAGATGGAAGCGGCGGAAAGAGAGCTTGGAGACGCGCGATCCGTACTCGACGAGCAAACGCAAGGCGTGGCCTATGCGTCCAGCATTTCGGCGCTGAACTTTCCTATTTTGCTGCTGAATCTGACGCTTGTCATCGTCGCCTCGGCGGCGGCGTACATGGAAAGCGAGGCGACGGTGCGCGAAACGCGGGCCGATGCGCCGCAAGCCTCCGATCTCGAAGAAAAGCTGAGCGCCCTGCGAAAGCAAGCTCTGCGTGAGAAGGAAATCATGCGCGGTTTAGCGACGGTGTTCGAGAGCAACGCAGCGAAGGCGAGATACTTGGAACAGTCGTCGCCCCTGCGTGACTGGAGCGCGAAAGCAAAGCGATTGGACGCCGTCATTCCGCTCTTTCGTGCGGAGAATGCACGTGTGCGCGGATTGGACGTACAAAATATCCGACCCTTCCAGCGATACCAGGCATTGGAGCTTCCGCCGATCGAGGAAATTGTGTCGATGCGCGCCTGTTCGGAGCTGGCGCAATGGGAGCTCGAGTTTGAACAGCTAAGCCGTGAAACAGCAGCTTCGCGAAAGGTTTCAGAACACACTATGGAAAGGAACTCGCTATGAAGCGAATCGTCGCGTTTCTGTCCGTGATGCTTGCGGGGGTGCTATCGTTTGGCGTTTGCTTCCCGGCGCACGGCGTCGCAACTCCGGGCAGCTTTGCTGCTACGCAGTTCATTGTCCTGATTGATCTATCCGCAAGCAGAAATGCAGCGGTGCTGAATGAGCAACAGCAATTTCTCAATCAGCTCGCCGCGAGGCTCGGGTTCGGCGATCAGATCGTTCTGCTCCAAATGCAGCAGAACGGACTTTCCGACCACCCCCTCCACTGGACCGTCACGATGCCGCGTCCGAACGACGGGAGCTACATCACGTCGCGAGACCGCAGCCGGCTCTCGTCGGCGCAGACCGGAGTAAGGCAGGCTATCCCAAGCTTTTTTCGAAATCAAAGTCCGAGCAAGGTGAATCACACCGACATCTTCACCACGCTTCACTTGGCGGAGGAATCGGCTCGCGACGGTGAAAACCGGCGAACGGTGCTGATGCTGCTCTCCGACATGCTGCAGTCCGGGCAGGGCTTTGAGATGGAGCGGCTCAGGAAGATGCCGCCTCCCCACTGGATCGAGACAGAGGCTCACAATGGATTGATGCCGGATTTCGGACACGCCTGCGTCGTCGCGATCGGGGCCGATGCCACAAACATAGATGGATCCAAGGTGAGGAGCTTTTGGGAAGCGTATTTCGCTGCCGCGGACGCTGTTCTGCTTCCCCGAAACTACAGGGCTACGCCGCCGGCGGTCGAAGCCGTGTCCTGCAAGTGAGCGAGTGAGTGCCCGTGTGAGCAGTGATGAAACTTACGGCACCATCGCTTCGGCGACGGCTCGGGCGAGCGCGGCGGGGGTTATATTTTCCGTGGCGAGGGCCAGACAGGCCGATCGGTACAGCGGCAGGCGAGCCGCGTACCGGCTGCGCAGGCATTCAGCATCCGCGAGCACGGGCCGTACCGAAGCTCCGGGCTCCGAGGCGCACCGCTGAAGCGCCATCGTCAGCGGCACCTCCAGGAAGACCGTCAGTGTCGTGGAATCCTCGACCAGCAGCTTGCGGCTCTCGAAGTGCTCGACTGACCCGCCGCCAAGGGCGACCACGACCTGCTCTTCGGCCAAGGCGGAGGCCACAACCGAGGCCTCCCACTCTCGAAACCGCGCTTCCCCGAACTGCTCGAACAGCGAGGCAATCGACGTTCCATGCCGCTCGACCAGCACGGCGTCCGTGTCCAGGAAGCGCCAGCCGAGCATGGGCGCGAGCAGGCGGCCCACGGTCGTCTTACCGGCACCCATGAAGCCAAGCAGCGCTACCCTTCGATACACCGTTCAGCGCTTCTCCCCGCGCGCGGGCTCCGGGGTGCCCAGGGCGGTCTTGATGTTCTCCCACACCGCGGGCGCGGGATCGTGAATCGGCATCAGCAGCTTGGCCTGCTGGGCGATGTATTCGAGGTCGCGCACCAGCTCGGCGCAGTTGTCGCAGCCGCGCAGGTGAGGCTCGTCGGAGAAGTCCGCTCCCGCCTCGAACAGCTGTGGGAGCCGCTGCTGGAAGGCGGCGCAATCCGGGGTTTGTTCCATCATTCGTGTGCGTCCTTTCGCAGTCCGGACTTGAGCAGATCGCGCAGCTTCATGCGCGCCTTGTGCAGCTGGGACTTGCTGTTGCCGATCGAGCAGTCCAGCATGCCGGCGATCTCGTTGTGTTCGTAGCCTTCCACGTCGTGGAGAACAAAGACGAGCCGGTAGCCTGGGGGCAGGTTTTCGACGGCGCGCTCGAGCGTGACCCGGTCGATGGAGCCGGACAGGTTCAGGTCGCGCGCGCCGATGTCCTTGCGCGGGCCGTCGTCGGAGGAGGGCTCGAGCGTTTCCTCGAGCGAGACCTGCGGGAGCCCTTTCTTTCTCAGATGCATGAGGACGACGTTGACCGCGAGGCGATGCAGCCAGGTCGAGAAAGCGGAGTCGCCGCGGAAGGTCCCGATCTTGCGGTAGAGCTGGAGGAAAGCCTCCTGGGTCAGGTCCTCGGCCTCGGCGACGTTGCCGAGCATGCGGAGGCAAAGCGAGTAGACGCGGCGCTTGTGGAGGCCGTACAGGGTTTCAAAGGCGCGCCCGTCGCCGCCCTGCGCGGCCGCGATCGCCTCCGCCTCGCCCGCGATGGGCGGGTTGCGGCGCATGTGCTGCACCGGGTGTTTGGCTTGCTGGGTGGGTCCTGCTGTGCTCACGCGGCTCCGTTGTGTGTCTTTGTAGTGATGGTGCGCTGGTGGGGAAAGTGGTCTGTTCGACCATTCTAACCGCCCGGTCAGTTGCCGAGGAAGCGCGCATAGAGAGACCGGGCCAGGGCCGCATCCGTGGTGCCCTGCACCAGCGTCCGGCCGTCCGGGAAGACGGTCAGGGTGTGGGGGTCGCGGTGGAAGCGCAGCAGCAGCTCGTTCCAGCGCACCGTGCCGTGCGGCTCCAGCCGGCGGGCCAGGGCAGGGAAGTCGACCGCGCGCGCGTGCTCGTGGATCTGCACGGAGTTGCGTCCGCACAGCGTGATGTGCGGACGGCCCTCCCCGCGCAGGTGCTTCCAGTCGCGCGCGGGCCCGCACACCACGCACCCCGGACGGGGTGCGCCCGCCCGCAGCTCCGCCCGCTCGTTGGTCCACAGATCGTGGGACAAAAAGGTCCGGCGCATGGCTGCCTCGTTGCCGGAAAGGTATTTCAGCGCCTCCATCGCGGAAACCGAGGCGGCCAGGTTTACCGCCATGCCCAGGATGCCGGCGGTGTCGCAGGTCTCGACCGGCCCCGAGGGGGGGGCGGGGAAGACGCAGGCCAGGCACGCGGTCTCGCCGGGCAGGATGTTCATGGACGCGGCATACGCCCCGACCGCCCCGGCGTAGATCCAGGGTTTCGCTTGCTCCACCGCGTAGTCGTTGAGCAGGTAGCGGGTTTCAAAGTTGTCGGTCGCGTCCAGCGCCAGGGCCGCGCCGCCCAGCAGCGCGTGGACATTACCCGGGACCAGGTCCGCGGTATGCGCCTCGACGGCGATCTCGCTGTTGAACCGGGCGATATGCCGGCGGGCGGCTTCGGCTTTCGGCAGCGCTTCGCGGGCGTCCGCTTCGTCGAACAGGATCTGGCGCTGCAGGTTGCTCCCCTCGACGAAGTCCCGGTCGATCAAGGTGAGCCGCCCCACCCC
>CAXUHL010000133.1:0-8319 GCA_964250745.1 uncultured Acidobacteriaceae bacterium
ACCCTCCACCCTCTACCCTTGCAATGAAACCAACCCCGCCCCCCGCGAATCTTTTCTCTATGCCCAAAGTGACGCTCTACTCGCAGCCCGGCTGCGCTCCCTGCTTCGCGGCCCGCATGTTTCTCCAGAGCCGCAACGTGCCGTTCGAGTACCGGGACGTCCAGGCCGACCCGCAGGCGTTTCGTGAGCTGATGGACCTGGGCAGCCGGTCGACCCCGACCCTGCGCGTGGGCGAGGAAACCATGATCGGCTTCGACCCGGCGCGGCTCGAAACGATGCTCGCCGCCGTGGCTCAGTAACCCCCGTGGTTTCCCGCGCCGCAACCTCGTGGCTGCTCCTGCTGGCGCTCGGGCTGTTCGCGCTTTGCGCTCTCGACTTCGCGGTGTTCGTGTGGCGGCAGCGCCACGGCGACATTCTGTCCTTCACCAACGTGAAGCAGTCGATTGCGGTGCCGGACGCCCACGGCGGCTACCACTACGAGTACTTCGGCAACACGGACATCTCCTGCGTGCAGGCGCTCTTACCGCACGCGGGCCTCGCGCCCTGCTGGTGGGTCCAGGTCCACCATGACGACTGGCGTTGAGGTGCGCCGCCTTCGCCAGGCCCACTCGACCACGAACGCTGCCGCGGTGAGACCGTACAGAATCGAGTTCATCTGGAACTGCTTGGGACCCACGCCGGTCGCGAGCTCGGACGTACACAGGTAGAACAGCGCGGACAGGTAGGTGAGCAGCGTGAGGCTGGGCACCAGCACCAGAAAAGGCACCAGCCAGGCCCCGTACCAGGGGTAGCGCGGCGAAAACAGAAGGTTGACCGTGAACGCGATGACCGCGCAGGGGACGACGAAGTTCGCCGACGGGGGCAGGCGGAACCGGCGCGCCCGCACCTCATCCTGCTCGGGGTCGGCGCAGGTGCGCCGGCACCAGTAAGCGAGGCCCGCGAAGACCAGCCCCGCGCAGCCGATGTACATCGGCACGGACACCCAGCGCAGCCCCGGCACGGTGTGCGCGAGGTTGAGCAGGTAAAAGCGCTCGCCGGAGTCGATGCCCTCCTCCTTCGCGTAGCCGCCCAGGAAGCCGAACACCCGCCACCCCACGCCCGCGTACGCGCCGTAACCCACCGCGACCATCCCGGCGACGACCGCCGGCATGCGCCGATCGCCGCGCCGCCACAGGGCAGGGAACAGCACCAGGGGGTACAGCTTCAGCATCGTCGCCGCGCCCAGGAACAACCCGGTGAGTCCGGGCCGGCGGTCGAAGCGGGCAAGCAGCGCCAGCGCGATGAACGCCATCGCCGCCGCGTCGAGGTGCCCCGCGACGCCGAACTCCCAGGCCAGCAGCGGGCTCAGGCAGTAGAGCGCGGCCCGCTCCGGGGCCTGGCCCATGCGGGCGAGCAGACGGTACAAGGCCCACAGCGTGAGCCCCTCGAACAGGATCATCGCGAGCTTCATCGCGGCCATGGACGGGACGAGGCCGGTGAGCAGATAAAACAGGGCCTGTGCGCCCGGAGGGTAGATCGTCACCGCCCAGTCCCGGCGGTTGATGTTGTCGTATACGTTCTGGTTGGGCTCGCGCAAAAAGGCGAGCGTCGGGTCGGCCGGGACGTAGCGGTAGGGCGAGATGCCCGCGTGCTGCACGATGCCGTCCCACACGTAGCGGTAGATGTCGGTTGAAAGAAAAGGCTCTGAAAACAGCGTGCAAAACCGGCACAGGATGCCCCCGGCCAGCGCGATGGGCCAGGTCCACCGGTTGCGCGGCTGGGTCAGCAGCACCGCCGCGAACAGAACGAACAGCGCCGCCTCCCAGGCGGCCACCGCGGCGAAGCCCAGCACCCGGTCGTCGGCCTCGCGGACGAGCTGCCGAATGAACCCGACGAGCCCGGCGGCGAGCAGGCCCAGCAGGAGGTTGGTCCGGAGCGGCCCGCGCCTCAAACCCCGGCCGGCGCTTTCTCGCACAGCGCGTACTGGTACCGCTCGTCGGTCCAGCGCTGAAGGCTGGTCCACGGCTGCGCGGCCAGGAGGCCGTCGAGTTCGGCACAGGTCAAAACACTGTCGGCGACGTGGAGCCTGCCGCCCGGCGCGCGGGGGCTGGCGACCCGGTCCAGCAGGCGCATGCAGGCCAGGGGAATCCTGGTGCGCCAGCCTTTCAGGGGTTCGGCGATAAGCAGCGCCCCGCCCGGTTTGAGCGCTTTGTACATGCTGTCAAGCGCCCCGGCGCGGTCCGGCAGGATCAGCAGCAGGCGGGAGGACAGGACGAAGTCGGCCTGCTCGCGGAAGTCGCCCAGGCGCATCGCGTTGCCGATCAGGAAGTCGCAGTTGCCGAGGTTGCAGTTGGCGGTGCGTCGGCGGGCGCGTTCAAGCAAGGGAGACGAGCGGTCGAGGCCGATGATGCGCCACTGGGGGAACATCCGGGCCAGCTCGGAGGAGTAGAAGCCGGGCCCGCAGCCCAGCTCCAGGAACAGCGGTTGCGCTCCGGAAGAGCGGCGACATCGCATCAGCTCGGCGATCGCGGCGGTGTGGTCGGTAAAGAAGCGCTCGCGCCACAGCGCATACAGCCAGCCCCACCGATGGAAAAAGCCATCGCTCGGGTCCGCCGCGCCGTCCAGCCCTGCCAGGTTCGTGCCCATTCTCTCCCTAGATGCACTGTAAGCGACTGTCCGGCGTTACAGGTCCGCGTACCAATCGTAGCCCAGCTTGGTCCAGTAATCGTCGGGCCTGGTATCGCCGTAAACAATCAGCCCGATGCGCTTGATCTGTTTATAGCCGTATTTGGTGGGCATGTGCAGGCGCAAGGGCGCGCCGTGGACCGGCGTAAGCGGCGCGCCCATCATCTCGGTCACCAGCAGCGCCTGCGGGTGGCGCAACGCGGCCGTTTCGTAGCCGGTGTAGTAGTCGCCGTCCGGCGTTTCCATGTAAACGTAGCGCGGCTCCCGGCCATGGACGAGCGCGGGCGGATAGCGGTCGAGGAAGTCGGCCACGCGCACCCCCGCCCAGCGCACCACCTGGCTCCAGCCCTCGATGCACTTGAACTCGGTGATCAGCTCGTGCCGGGGCAGCGCCTCGATGTCGGCCAGGGTCAGCAGAAGCCCCGGCGTCCCCGGCCGCAGGGTTGAGTCGCTTTCCCCCGCTTCCTCCCGGCCGCGCGGCTTGCGGCCGGTATGGTTGTCGTCCTCGCTTTGCTCTTCCTCGCCCGGCTCTTTCTCCTGCCCCGGCGCTGTTTTGGTGTCATGGTTTTCACCCTGGCCGACAGTCGCGCCGCCGTACCGGTACTCCCAGGCGGTCACGTCCCGTGTGTACCGGGGGTGCCGCTCGGCGTCGCGCGCGCCCACCAGCTGCAGCCGCCAGCTTTCCGGCACCAGCGTCTTCTTCAGGCCGTAAAGCCCGTTCACCCGCAGGGTTTCCGCCCGGCTCGGCGGATAGGTGGGGGCCAACGGTTGGAACGCCAGCGCGGCCCGGCTCAACCCCGCATTCAGCTCGAAGGCCGCGCGCAGCGGTTTGGGCTGCATCTCGCTCTTTGGTCCCCGCTCCAGCAGCGCATACACGCCCAGGCCGGCCGCGGCCCCGGCGGCCGCGCCCAGAAAGGCCCGGCGGGTGCGCCTGCGCGACTCCGCCAGCACCGCCGCATCGGCTTCCTCCGCGCCGGGCATCGGCTCGGTCAGGACGTCGTCGGCGTCCTCGGGGTCGACGGGGCGCTGCTCGCCTGCTTCGACCTCGGGCGGCTCCGCTTCGGGGTTTGCACTCGCCGGCTTTCCGCTTTCGTTCATTGCGCCCGCCTCCGTTCCGTTTCGAGCGACGGAGCCTCGGCCCGCTGCACCTCGTGCCCGCTCACCATGGAGCGAAAGTTGTTCCAACCGGCCATCGCCACCTGCCACACATGGATGGCGAAAAAGCCCAAAAACGCCATGGTGAGCCAGAAGTGGAGCCAACGCGCCGTCTCGTAGCCGCCCAGCGCCGTCGTGAGCCAGTGCAACTCGGTCGGCTTCCAGATAGCCGCGCCGGTCAGGAGCATGCCCGCGCCCATCAGGACCACCGAAGAGTAGGCGATGCGCTGCGCCCCGTTGTACTTGGTCTGCGGCGGCAGGCCCTTGCGCAGGCGCAGGTCCACGAGGGTGACCTGAATCGCGTCCCGGACGCTGCGGCGCTGGGGCACCATGAAGCGCCACTCGCCCGACCACCAGAGATACAGCACATAAAGCAGGCCGTTGATGCCGAACACCCACATGAAGAAGAAGTGGTAGCCGAGCCCCTCGGTCACGTGGTACGGCACGTGCAGCAGGTTGTAGAACCAGTCCGGGAAAAAGCGCACGAGCGTGAAACGCCCGATGCCGACCCGGTACACCCGATGGGCATGCTGGTAGGCATTGTCGGAGTCGTTCCAGTAGATGAGCAGGCCGCTCCAGATCATCACGAACAGCACGGGAAAGTTGACCCAGTGCATCCAGCGGATGCCGAGCAGGTGCTTGGTTTCGATCCGGATCGTCGGGGCTGTGCGGGTGTGTTCGGCCATGCCTGCCTCAATTCGATTGGACGGCGGAAACTCCGTTCTTGTGCGCTTTCGGGCGCGTGACCGTCATGCCGGCAACAGTTCCACGAGCCGGGGCTCGAAAAACCGCTCCACCGCTTCGGCGATCGCGGGCCCGGTCTTCGCTTCGAAAATGGCCTTGCGCAGCCCGGCCCCGCCCGGCACGCCGTGAGTGAACCAGGAGGCGAACTGCTTCATCTTACCCTGCGCTTCGCGTGCTTCGCGCCCGTCCTCGTCCAGGAGCATGGCGAAGTAGGTCCGGATCAGCCGGTAGCGGTCCTCTTCCGACGGCAGATCGTAGCGGCCGGTGGCCGTGTACTGCGCGATCTGGCGAAAGATCCACGGGTTCGCCGGGGCGGCGCGGCCGATCATCACCGCGTCACAGCCGGTCCGGTCCACCATCGCGGCCGCGTCCTCGGGTGTGCGGATGTCGCCGTTGCCGATCACCGGGATGCGCACCGCGTCCTTGACCGCCCGGATCCACGCCCATTCCGCCTGGCCGGAGTAGCCGGCCTCGCGGGTCCGCGCGTGCAGCGCCACCGCGTCCAGCCCGGAGCGCTCGGCCAGCTTCGCCAGCTCGACGCAGACGATGTTGGAGTGATTCCAGCCCATCCGGAATTTGACGGTGAAGGGGATCGCGACCGCCGCCCGTACCTCCTCGAAGATGCGCCCGATCAGCGGCAGGTCCCGCAGCAGGCCGGAGCCGCCGTTGCAGGCCACCACGCGCTTGGCCGGGCAACCCAGGTTCAGGTCCACCGTGTCGAAGCCTGTGTCCTCGACGATCCGTGCCGCCTCGGCGAGCGTTTGGGGGTTGGACCCGAAAATCTGCGCCGCGATGGGGTGCTCGTCGTCGTAAAAGGTCAGGTAGCGCTTTCGCTTGGACTCGCGCATGCGCGTGAGCCCGTCGGCGGAGGTGAACTCGGTCATCAGGAGGCCGCAGCCGGACTGCCGGTTGGTGACCGTCTGCTCCACATCGCCGCTCGCGCGGGGGGTAAACAAGCTGCTGTTGCGGATGAACCGGCGAAAAACGGTATCGGTGACGCCCGCCATCGGGGCGAGCACCGTCGCCGGCGCGACCTCGACAGGGCCGATGCGGAAGGACGCGGGCACGCGCGCCGCGGCAGGCATCGCGTACTCGATTGGATTGTCCCAACCCTTGTTCATTCCGCTCCTCACGCAGAAAAGCCCCTCGCGCCGGGCGAGAGGCTCTTCCGCAAACAGCATTACTTGGCCGCCGGTGCTTCCTTTTGCGCGAACTTGCGCCGGAACCGCTCAATGCGGCCGGCTGTGTCGACCATCTTCTGCTTGCCCGTGAAGAACGGGTGGCAGGCCGAGCAGATTTCGACGTTGATGTCGCCCTTGTGCGTGGATCGTGTCTGGAACGTCGTGCCACAGGCACACTTCACATTGATGGTGTCGTACTTCGGGTGAATCCCTTGCTTCGCCATGGTGATTCTGAACCTTTCCTGCAATCCCGTTAGGATAACGCGGCCTGCCCCGGACGGCAAACGGGAACCGCGCGGGCTGCCTGAGGAATAGATAGGCGAAAGCCGGGAAAGTTGCGGCGGCTTCTTGGCAAGGTATGTGAATTCCGCTTCCATGGCGGCAGCAGTTGCGTTACACTTTTGAAGCGGAACCCGACCGCCGTTACACGGCCGGGCTCCGGTGAAGCTCGACTCCCCTTATGTGTGAAGCAAGGCGAGAAGAGCGGCGATCCAGCGCAGACTGAGCTGAGCCGCAAAGTCGATCCTGATGCGAAGTTGCATGGGGATCTTCCTCCTTATCGTTGAAGTGAGGCCCCGGTTTGCACCCGGGGCCTGTTGCTTTTCAGGGCAACTTCGGTTCCCGAGATCGGGTTGCGTCTGCAATCCCCGTGAGCGACACCTGTACGGCAACGACGAGCGCTGGAGCGAATGTACCAGCCCAAAAGGGGATTTCCGGTCTCCATTGACGCCGTTCTCCAACCGAAAGTAATGGTTCGCGGAAAAAGCCCGCGCGATACTGAAGAAGTGACAACCCCCTCTATCTGCCCGCTGTGCGACGGAATGGGCATGCGCATCCCCGAAGGGACCCGGCGCGCCGAGCCCTGTGAGTGCCAGCACGAGCGTCGCCTGTTTACGCTGCTGACCCGCGCGCAGATCCCCGTTCGCTATGCCGGCTGCACGCTTGAAAGCTACCGGCCCGCGCCCGAACTGTTCCTCGCACTCAACACCGCCCGGCGCTTCGTCGAGGTGTATCCCGGCGAGCGCGACGGTACCGGGCTGCTCTTTACCGGGTCAGTCGGCGTCGGCAAGACGCACCTCGCCACGGCGATCACGCAAAAGCTCATTCTGGAAAAGGGCGTGCCCGCGCTGTTCTGCGACTACCGCGAACTGCTGAAGAGCATCACCCACTCCTACAACGCACACGTGCAGACGACCGAGCTCGAAGTGCTGGCCCCGGTGTTCGACGCGGAGGTGCTTGTGCTGGACGAGCTGGGCGCGGCCAAGCCGTCCGAGTGGGTGTGGGAGACTGTGGCGCATATTCTCAACTCGCGCTACAACAACAAGCGCACCACCATCATCACGACCAACTATCCCAACCTGCCGCCCGGAGCCGCCCCGCCGAACGAGGCCGGACGGGCCGTGCGCGAGGAAACTTTGGGCGACCGCATCGGGGAGCGCATGCGCTCGCGCCTCCAGGAGATGTGCGTCCCCGTGGAAATGCACGGCCCGGACTACAGGCAGGGCCCCAAGCGCGCCCGCTTCGGCTGACGTAGCATAAATCCATGGCGGACGACCCAAACCGGCCCACCCCGGGCCTTTACACCGGCGGTGGCGCGCTTGCCCCGGCCGAGCCGCGCAACTGGAAGCCGTTTGCGTTCGCGGGCGCCGCGGTGTTGCTCCTGCTTGGGGTTCTTTTGCTGCTGGGCCGCCACGGCAAGGAGGCAGCGAACCCCGGCGGCGCGAACCTGGCCCCGCCCGCGCCCTACGCCGCCTCGCTGCCGCTGTCGCAGATCCAGATGAGCGACTCCACCAACCTGTCCGGCGGCAAGGAAACGTACCTGGACGGCATCGTCACCAACACCGGCAGGCAGACTGTCGTCGCCGTGACCGTGCAGGTCGGGTTCAAGGACGTGACCGGTATGCTGGCGGCGAAAGAAACGCTGCCGCTCAATCTGATCCACTTCCGCGAGCCCTATGTGGACACCCAGCCTGTCCGCGCCGCGCCGATCAAACCGGGGGAGGCGCGCGGATTTCGACTTATTTTCGACGCCGTGCCCGCCTCATGGGATGGTGCGTACCCAGAAGTCCGGATCATCACCGCCGAGACGCACTAGGGATTCTCTGAATAACCGGGAAACAGGGATCCTCCTGAGGAGCGCAGCGACGAAGGATCTGCCTCGGCCGCATCTCGGACGAAAGCAGATCCTTCGCTGCGCGCAGGATGACCCTTCTTCAGGGTCTCTTTCGTGCAAACCCGGCCGTAGGGAGGTAAGACTTACGCCCTCCCGCGCCTCTGTCCGAGGGCGCGGAGTTCGCGAAATGTCCGGAACACGGGCAATTTCAGAAAATCGAGCCTGCCCGGGCATTTGGCCCGCCAAATGCACCATCTCACCTTGTACGCAGAACAGTCGCGTTTCCCAAGGAAGCGAGAAGACACCATGAAGAACGGAATCGGAGCAGGGGCAAGCGCAGCTGTGCTGCTTGCCGCGTCCATGGCGCTGCCGGCCATGACGCACAATGCCTGGGCGCAAGCCCCCCAGAGCACGCCAAACACGACTACGCAGGACACTCAAACCACCCCGGCGGCCCCCAGC
>CAXUHL010000134.1:0-3225 GCA_964250745.1 uncultured Acidobacteriaceae bacterium
CGCGTGCATCGTCTGAGGGGTCGAGGGTCAGCAGCGCTCGACGGGGATTGCCGCTGCCGCTTCCCGCGCCAGCGCGCGATGCAACGCTTTTTGCAGGGCGGCGCGGGTTTCCAGGTACTCGGTCTCGTCCACGGCGCCCAGGGCGTGCTCGCGTTCGAGCGCCAGCAGGGTTTGCTCCAGCGCGGGCCGCAGCGCGCGCGCACTCCCGTCCGTGGATGCGCGAAGCTCCGGCGCGAGCACCCCCCGCGCCATTTCACCGGTCGGACGGGAAACCCGAATCAGCCAGGCCGCGCCCCCGGCCAGCAGCAGTCCAAGCCCGCCCAGCAGCCAACCTTTGTACCTGGCCAGCGGGTCCGGGGTGTCGATCGGCACGCCCAGGCCGCCGCCCGGCTTGCCGTTGCCGGTGCCCGGCGCTTCCGTGCTGCCCTGCGCCTCGCGCGGCAGCTGCCCTTCGCCGGAGATGCCGAACGCCACCGGCACCCCGGCCTGGATGCCTTTGCGCACGAACGTCTGCGCCTCGGTGTTCGCGGGCACCGGCTGCCAGCCCGTCCCGTCGGGCGCGAACCGCATCGTTTTCGGCAGCAGCAGCACCAGGTTGTCGGTCGGGAGGGCTTCCCGCTGGGTCCAGCCCAGCTTGTGGCCGGAGTAGGGCAGGGTATAGGTCACCTGGAACTGCGTCCGCCCCGGCCGGACAGGAAAGACGAACGCGTAATGCCCGTTTCCCGGCAACGGTACGGGCGTGCTGTCGACCGGTGCGCCGCCCGGTCCCATCGCGGCCGAGCCTTCGAGCTTTGCCCCCTCCGGCAGGTAGAACTCGTAGGCGCGCTCGCTCAGCTGGGTGCGCGGCGGGGCGGAGTCGTTGCGCACGAAGTAGTCCTCGCGCACCTCCAGCTCCGCGCCCGGCGCGCTCTGCATGCTCAGCACGTCGGCCTCGGTGCGGATTCCCTCGACCTGCGGCGCGACATCGAAGACATCGACATCGACCGTCTTCGCGCCCTGCGGGATGGGCTGGAAGTATGTCGCCTTCTGATGGCTGACGCGCAGGAGGTGCGTCCCGCCACCCGAGGGGATCTCCAGGCTGTAGCGGCCTCCCTCGTCCGCGTTGGTGGTCGCGGCCACCTGCATCCCGCCCTCGAACGCGATCAGCGCAACGACGTCGCCGGGCGCGGGCCGGCCGGTGGTCCGGTTCGTCACCACGCCGGAAACGGGTGCCGCGAATGCGGGCAGGGCTGCCGCGCAACCCAGTAAACAGGCCCAGGAACCTTTCCGGGCAAGCCCTGAAGGCGGGGTCACCCTGAGGAGCGCGGCGACGAAGGACCTGCTTTCCTCGCGGCCCCAAGGCAAACCAGGTCCTTCGCTTCGCGAAGGATGACCCGTGCTTGCCGGCTTGGCCGAGTTTTCACCAACCCTCTCGAAGCAGGGTTCCTCACGCCGCTCGGAGAGCCTGTCCCAGGTCCGTCTAGCGACCACGGTGCACCGCCGGCGCTTCCAGCGCGTCCATCTCCGCGGCAACCTCGTGCGCTTCCCGCTCAAGCGCCGCCTCCTCCGCCGTGAACTCCTCGTCGCGGTACTTGCCCGCGCGGTGTTCGAAGCGGAGATCCCGAAGGTTGTCCTCGATGCGCAGCTTGCGCTCGCGGAGGTACTCGATCCGGGTTTTTTCTTTCTGCGAGGCGACCGTGCGCTCCGGGTGGAAGACATACGCGGCGAGGACGGCCGTGAACAGCACACAGGCGAGCGCGATCATGGGGCTCAGTCCCCGCCCGCGGCCACGAGCGAGCTCCGCGCCGCTACCCGCTGCGGCGCGGGCGCGAGGTCGGTCAGGCGCGCCGGGGTCAGGGCCACGCCCGTTCCGAGCACCACCAGGATCACCCCGATCCAGATCCAGGCCACCAGCGGGTTGAGGAAGACCTTGAGGATGGGCCGCCCCGTGTCCGGGTTCTTGCCGAGGTAAACGGTGTACAGGTCGGCGGCCAGCGTCGAGCGGTTCGCGACCACGGTCTGCGAGGTCTGGCTGGCGGGAAAGTAGCGCTTGGAGGGCGTGAGCGTGCCGATGGGCCGGCCGCGCTCGTATACGTCGAGCAGCGCGTACTCGGCGTCGTAGTTTGCGTTCGTGTCCTGGGTAAAGCTGTCCGCGACCAGCGTGTAGGGCCCTACCTCGATCCGGTCGCCGAAACCGACCTCGCGCTCGACGCTCCGGTTGAAGCCCGACCCGGCCAGGCCGATAAAGACCACGGCCACGCCGAAGTGGATCATGTAGCCGCCATACCGGCGGGTGTTGCGCTGGGTCAGCAGCAGGGCCGACCGCACGAACCCGCGCCCGGTCTGCTTCGCGATCACCGACGCGCCGCGCGCGAACTCCGCCGCCACCGCCGCCATGACGAACACCGCCAGAACCCAGACCGCGAAGGCGTAGAGCGAAGCCGTGTCGGTCCAGGGCCGCTCGCCCGAGACGAGCAGGACCAGCGCCGTGACCCCGGCCGCCGCCGCCGGCTTGACCGCGTTACGCCGCAGCGAGCTGAGCCGCCCGGTACGCCAGGCCAGCAGCGGGCCGAAGCCCATCAACAGCATGAGCCCGATACCGATGGGCACGGCGACTCGGTTATAGAACGGCGCGCCGACCTCGATGCGGCTGCCCGTGAGCC
Source organism: uncultured Acidobacteriaceae bacterium (assembly GCA_964250745.1). Classification (GTDB taxonomy): domain Bacteria; phylum Acidobacteriota; class Terriglobia; order Terriglobales; family Acidobacteriaceae; genus EB88. The sequence continues at coordinate 2,643 of CAXUHL010000134.1, forward strand.
AGTCGCTCAGGATGGGGAACAGCGTGCCGCAAAGGACCGTGAAGCAGGCCAGGCCGAGCAGGATGTTGTTGAAGAAGAAGCTCGATTCGCGCGAAAGGAGCGACTCCACCCGGTGCTCCGGGACCAGGTGCTTGCCCTGCCGCGCGAAGGTGACGGCGCACACCGCGAACACCAGGAACATAAACGAGTGGAACCAGGTGCCGATGGAGCTTTGCGCGAAGGCATGGACCGAGGTCACCAGGCCGGACCGGGTGATGTCCGTACCCAGGATGGTCAGCAGGAACGTCCCGAAGATCAGCCACACGTTCCAGCGCTTCATCATGCCGCGCTTCTCCTGCATCATGACCGAGTGCAGAAACGCCGTCCCGCTCAGCCAGGGCAGCAGGGATGCGTTCTCGACCGGGTCCCAGGCCCAGTACCCGCCCCAGCCCAGCACGCCGTACGCCCAGTGCGCGCCGAGGAAGATGCCCGCCGTCAGGAAGCCCCAGGTTGCCATCGTCCAGGACCGGGTGACCTTGATCCACTTCTCGCCCGGGTAGCGCATCATCAGCGCACCGAGCGCGAAGGCGAACGGGACGGCGAA
>CAXUHL010000134.1:3325-8307 GCA_964250745.1 uncultured Acidobacteriaceae bacterium
AACCCGTAGCCGGCGAGCAGAAACGCCCACAAGAGCAGCGAGCCTTCCTGCCCGCTCCACATCGCCGCGAACTTGTACGGCCCGGGCAGAGCGCGGTTGGAGTGCTCGAGGATGTACGAAACGGAGAAATCATTGCGGAAAGCCGCCCACAGCAGCGCGGCGACCGCGCCGGAAACGGCGAAAAAGCTCGCGATCCCAGCCCGCCGGGCCGTTTCCGCCAGCTTCTCGGGCGCGCGCCTGTTCAGGTCCGCGCCCGGCCCGGCAACCGCGATCTGACGTAAAGCAACCCCGCCCGCGAGCAGCGTATACGCGCTCAGCGCGAGGGCGAGCAGCAAGGCGAAGCTACCGAATGCGGGCATGGATCTATCTTCGCAGACCCTGCATCCAGGGCAAGGGTTTTCGGGTGCGCCGGGTCAAAGCGCGGCGTCGCGGTTTCCCGAATCGGGACGATTCCAAAATGGAACCGGCGCATCGCTTCTCGCTCGTTCGTTTCGAAGTCATGCGGCGGCCGGGCCTCATACTGATCTCACCAGGCCATGCCGTCCAAACGCCCATTCGATGTCACGCTCGAAAAGCTGCAAGCCCTTCGGGACGCGACCCCGGAGGAGGCCGCGCCCGAGTTGGCCCGTGCGCTCAAGCTCGCGAACAACCTCCTGGTCGCGAAAGCCGCGGACCTCGTGCTGCACCACGACCTGCGCGCCCTGGGCCCGGATCTCGCCGCGGCCTTTTCCCGCTTCTTCGACGACCCCGGCAAGACCGACCCCCAGTGCTGGGCCAAGAACGCGATCGCGAAAACGCTGGCTGCTTTCGAGTATCCGGACTCCGGCCTGTACCTCACCGGCATGCGCCACCGGCAGATGGAGGGCTCCTGGGGCGGAGCGCCCGACAGCGCGGGCCCGCTCCGAAGCACCTGCGCACTGGCGCTCGCGGGCTGCCGCGACCTGCCGGCCCACCGCATCCTTATCGAGCTCACCCAGTCCCTGGCCGACAAGGAGGTGCTCGTACAAGCCGCCGCGGCCCGCGCCGCCGCCTCGGTCGGCGTGCCCGCTTCGGCGCTGCTGCTGCGGCTGCGCGCGGAGCTCGGTTCCGGCGAGCCTGAGCTGCTGGGTGCCTGCTACGCCGGGGTGCTCGCCCTGGAGGGTGCCCCGGCGCTCCCGTGGGCCGCGCGCTTCTTACCGCCGGAGGACGACGCGGCCGCGGAAGCCGCGCTGGCGATGGCCGACACCCATGCTCCCGAGGCGTTCGAATTTCTGCGGACGGCCTTCGACCGGGCCCGCGACCCCTGGTTCCGCACCACTCTGTTGTCCGCGATCGCGCTGACCCGGCAGGAGGCGGCAACCGGTTGGCTGCTTGCCATGGTCGAGCGGGAGCCGCGCCAGGCCGCGGACGCAGCGGAGGCTTTGTGCCGGGCAGCCCCTTCCGAGGCGACCCTGGCCCGCCTGCAATCGCTCGGCAGGCCGTGCCGATAAAGCAACCCTGGACCGTGCTCCGGCATCCACGCCTACCGGAGCAGCAGGGTTGAGCGAAGCCGCGATGACGGGTTTGATTCTCTTGGTCGACGACAATGCCGTGCAGGGGAGTGCTCGCCGCGACATCCTGGTGCGCGCGGGCGCGCACGTGCAGCTCGCCAGGAGCGGTGTCGAGGCCTTGCGCATGCTGGCCGATCCGGCCCTGCGGGCGTCCCTCGGCCTGCTGGTGACCGACCACCTGATGCCCGGCATGGACGGTCCATCGCTGGTGCGCGCGCTCGTGGCGGAGATGCCCGGTCTTCCGGTGCTGGTCCTGAGCGGCCTGCCCGACGCCGAGGCCGCCTATGCGGGACTCCCGGTACATTTCCGGCTCAAGCCCTTTCCTCCCGGGGAGCTGATCCGGCTCACCCGTCACTTGCTCGGCGGGCAGTCTCTGCTTTCAGCATGACGCCCTATTTTTCACAAGCAGTTACTTCGGTAAGTAGATCGAAAGTCACCACTCTGGTAATCCTACCCAGAAGGGAATCGCGACGCGGTTCCGCGACTTTTCTGGGCTTCCTTCGTGTAGCCCCTCATGGTTCTCCGGTTTCGGCCGAAGAAGAAAGCGTGAGACGCCGCAAGGGAGGCCCGAAGCACCCATGATTCTGTCCAGAATTTCGAAGCTGCGCCATGACACCGTTCCCGCCGGCGAGCTGCCGCGCTGCGAACGTTGTGAAAACATCGAGCTGCGCCGCCAGGGGCGCATCGGTCTGCTGGAGCGGGCCGTACTTCCGCGTTTCGGCTTTTTCCCGTGGGAGTGCGGGCTGTGCCGCGCCGTGACCTACCACAAGCAGCGCTCGGCGGTCAAAATCCCGGCCCCCGCGGCGGCCGGCATCCCTGAAGCGCCACGCAAGCTCGCCCCGGCCGTTCCCGCCGCGCGGCTCACGGTCTACACCCCCGCCGCGAAGCGGTTACCCTCGCATAGGACGAGCGGTTCCGCCGCCCGGCCCGGAACCCTGAGCGGGACCCTGAGCGGAACTGTGACAAGGCAGCCCACGGCCGCCGCCCGCTGAGTTTTTCCGCCGGTTCCCCCGGCGGGAATCCCTCTTCCGGGGCATTGCAAACCCACGGAACCGGGGTATGATGACGGGAACCAAGGGCGCTTCCGGTGCGTACCTGGTGTTGTCGAGCTTGGGTCGCCGTGGAGCGGGCATGTGGAAAAAGGTTGCAGCGGCGTTGGGCATCGTTCTCGTCCTCGCCGCGATCGTCGGGTTCTCCGTCAAGCGCGCGCAGGGCGCGTACACCAAGGTCCTGACCGGCAAGGTCGAACGCGGCGATCTGACCTCGGTGGTCAGCGGCACGGGCCAGATCAAGCCCAAGACCTTCGTCAACATCGGCGCGACCGCGTTCGGGCGCATCACGCACCTTTACGTGAGGGAGGGCGAGCGCGTCCACCGCGGCCAGCTGCTCGCCGCCATCGAGAACGTCCAGCCTGAATCCGGCGTCGCGGCCCAGCGCGAGACCATCAACTCCGCGAAGACCGACATCGGGGCCTACCAGGCCGCCGAGTCCACCGCGGAAGCCAACATCACCCGCGCCGAGGCCGACCTCCAGCAGAAGCGCCTGGACTACGAGCGCTACCAGCAGCTGTACACGGAAAAGTTGGTTTCAAAGCAGGACTTCGATGCCCGCAAGGCGGCCTTCGACGTGGATGTCGCGTCGCTGGCCCAGTACCGTGCCTCGCTGGCCCAGGCCAGGGCGCAGACCGACTCCGCCCGCGGCAAGCTGGGCATGGCGCAGGCCAACCTGCGCTCGGCGGTCGACTCCCTGAGCAAAACCATCTCGGTCGCCCCTTACGACGGCATCGTGACCAACCTGCCGGTGCGCGAGGGCGAGACGATGGTCACGGGCATTCAGAATGCCGAAGGCTCGACCCTGATGACGATCGCCGACATGTCGGTCGTCACCGCGGAGGTCAAGATCGACGAAACCGACATCGTCAACGTCAAGGACGGCCAGCCGGTCGCGGTGTCGGTGGACGCGATCCCGGACAAGGTGTTCCGTGGCCGCGTGACCGAGGTCGGCAACCAGGCGCTGCTGCGCTCGACCGGCATGGCGACCAGCCAGACCACCAGCGGCACCGAGGAAGCGAAAGATTTCAAGGTCATCGTGACGCTCGACAGGGACCAGGACGTGACCGCGCTGCGCCCCGGCCTGTCCACCACCGCCAAGATCACCACCGCGGACAAGAAGCAGGTGCTCAACGTGCCCATCCAGGCGCTGACCGCCCCGCCCGCGCCGCCTTCGGGTGTCGGCCCGCAGACCGCCTCCGCCGCGCCCGATGGGCAAGGAGTTTTTCTCGTCCGGCAGGAGAACGGCAAGCCGCACGCCCATTTCATTCCACTCAAGACGGGCATCAGCGGCACGGCCAAGATGGAGGTCACGGGCCCCCTCAAGCCTGGGGACGAGATCGTCACCGGCACCTACAAGGTCCTGCGCGGCCTCAAGAACGACGCGCAGGTCAAGCCCGTCTCAGAAGCCGAGCTCGCCCCCAAGGCCGACGAGGGCTCCTAAGCCGCCCACCCCTGAAAACGGCGATAGAATCCAGCCATGGCAGCTGCACACCCGCAAACCCGCGACAGCGCTCGGCCCGAAGGCGAGGTCATCGTCGTCGAGGACCTTTGGAAGACCTATCGGATGGGCGAGCAGGACGTACACGCTCTCCAGGGCATCAACCTGGCCATTCAACATAACGAGTACGTCGCCATCATGGGTCCGTCCGGTTCCGGCAAGTCGACCCTGATGAACCTGATCGGCTGCCTGGACACGCCGACCCGGGGCCGCTACCGGCTCAACAATCACGTCGTTTCCGAGCTCGACGACGACCAGCTGGCGCGCATCCGGAACAAGGAGATCGGCTTCGTTTTCCAGACCTTTAACCTCCTGGCCCGCGCGTCCGCGCTCCACAACGTCGAGCTGCCGCTTATCTACAACGGCACCCCGTCGGCCGAGCGTCTGGAGCGGGCGCGCGCAGCGCTGGTGGCGGTCAACCTCGAACGGCGCATGGACCACCGGCCCAACGAGCTTTCGGGCGGCCAGCGGCAGCGCGTCGCCATCGCCCGCGCGCTCATCAACCGGCCCTCCATCATCCTGGCCGACGAGCCCACGGGCAATCTCGATTCCAAGACCGGCGACGAGATCATGACCCTGTTCGACGAGCTGCACGCCCACGGCAACACGATCATCGTGGTGACGCACGAACCGGACATCGCCGAATACGCGCACCGGGTGGTCACGATCCGGGACGGCGTGATCGCGTCGGACCAGCCGTCCTCGCGCGTGCGGACGCCCGCGACGGTCTCCTAAGGTCGCTCCGAAATATTTGTCTCGTTCCGGCTCATCTTCTCCGGATCTTCGCCGATACACCCTGTATCGCCCCGCCGCACTCAATCCAACGCGGGGACACACAAGGGGTTTCGGGAATGGCTCTTCACCGGGTAGTGCCCAGCGTCCCCGCGCTGGGCGGCAAGTACG
>CAXUHL010000135.1:0-8291 GCA_964250745.1 uncultured Acidobacteriaceae bacterium
CGACACCGCCGGCCCCCCCCAATCGAGCCGCTCCGCCGCGCACCCCCCGCCGCCCGGGTGGTACACGCCGCCGCCCGTGCCGCCGCCCGCGCCCGGGCCCAAGCCGGTGCCCTGGCCGATGCCGAGCCCGCCGCCGCGCCCGGTGCCGATCCCCGACCCGCCGCCGTTGCCGGCCGAAAGCGTCGCGTTCGGGGCCTGCGGGATGCCCACATTCGGCAGGTTGGTGTCGGGCATCTTCATGTCCGGCATCTTGATCGCCGCCGGCACCGCCAGCTTCGGATGATCCACCTGCAGGATCTGCGGCGGCGTCACCGGGTCCTTTTTGAACTCAGGCAGCTTGCCCTTGGTCGGCGGCACGATCTCGTGGTTGCCGCCCCCTCCGCCGCCCCCGGCGACTTTCGGCGCGGGCGCTTTCGGCAGGTACGCCGAAATGTCGAGCGGCACGATCGCGGCCTGCTTGACCAACACCGGCTGCTTCTTGGGCCACAGAAAGATCAACAGCGTGAGCGCGACGTAAAACAGGATCGCCGCCGCGCTCGACCAGGGGGAGCGCTTGCTGGCGAAGGGGTCCAGCACCGCCACGGGCTGCGAGGTGAGTTCGAGCGGCGGCAGTTTTTTCGGGCTGAAGGTGTCGCGCAGGTTGCCGACCAGCGACTCCCAGATGCTGCCCTCGGCGCCGACGGGCATCAGTTCGGTGTGGTCGAGCGACCGCCCGGCGGTTTCCTGGGCTTCTTCGGGGGGAGTCAAGAGCTCGTTGCTCATCGTGTGCGTATCCGTATGGGTGGGATGCCGGGCCGCGTCGCTGCTCCGATTATCGCGCGTTCGGGGCGGTTCCGTCGCGCGCGCGGGCGGGCAGGGACCATAAGAGTAGACGCGCGGGACCGAGGGAAAGTCGCGGGGAAAGTCGCGAGCCCCGGAGGCGAACGGTACAATCGGAATGTGAAGCGGAGGCCCTGTTTTGGCCTCATGGAAGGACCGCGCCGCCCCTCGCATGGCTGAAAACCCCACTCCCGAGCTCAAAAAGACCCTCACCCTGCCGGAAACCGCCTTCCCCATGAAGGCGAACCTGCCCCAGAACGAGCCGGCTCGGCTCCGCCAATGGGCGGAAACGGACCTGTACGGGCGCATCCGCGAGGCACGCCGGGGAGCGAAGAAGTACGTGTTGCACGACGGGCCGCCCTACGCGAACGGCCCTATCCACCTGGGCCACGCGCTCAACAAGTGCTTGAAGGATTTTGTCGTCAAGTCGAAAACCATGGCCGGCTACGACGCCCCCTATGTCCCGGGCTGGGACTGCCACGGGCTGCCGATCGAGATCAAGGTGGACGAGCAGCTGGGCCGCCGCAAGCTCGAGCTGCCCCCGGAAGAGTTTCTGGGGGCCTGCCGCGCTTACGCGCAGAAGTATGTGGACCTGCAAAGCGCGCAGTTCCAGCGGCTCGGGGTGCTGGGCCGGTGGGACAAGCCGTACCTGACCATGGACCGCGCCTACGAGGCGGCGACGCTCGAGACTTTTTACAAGTTCTTCGAGCGCGGCTTCGTTTACAAGGGCCTCAAGCCGGTGTACTGGTGCATCCACGACCGCACCGCCCTGGCCGACGCGGAAATCGAGTACCGGATGCACACCTCGCCGAGCGTGTACGTGCGCTACCGGCTCTTGTCCGCGCTGCCCGGGCTGCCTGCCGAGAACGTCTGGGCCATCATCTGGACCACCACCCCCTGGACCCTGCCCGCTTCGCTCGCGATCGCTTTCAACGCATCGCTCGAGTACGCGGCGGTGCGTGCCGCTTCAGGCGATACGTACATCGTCGCCGCCGCGCTGGTCGAGAGCGTGCGCGAAGCCTGCGCGCTGGGTGAGCTGACGGAGGTCGCGCGCGTTCCCGGGTCCGCCCTGGACCGCGCGGCCTTCCGGCACCCGTTTCTCAACAGGTCCGTTCTGGGCGTGCTGGCCGAGTACGTCACCACCGACCAGGGCACCGGCGCGGTCCACACCGCCCCGGCCCACGGCGCGGACGACTTCCAGACCGGGGTGCGCTACGGGCTTCCCGCCGAGTGCAACGTGGACAACGCCGGCCGGCTGCGCAACGGTATTGCCGACTGGGAAGGCAAGACCGTCTTCCAGGCCAACCCGCTTATCGTCGAACGCCTGAAGGCAGAGGGTGCCCTGCTCGGGCAGGCCGACCTCTATCACTCCTACCCGCACTGCTGGCGCTGCCACAAGCCGGTGATCTTTCGCGCGACCGAACAGTGGTTCATCGGCATGGAAACGGACATGCCCTATGCGGACGACGAGGAGGGCGACCGGACCTTTCGCGAACGGGCCCTCGATCAGATCCGGCGCACCATCGAGTGGGATCCGAAATGGGGCGAGGAGCGTATCGCGAACATGATCGCGACCCGTCCGGACTGGTGCATCTCCCGCCAGAGGGTGTGGGGCGTGCCCATTGCGGTCTTCCTGTGCGGGGCCTGCCATGAACCGCTGCGCGACCGGGCGGTGAACGCGCAAGTGGTCGCGCTGGTGCGCGAGGGCGGCGCGGCGGCTTGGCACTCGGCTGAAAACCTGCTCGGCGATCGCCCTTGCCCCCGCTGCGGCGCGTCCGGCCGATGGGAAAAGGAGCAGGACATTCTCGACGTCTGGTTCGACTCCGGCTCTTCCTGGCGCGCGGTGCTGGAGGAGAACCCCTCGCTCGGAACGCCGGCCGACCTCTATTTCGAAGGCGGCGATCAGTACCGGGGCTGGTTCCATACCTCCCTGCTCACCTCGGTCGGTGCGGGTGACGGCGAAAGCCCGTATAAGAAGGTCGCGACCAGCGGATGGACGCTCGACGAGCAGGGCCGGGCCTTGTCCAAGTCGCTGGGCAATGGAGTCGACCCGGTCGACGTGGCGAACCGGATGGGCGCGGAGATCATCCGGTTGTGGGTCGCCTCGGTCGACTTCCGCGAGGACGTGGCGGCGAGCGAAAACCTCATGGGGCGCGTCGCGGACAACTACCGCAAGCTGCGCAATACGTTCCGGTTTCTGCTGGGGAACCTGGCGGGGTTCATCCCGGCCTCGCACGCGGTCCGGGACGAGGAGTTGCTCCCGCTGGATCGCTACATGCTCGCCCGCACCCGCGAGCTGGTCGAGCGCGTCACTGGCTGGTATGACGCGATGGAGTTCCACCGTGTCTATCAGGCCGTGAACGAGTTTTGCGTCGTGGACCTGAGCTCCTTATATCTGGATGTGCTGAAGGACCGCATGTACACGCTCGCCCCGTCGAGTGTGGAGCGGCGGTCGGCCCAGACCGCGCTGTGGCGGATCGCGGAAGCCCTGGTCCGGCTGGTGGCACCCATCCTGAGCTTCACCGCGGAAGAGGTCTGGGGGTATCTGCCCGAGGTCGAGGGGCGCGAGACGAGCGTACATCTGGCACTGCTGCCTCGGACGTCGGAGTTCGCCGTCGAGGAAAGCCCGGAGGCCTGGGCCGCGGTGTTCGCTCTGCGCGAAGACGTCCTGCGCAGCCTGGAAGAGGCGCGCAAGGCCAAGCAGATCGGCAAGGGCCTGGAAGCGCGGGTGCGAATCACCCTGCCGGAGGCGGCGCTGGCCTCGCTCAACGGCCACCGCGCCTCGCTCAAGGAGCTGTTCAACGTGTCGGAGGTGCAGGTCGAGGCGGGTCCGCACCTGCGCGTCGAAACCCTGCCCGCCGACGGGGCGAAGTGCGGCCGCTGCTGGAACTACCGCACCGATGTAGCCTCTTTCGGCCCCTGGCCCGAAGTCTGCGGACGCTGCGCCGGGGCGCTCGCCGCGATGGGCTACTCCGGCCAGATGGGGGAACGCTAGATGGCCACTTTCCCGGCCCGCCACGCCTACAGCCGGAGCGCCCCGCCGCGCTTCAAGGACTGGCGCATTCCGTTTTTCCTTATCGCGCTCGCCGTCGTCGCGCTCGACCGCGTCACCAAGCTCTGGGTTCAGAAGCACATCGCCGAGGGGCTCGGCATCGACGTTATCCCCGGCGTCTTCCGGCTCACGCACGTACTCAATGAAGGGGCTGCGTTTTCACTGTTCAACGACGCCCCGGCGGACCCGACCCGCTGGGCGCTGACCGCGTTTTCGCTCGCCGCCGCGCTGGTCGTCACCATTTTGCTGGTCCGCACGGGCCGCCGCTACTCGGGCACCGCGCTGGGCTTTGCCCTGGTTCTGGGGGGCGCGCTCGGCAATGCCTGGGACCGCATTCAATACAAGATGGTGACCGATTTTCTCGAGGTCACCATCGTCCGCTATCACTGGCCCGACTTCAACGTCGCCGATTCGGCCATCGTGGTCGGTGGGGTGCTGCTGTTCATCGGCGCTCTCGTCACGCCGCAGCGCAAATCGGCCTAGGCCGTCGCCTGCTCCCGCCTGGCAGCGGTTTTAAGCTGTTCGTTTTCCTGCTTGAGTGCCTGGTTTTCGATCGCCAGCAGCACCTCCCGCCGGCTCCGCTCGATGCGGTCCATCAGGTCCGCGCGTACGTTTTGCATTTCGGCGCGCTGGAGAGAGAAATTCTGCTCCGACCGCGCTTCCGCGGCTCGGATTTCCTCCCGGATGAGCGCGAAGTTTTTATCCGACCGCGCTTCGGCCGCTTTGAAACTCTGCTCCGATCGCGCTTCCGCCGCTTTGAAATTCTGATCCGACCGTGCCTCGGCGGCTTTCGCCTCCTCGCGCATCATGGACAGAATTGCCTTGATCGAGCTGATCTCCGGAGCAACCAGATCCTGGAAGAGTTTGCGGATTCCGCCTACGTCTTGTTTGTCGATGTGCATTCCCTTCCCTCCCGGCTCCTCTTTCTTCACCTCTTTTATAGCAGCCCTCGTTTTGCTTGAATGAGCTGCGCGGCGAAAGAACGAGGGAACGAGGACGTGTACGCCGCCGGGCAGCCCTTGGCGGATAATAGAGGTTCGCCCTGGGCCGCCGAATGCAGCCGGGCCGGAGCCCGCATTTGATCCCCGAGACCGACCAGATCACACTCCGCGGCGTGCGGGTGCACAACCTCAAGAACATCGATTGCCAAATCCCCCACGGCAAGCTCACCGTGGTCACCGGCGTTTCCGGCTCCGGGAAGAGCTCGCTCGCCTTCGACACCGTCTACGCCGAGGGCCAGCGGCGCTACGTCGAGTCGCTCTCCGCCTATGCCCGGCAGTTTCTGGAGCGGATCGAGAAACCCGACGCCGACCTGATCGACGGACTGGCCCCAGCCATCGCGATCAAGCAGAAAAACACTACGCGCAACCCGCGGTCCACCGTCGCCACCGCGACCGAAATCTACGACTACATGCGTCTGCTCTACGCCCGCTGCGGGGTCGCGCACTGCATCGTGTGCGACGGCGTGGTCAAGCGCGACTCGGTCGACGAGATTGCGGCGGCCGTGCTCGCGCTGCCGGAGGGCATGCGGCTCCATGCGCTGTTCCCGGTCAAGCCCCTTGCCGCCCCTCCGCCCGCGCCAACGGAGCAGCCCGATGCGCCGGTCCGGGTCGCGCGGCGCGGCAGCTCGCAGGTGGCGCTCAGGAAAGCAGCGGCCGCCGCGAAGCCTGCCGAGCCCAAGCCCGGCGAGCTTTCCCCCGGCATGCGCGCGCGGCTCTTGGACCTGCGCGGACGCGGCTTCAACCGGCTCTACCAGAACGGCACCATCTACGAGTTTTCCTCCCCGGAGTCGCTGCTGGAGATTGACTGGGAGCAGCCCTTGCATGTGCTGGTCGACCGCATCGCCGTCTCCGCCGAGGCACGCGCCCGCATCGTCGACGCAGCGGAGATCGGCTACCGCGAGTCGGGCGAGATCCTCTACGAGCTGGTCCGCTCCGAGCCGAAAGAGACCCTGCGCTTCTCGCTCGCCTTTGAGTGCAAGCGCTGCCGGCGCGTGTACACCGAGCCGGAGCCGCGCCTGTTCTCCTTCAACAATCCGTTCGGCGCCTGCCCGCGCTGCCAGGGCTTCGGCAACACCATCGACTTCGACCTGGACCTGATCCTGCCGGACAAGCACAAGTCCATCGACGAAGGCGTCGTCGACCCGTTCACGCGCCCGAAGTACACCAGCTATCAAACCGATCTGAAGCGCTTCTGCAAGAAGCACGCCATCCCGACCGACGCAGCCTGGTACGACCTGCTTCCCGATCAGCAGGAGCTCATTCTGAACGGCCACCCGGACTTCCTCGGCGTCCACCCATTTTTCACGCTGATGGACACCAAGAAGTACAAGCTGCACGTGCGGGTGATGCTGTCGAAGTACCGCGGCTACGCGAGCTGCCCGGAGTGCAAGGGGCAACGGCTCCGCGCGGAGGCTCGGGCGGTTCGCATAGGAAACAAAAACATCTGCGAGGCCGCGGCGCTGACCATCGGGGCGGCGCACGGCTTTTTCGAGGGGCTGGAGCTGACCCCGATGCAGACCGAGATCGCCGGGTCCATCCTCAAGGAGGTCCGGCAGCGTCTGCGCTTTCTCGACGCGGTCGGCCTCGACTACCTGACGCTGGACCGGCTCGCCTCGACGCTCTCCGGCGGCGAAGCCCAGCGCATCCAGCTCGCGACGTCTCTCGGCTCGCAGCTGGTCGGCGCGCTCTATGTACTCGACGAGCCCTCGATCGGGCTGCACTCGCGCGATACCGAGAAGCTGGTCCGCATCCTCCATGCGTTGCGCGACCTGGGCAACACCATCCTGGTCGTCGAGCACGACCCCGACGTGATCGGCGCGGCGGACTACCTGATCGACATGGGGCCCGGGGCGGGCGAGTTCGGCGGGCGCGTGCTCGCCGCAGGCACGGTGGAGGAGGTGGCTCGCGAACCCGAGTCGCTCACCGGCCGATATATGTCCGGCGCGCTGTCGGTGCCGGTCCCGCCCAAGCGCCGGGCGATCCCCGCCGCGAACAGCAAGGATTGGCTCAAGCTCACCGGCGCGCGGGCCAACAACGTTCGCGGCATCGATGTGGCGGTCCCGCTCAACACGCTCACCTGCATCACGGGCGTCAGCGGCTCGGGCAAGTCCACGCTGGTGCACGCGGTGCTGCACAAGGCGGTCGCTCACGCGCTGGGCGAGCCCGACGGCGGCGATCCGTCGCGGCTGTTCCGGCGGCTCGAGAACGCGGATCGGCTCAATGGCGTTGTCCTGGTCGACCAGAACCCCATCGGGCGCACCCCGCGGTCGAACCCAATCACCTATATCAAGGCCTTCGACGCCCTGCGCGAGCTCTTCGCCGCGCAGCCCGAGGCCGAGCGGCGCGGCTACGGGGCCGGCATGTTTTCCTTCAATGTCCCCGGCGGACGTTGCGACGTGTGCGACGGCGACGGCACGGTCACAGTGGAAATGCAGTTCCTGGCCGATGTGGAGCTGCCTTGCGAGGAGTGCGGCGGCACCCGCTATAAGGCATCGATCCTGGAGGTTAAGTACAAGAACCGCAACATTCACGAAGTGCTGGGCATGACGGTGAAAGAGGCTTTACGCTTCCTCGCCGGCAACCCAAAGATCGTCGACAAGCTGGCCGTGCTGGACGAGGTCGGGCTGGGCTATGTCCGGCTCGGGCAGTCGGCGACAACCCTGTCCGGCGGCGAGGCGCAGCGGGTCAAGCTGGCCTCACATCTGGCCTCGGCGCGAACAGCCCCGAAGAATGGCGGTAGCCGGACCTTGTACGTCCTCGACGAGCCCACCACGGGCCTCCACTTCGACGACGTGAACAAGCTGCTGCTCGCCTTCCGCAAGCTCATCGACGGGGGCGGCTCGCTCCTGGTCATCGAGCACAACCTGGACGTCATCAAGTCTGCCGACTGGGTGATCGACATGGGGCCGGAGGGCGGCTCGGGCGGCGGTGAGATCGTCGCGGTCGGCACGCCCGAGGACGTGGCCGCCGTGGACGCTTCCTACACCGGGCGATGGCTGCGCGGGGTGCTCGCGCCGAAACGGGAAGAGGTGCTCGCGTGACCCTCCCCTTGCTGCTGCTTCTGCTGCAAACCGCTCTGCCCCCGGGTGCGTCTGACCCGGACCGGCCCGCAGCCGCGGAGAACCCCCTCACGGCGGCCGAGGCGAAGCTCGAAGCCCGCGACTACCCCGGTGCCCGCGCCGTGCTCGAGCCTTACCTTGCCGCCCACCCAACCGACGCGCGCGCCCTGTACGACCTCGGTTACGCTGACGATGCTTCCGGCGACGCGCCCGGGGCGGAGCAAAATTACCGCAAAGCGTTGGCCGCCGACCCCCGGCAGTTCGAGTCGCAGGCCGCACTCGGCCTGCTGCTGGCCAAGGCCGGGCACACGGACGTGGCGGTAAAAACCCTCGAAGCCGCCGCGCGGCTCACCCCCAACC
>CAXUHL010000136.1:0-643 GCA_964250745.1 uncultured Acidobacteriaceae bacterium
CCCTCCGTTTCCACCCTGCCCGAGCACGCGCCCGACGTCCGACGCGCCGCCGAGTCGCTTGCCGGGCAGCTTCGCGCGCTCGGCATGGAGCACGTCGAGCTCCTCGAGCTCGGCAGCGGCCACCCGCTGGTGCTGGCCGACTGGCTCCACGCCCCCGGCGCGCCGACGGTGCTGTGCTACGGACACTACGACGTGCAACCGCCCGACCCGCTCGACGAGTGGATTTCGCCGCCTTTTGAGCCCTCGGAGCGCAACGGCAACCTCCACGCCCGCGGCGCGGTCGACGACAAGGGGCAGATGTACATGCACCTCAAGGCGCTCGAGTCGCTCTTCGCCGCGCGTGAGGGCAAGCTGCCGCTCAACGTGCGCATCCTGCTCGAAGGCGAGGAAGAGGTCGGCGGGGAGTCCATCTCGGCCTTCCTCAAGCAGTCGCCGGAACGCCTGCGGGCCGACTTCGCCCTGGTTTCCGACACCGATATGTTTGCCCCGGAGCTCCCCACCCTGTGCGTCGGGCTGCGCGGCATGATCTACACGGAGGTGGAGGTGCGGGGCGCGCGGGCTGACCTGCACTCCGGCATCTACGGCGGTGCCGCGCCCAACCCGTTCATCGCGCTGGCGCAGATCATCGCCGGCCTGAAAGACC
>CAXUHL010000136.1:653-8216 GCA_964250745.1 uncultured Acidobacteriaceae bacterium
AAAGCATCGCGGCCCTCACGCCCCGCGAAGGCCGCATTCTGATCCCCGGCATCTACGACGGGCTACGGCCCCCGTCCGAGGCCGAGCTGGCCGCCTGGGACCGTCTGCCCTTCGACGAAGCCGCCTACCTGGAACACGAGATCGGCTCAACGGCGCTGGTCGGCGAACCGGGCTACTCGGTCCACTACCGTACCTGGGCGCGGCCCACGCTCGAAGTCCATGGCATGCCCGGCGGTTTTACCGGCGCGGGTGCCAAAACGGTGATCCCGGCCCGGGCCACGGCCAAAATCTCCATGCGTTTGGTCCCGCCCATGCAGCCCGAGGCGACCTTCACGAAGTTCGAGCAGGCCGTGCACGCGCTCACCCCGCCCGGCGTCACCGTCGAGGTCCGCCTGATCCACTCGGGCGAAGGCGCGCTGGTGAGCACGGACAACCCGTGGATCCGCACCGCCGCCGCCGCGCTCGAGGCAGTCTGGGGTAAGCCGCCGGTCTTCGTGCGCGGCGGCGGGTCGATCCCGGTGGTCGGCGAGTTTGAGCGCGCGCTCGGGATTCCCACGGTGCTGATGGGCTTCGGCCTGCCGGACGACGGCCTCCATGCCCCGAACGAAAAGTTCCACATCGCCAACTTTCACCGGGGCATCGAGACGATCATCGCTTTCTTCGAGCGGCTGGGAACCATTGCCTGACTCCGGACAGACTCGGGTCATCCTGAGCGAAGCGAACGACCTGCTTTCCCAGGCCATAACCGCTTCACCGTCCCGCGCCTTCGTCCTGGCCGGCGGGCAGAGCTCCCGCATGGGCCGCGACAAGGCCCGGCTCCCCTTCGCGGGCGGGACGCTGCTCGACCACGCGCTTGCCAGGCTGGCCGAAGCCGGCTTCGCCCCGTCCATCGCTGGGCTGCGCACCGCGACCCACCCGTACACCCCGGACAACTACCCCGAGGCCGGTCCTCTCGGCGGCATCGAGGCCGCCCTGCGCTCCCTGTCCGCCGAGCCGCCGCAGCCGGTGCTGTTCCTGCCGGTCGACCTGCCGTTGCTGCCCGCGCACTTCCTGCGTTTTTTGTTTGAGCGGGCCGCGATCACCGGCGCGCTCGCGACCATCCCTTTCGCCCAAGGCCGTCCGCAGCCTCTCTGCGCCGTCTATCATTCCTCACTCGCAGTGGGCATCCGCGCCGCCCTTGAAGGCGGGGACCGCAAGGTCATGCGCGTGCTCCGCGCCCTGGCCGGGCCGTCGCTCGACACGCCGGAGACCGAGGCGCTGGCCCCGCTCCATGGATGGCGAACGCAGCGCTGGTTCACCAACCTAAATACGCAACGAGACTATGCGGGGCTTCGCCCTGTTTCCGGGCAGTTACCGGACGGCTTGGAAGCTTAACCATGCCAGGCGTATGTTCCTTGCATGTCAAGCCGGCAGACCGCTTCCCCAGGCCCGGTCGTTCCTGCAGGGCTTCGTTTTTCGGGGCCGATGACCGGCAATGAATCCTTTTTCAGTCACGGGCACGGGGGCGAATACCTGCTTGCCTTAGAGAATGCAGCCTACCCCGGGCGGCTCGGCAAGGAGGTCCGCTTGCAGCAGGGCCAGAAGCTGCTGCGCGGCGTGCGGGAGTTCCTAGCCGGCAATCCTGACTTCGCCCTGGTCGGGACCGAAGAGGAGCTCCTGGAAACGATCCGCTTGACCGACGGCTACGCCAATCTCTGGGTATGGCGTAAAGAGCCCTGACCCTGCAACAGGCGCGTTCACGGGTAAGCTAAGTGCACAGCCATGCCCGACGAAACCGCCCAGCCCGAAGCGCCCGAACAAGACCAAAAGCCCGACCTCGACAACCTGCCCGAGGGCTTCGAGTACATCGAAAAGCTCGTCGAGGAACCGACCCCTTCCGACGAAGAGATCCGCGAAGAAACGCAGGAGAGCGAAAAGAAGGACGTCGAGCCCTATATCGCATTCGAGCACGTGTCCAAGTCGTTCGGCGACTTCCACGTCCTGCGCGACGTGAGCTTCTTCGTCAACCCGGGCGAAACCATGTGCATCCTGGGCCGCTCCGGCGTAGGCAAGTCCGTCTCGCTCCAGCAGCTCATGGGCTTTTACAAGCCGGACTCCGGCCGCATTCTCGTCGCCGGCGACGACATTACCACCTTCGACGAGGACCGGATGCAGGCGGTCCGCCGCAAGCTCACCATGGTCTTCCAGAACGGCGCGCTGTTCGACTCGATCTCCGTGCGCGAAAACGTCGCATTCCCCCTGCGCGACAACGAGCAGCTCGGCGAGGACCAGATCCAGCAGATCGTCTCCGGCCTGCTCGAAATGGTGGGCGTGCCCGGCCCGACCGGCGAAGAGCTTCCGTCCGCATTGTCGACCGGCATGAAGCGCTCGGTCGCCATCGCCCGCGCGCTCGCCGCCCAGCCCGAGGCCATCCTCTACGATGAGCCCACCACCATGGTCGACCCGCTGATTGCCCGGCGCATGGGCGACCTGATCCAGAAGCTCAAACACCAGCTCAAGCTCACCTCCATCGTCGTGACCCACGACATGCGCTTCGCCCAGCGGCTGGCCGACCGCGTGCTTTTCCTCCACGAGGGCCGGGCCCGCTTTTTCGGCACCCTCGACGAGCTGCGGGCCACCGGCGACGAGGTCCTGCGCGAGTTTCTGGACCAGGACGAGCTCGTGCTGCCGGGCGAGGCGTAGGCCGGGGCTTCCTCCCGTGCAAGCCGGCGCGGGCGGAAAGGAAATCCTTTGCCGCTCGCGGTTCCATTTCGGCGCATTCCCGTTTCGGCAAATCGTTTCGGGAAATCCAGGTTCGCTTCGTCTATGGAAGACCGGGTGCGCCGCGCGCGGCTCGGGTACCCTGAGAGCTATGACACAAACCACCATCCCGGCGGCGAGCCAAACCTACATCCGGCCCGGCTTTGCCTGGGACCGGCAAGGCGCCTATCTGTTCGACATCGACGGCACGCTCCTGCGTTCACGCGACCGGGTCCACTACGACTCGTTCTTCGCAGCGGTCGAGCACGTGCTGGGCGCGCCCTTGAAGCTGGACGGCGTCACCCTGCACGGCAACACCGACCCGGGCATCCTGCGCGATGCGTTTCGGCTTTCGGAGATGGAGGAAGCGGGCTGGCGGCCCCACGTCGGCGCCATCTTCGCGCACATGAGCGACGGCGTGACGGCCCGCCGCGCGGAGATGGACGTGGTGGTGATGCCGGGGGTGGAAGCCTGCCTGCGGCACCTGCGGGCGCAAGGGGCGGCGCTGGGCGTGGCAACCGGCAACATCGAAACGATCGGCTGGCTCAAGGTGGAGGCCGCCCGGCTGCGCCCCTGGTTCACCTTCGGCGGCTTCAGCGACGACTACGAGGTGCGTTCCGCCATGATCGCGCATGCCCTGGGGCTGGCGCGGGCCGCCGCCGGGCCGCAGGCGACCGTGTGCGTGGTGGGGGATACGGTATTCGACGTGACCGCCGCGCGGGCAAACGGATTGCCGACCATCGCCGTGGCGACCGGCAACTACAGCTTCGACGAGCTGATGGAAGCCGAGCCGGAAGTGTGCGCGACCTCGCTCCAAGCGCTGCTGGGAGCCGAAAGCCGGTGAAAGCCTTTCTGAGAGCGGGTACAGTCCTGCTCCTTTTTGGCGGGGTGCTGCCCGGCGCTCGGGCGCAAACGCCGGCAGCCGCCGCGCCGCCGGCCGCCAAAATCAGCAGCCACGACCGCGACCGCGCGCAACGGGCCTTCGCCGAGGGCGCGAAACGGGTCGAGGAGCACCGCCTGCGGGAGGCCGCGCAGGCGTTCGGGCGGGCGGCGGCGATCGACCCGTCCAACCCGAATTACGCGGCCGCGCTCGCGATCTGCCGCGACAACCTGGCCACCCAGCTCATGCAGCAGGCGCTCAAAGTCCGCCTGCAAGGCAACGCCGCGACCGCCGAAGCCCTGATGCGCGAAGCGCGCGACGCGGACAGCCGCAACCCCCTGGTCCTGGAGCACCAGAACGACGCGCTCGAAGCCCAGCCCCCGGCCGACGCTCTGCTCAACCCGATCAGGGATGATGCCGGGCCGCTCGCCGAGCTCGTGCCGAACGGGAGCAAGCAGTCCTTCCACCTGCGCCTGCCCAAAACCGAGCTCCTGAAGCAGGTGTTGGGTGCCTACGGCATCACGCCGACGCTGGACGACTCGATCGACGCGAAACCGGTGCGCCTGGACGCGGACGACGTAAACTTCGAGGCGGCGCGGCAGATGCTGACCCTGGCGACGGGAACGTTTCTGGTGCCCATCGACCCGCAGCGCGCGCTGCTCGCCCTGGACACGCGCGAAAATCGCTCGAAATACGAGCGGCTCGCGCTTGAAACGCTCTACCTGCCGGGGCTGACCCCGGCGGAGATGAACGACGTCGGCAACATCGCCCGCAACGTCTTCGAGGCCACGCAGGCCACCGTGCACGAGGCGAGCGGCACCCTGACGCTGCGCGCCCCGGCGGCCAGGATGCGGGCTTTCAACACGGAGGTGCGGGAGCTTCTGGCCGGGCAAAGCGAGGTCGCGCTCGACATCGACATCTTCGAGGTGCAAACACAGCGGACCGCCAACCTCGGCGCGCAGCTGCCCAACTCGACCAGCATCTTCAACGTGACCTCAGAGCTGAACTCGCTGATCGCGAATAATCCTTCGCTGGTGCAGCAGCTCATCTCGAGCGGGCTGGTGACCCCGGGCAACATCGGCGAGATCGCGCTGGCCCTGATCGCCTCGGGCCAGGCAGGCACCACGCTCCTGTCGCAGCCGTTCGCGTACTTCGGCGGCGGCCTCACGACGACCGGCCTGACCCTGACCTCGGCGGCCGCGAACGGCCTCTTGAACGCGTCCGAAACGCGCATGGTGGACTCCGTGAAGCTGCGGCTTTCGGATCAGCAGGAAGGCTCGGTCAAGATCGGCGAGCGCTACCCGATCGTGACCTCCAGCTACTCGAACCTGGCCACGGGCACGGCCGGCATCGCGGGCATCAACGCGGCGGGGTTGTCGAATACGCTGCAAAACCTGGGCATCAACCTGTCGCAGCTCAACGCGGCCGCCTCGGCGACGATCCCGCAGGTGCAGTACCAGGACATCGGCCTGCTCCTGACCGCGACGCCCAGGGTCGAGCAGGGCCGCTCCGTGGCGCTCAAGCTGCGCCTGCAGCTATCCGCGCTCAGCGGGGTTTCGCTCAACAGCAACCCCGTGCTCAACAACCGTGAGACGAACTCGATCGTGAACGTGAAGCCGGGCGAAAAGACGGTCCTGGTGAGCCAGCTGACCAACCAGGAAACCCGGGCGCTGATCGGCATCCCCGGGCTGAGCGAGATTCCCGGCCTCGACCTTTCAACCGAGCATGACACGGTGTCCACGCGCGACAGCCTGGTGATCATTCTGACCCCACACATTGTTCGGCTCAGCCACGCCGAGCCGAAAGGGCGGCTGGTGCTGCTGCCGACGCACTCTTGAAGGCAGGGCGAAGGGAACCGGAAGACTACACCTCCGCCTTGGCGGCGATGGGAAATCGGCGGCCCATGCCGAAGGCTTTCGAGGTGACCTTGAGGACCGGGGCGGCTTGCTGGCGCTTGTACTCGCTCCGTTCGACCAGCTTGAGCACGCGCGCGATCTCGTCGGGCTCGAGCTCGGTATGGGCCGCGATCTCGGCGGCCGTCTCGTAGTGCTCGATGTAGGCCGACAGCACCGGGTCCAGCCGCGCATAGTCGGGCAGGGAGTCGGAGTCGAGCTGGCCGGGCCGCAGCTCGGCGGACGGGGGCTTTTCGAGGATCGCGGACGGGATGACCTCCCGGTCGCGATTCAGCCACCGGCACAGGCTGTACACCTCGGTTTTCATCACGTCGCCGATGACCGCGAGGGCGCCGGCCATGTCGCCATAGAGTGTCGCATAGCCGGTGGCCATTTCGCTTTTGTTGCCGGTGGTCAGGACCAAGGCACCCCATTTGTTCGAGAGCGCCATGAGGGTGGTGCCGCGAATGCGGGATTGGAGGTTTTCCTCGGTCAGGTCGCTCGGCGCGCCCGCGAACAGGGGTGCCAGGGCCGGGTTGAACGTGTCGACCATGGGCGCGATGGGGACCAGCTCGAACCGGATCCCGAGATTGCGGGCGAGCGCGCGGCTGTCCTCGACCGAACCGGGCGAAGAGTACGCCGAGGGCATGCCGATGCCGGTGACGTTGGCCGCGCCGAGCGCCTCGACGGCGATGGCGGCGACCAGGGCGGAGTCGATGCCGCCGCTGAGGCCGATGAGCGCCGTGCGGAAGCCGGTCTTGCGCAGGTAGTCGCGCACGCCCATGGCCAGCGCGCGAAAAACCAGCTCGTCCTCGCTCGCGATGGCGGGGCGCAGGTCGCCCGCCTCCGTCGTCGTGTCGAAGAAGATCAAATCTTCCACGCAGGAGGACGCGCGGGCGGCGACCTCGCCGCGGCTGTCGAGCGCAAGTGAGGTGCCGTCGAACAGCAGGCTATCGTTGCCGCCCACCTGGTTGACCATGACGACCGGCTTCCCGTGCCGGCGGGCGATGGCGGCCAGCATCTCCCGGCGGGTTTCGCGCTTGCCGCGCCAAAACGGCGAGGCCGAGATGTTGAGGACGATCGAGGCGCCTTGCTTGACCAGCTCCTCGACCGGGTCGATGCCGTAGCGCCGGGTCCGCCAAAAGCTCTTGTCGTTCCAGGCGTCCTCGCAGATGGTCAGCGCGACACGCTCGCCTGCGATCTCGACGACGCTTTGCGCCTCGGCCGGGGCAAAGTAGCGCTGCTCGTCGAAGACGTCGTAAAACGGCAGCAACCGCTTGTGCTGAACGAAAGTGACCTGCCCGCGTTGCAGCAGTGCGGCGGAGTTGTGGACGCATTTGCCGGTCTCGAGCCGGGCCGGGGAAGGGTAGCCGACGATGAGGGCGAGATCCCGGGGTGCCTGCCCGGCCAGCTGCTGCAACGATTGCCCGGCCCGATCGAGGAAGGCCCGCTTTTCGAGCAGGTCGGCGGGCGGGTAGCCGCATAGGGCCAGCTCGGGGAAGAGGGCGAGGTCCGCGCCGCCCTCAGACGCTCGCGCGGCGTAGTCGAGGATGAGCCGCTGATTGCCGGCAAAGTCGCCGACGGTCGGGTTGATCTGGCAGAGCGCGATCTTCACAGGTTCGAGTTTAGCAATCGGGTCGGGGCGGCAGGCGGGTTGAAATGTCGGCCTTTCGGGCGAAGCCGGCTCGATCTCAAGGATTGGGCGTTCTGAGCGGATTTGGAGAAAGCGATCTCGTGCCGGAAGATGCAAAGCTGAGACAAGCCTCAGCGCGCGCCGCTGCCGGTCCGCTTGATCTCGAGCGCGGCTGGAGCGGCGCTGCGGACCGGGCGCTTGCTGCCCGCGCGGGTTTCCGACGCATCGATGCCCAGCTCCGCGATCATCCGGCTCAGCGTGTTGCGATGCACCTGGAGGTCCTCCGCCGCCTTGCACTGGTTGCCCCTGTGCCGGGTCAGCACCTGCAGCAGAAAGCGCCGCTTGAACTCACGCACAGCCTCGGCGTAGGTGATGCCGCCCGCATCCATCTGTGCCACCAGCGAATCCAGTTCACGTCT
>CAXUHL010000137.1:0-387 GCA_964250745.1 uncultured Acidobacteriaceae bacterium
GGGGCAGGGAAGCAGGGGAAGTGGGCCGGGCAGACGCGCATGGAGCGAAGCGAGGGCCGGCGAGGTCGCTCGGGTGCCGCTGGTTACTCCGATGCCAACCGGATGCGGCCGCAATTGTAAAAATCGTCAACGATGCCCTTGCCGGGTGTGTCTCGCGAAACCGAGTTGGGTGCGGAGGGCGGACGCCCCCGGCGGCCTTTGCATCGGCGGCGTGCCCTGGAGGGCCCGGCCCGGAAACCGCCCTGCTATGCTCGAAAAGCATGGTTGTTGCCGATGATTAAGAGCATTACCCTCCTTCGCCCCGCGCCCGAGCCCGCCGCGGCCGAGCGTCTGCGCGGCTTCTTCGCGGCACTCGGCTTCGAGCCCGGCGCGGACGCGGATACTTTC
>CAXUHL010000137.1:397-8130 GCA_964250745.1 uncultured Acidobacteriaceae bacterium
GATACTTTCCGCGCGCCCGCCGGTGCCTTCTCGCTCGCGGGTGGAACGGGAGCGCCCGCGGGAGCCGAGCTGCTGGTCGAGGTGACCGCGCTCGGCTCGGTGCGCGAGGCCGCGGCAGCCTGGCTCGGGGACACAGGAGCCCCGTCGGCCATCGACTTGACCGGATGGGGAGCGGAGTTGTTCACCATCGAGCCCGTGCCGGGTTTCGCGGTCGCGTTCTGGCAGTGGGCGGACCCGCTCCGGGGCAAGCCGGCCGCGCTTGAAGGCGACCTCCTCGCCGCCGGCATGCGCTTCGCCATTGTCCTGGCCCGCTGGAACGCGGTGATCACCGACCGGTTATTGCAGGGCGCGATGGACTGCCTCCTGCGCTCGGGCGCGCGGCGCGCGGACGTCGAGATCGTCCGCGTTCCCGGCGCCTGGGAGATTCCGGATGCCGCGCGCAAGCTGGCCGCGACCGGCCGGTTCCAGGCCGTCGTGACCCTGGGCGTGCTGCTGCGCGGCGAAACCGCCCACTACGAGGCGATCTACAACGAGGTCGCGCGCGGCATCGGACAGTCCCAACAGGAAACCGGCGTGCCCCATGCCTTCGGCGTGCTGACCTGCGAAACGCTCGAACAGGCCCTGGACCGCGCGGGCCTCAAGGCGGGCAACAAGGGCTTCGAGGCTGCCTCGGCCGCGATCGAGATGGCCTCGCTGCACGCGAAGATCGAGGCCTCCCGGTGAACGCCCTGTCGGCCTTCCGCCTTTTGCCTTCTGCCTTCTCCCATGCAGGGGCACGCCCGTGAGCCAGCCGTCCGGCAAACGCCGCAAGTCCCGCGAGCTTGCCATGCAGATGCTTTTCCAGGCCGACGTGGGCAAGCAGTCGCCCGAGCAGGTCCGCAAAGTTTTTTGGGAGGCCCGCGACGAGGTGGAGCCGGAGATCCGGGGCTTCGCCGAGGACCTGTACCGCGTGGCCAACGTGAAGGAAGAGGAGATCGCGGAGCTGATCGGCAAGCACGCGCAAAACTGGACCATGAAGCGCATGCCCGCCGTGGACCGCAGCGTGCTGAAGCTGGGCCTGGCAGAGCTGCTGGGCTACCCCGGGACGCCCGCGCCGATCGTCATCAACGAGGCGCTCGAGATCGCCCGCCGCTACTCCGGGCCGGAGTCGATCAACTTCCTCAACGGCGTGCTCGACGCGGTGGCCCGGTCCCGCCGCGAAGCCTGGCAGCCCGCCGAGGGGCGCCGGGGATGAAGTTTTCACGCTCGACGATCCGCCGCCCCTTCACCCTCCACCCTCTCCCCTTCACCCTTGCTTTCCTCCTGCTCGCCGGCTGCACGGAGCACGCGACCGAGGCCGACAAAGCCCAGGCCGCGCACGCCGCCGCGGCCCGCCAGCAGCAGGCCGACGAAGCCGCGGCGGCCCGCAAGGGCATCCAGGCGGCTGAGAGCAAGCTGGCCGAGCTGCCTCCACCTTCCAAAGGCCGCTACCTCCAGGTCCACGCGTCGGAGGCGTGGAACAACCCCTTCCTGGTGGTCGGGCGCAAGAGCATCGCGCTCCGGGTCGTGTTTCCCGCGAACCTCCAAAAGCTGCCCGACAACGTGCTGCCGCAGACCGCGCTCACCCCCGCCGGACCCAACAAGCGCGAGCTGTCGCTGCGCCTGATCGACCTGCCGGAGGCCCTCGCCGCGCTCGGCGAGGAGCGCGGGCCGTATGGGGGGGGGGTCGCGGTCGAGGAAGACCCCGCGACCCCGCGCCGGGAGCGCCCGCAGATGCGCCGCAACGTGGAAGCGGTGATGGCGATGCTGAACGACCTGGACGTGGTGGCGAACGAGTGGCCCTACGGGGCGCGGTGAGGGAGCCGCGCCGCGCTGCTAGCATTCTGCCGGGAGCTCCCCCGCGTACCCCAACCTCCAACCCGGCCCCGCGCGCGAGCCCTTCGGCGCCGGCGCGGCGCTCGAGGCGGCGCTCCGGCTCGCGGTTCGGGGTGAAGTCCGGTTCGACGCGGGCTCGCGCGCCCTGTACGCCACCGACGCCTCGAACTACCGCCAGGTCCCCATCGGCCTGGTCGTTCCACGCGATGCGGACGACCTGGCTGCGGCCATGCGTGTGTGCCGGGAACACGGTGCGCCGGTACTGGCGCGCGGTGCGGGAACCAGCCTGGCCGGGCAGGCGTGCAACGCGGCCGTGGTGTTTGACTGCACGAAGCACCTGCGCGGGATCGTCTCCGTCGACCCTGGCACGCGCACCGCCGTGGTCGAGCCGGGCGTGGTGCTCGACCGTGTGCGCGAAGCCGCCGAGCGCTACGAGCTCACCTTCGCCCCCGACCCGGCGACCCACTCCCGCTGCACCCTGGGCGGCATGATCGGCAACAACTCCTGCGGGGTCCACGCGCTGATGGGCGGCAAGACGGTGGACAACGTCGAGTCGCTCGACGTCCTGCTTTACGACGGCACCCGCCTGACCGTGGGCGCGACGAGCCCGGAGGAACTCGAAGCCATCCTCGCCGGGGGAGGCCGGCGCGGGGCGATTTACGCCGGTTTGAAGGCCATCCGCGACGAGTACGCCGATGAAATTCGCGCCCGGTTTCCGCGCATTCCCCGGCGGGTCTCCGGCTACAACCTGGACGAACTTCTGCCCGAGAACGGCTTCCACGTCGCGCGGGCGCTGGTGGGCTCGGAGGGTACCTGCGCGACCGTGCTCCGGGCCAAGCTCAAGCTGGTGCCCAGCCCGCCGCACCGGCAACTGGTGGTCCTCGGCTTCCCGGACCAGTTTCTCGCGGCCGACGCAGTGCCCCGTGTGCTGGAGTTCGGGCCGATCGGCCTGGAGGGCTTCGACGGGCTGCTGGTCGACATGATGCGGCGCAAACACCTGGCGGTCGAGGACTTGGAGCTGCTGCCGGAAGGGCGCGGGGTCCGGCTGGGGGAGGGCGGCGGCGCGCCCGCGGCCGAGGCGCTGAGGCAAGCTGAACGGCTTCGCGCGGCCTTCCCCGGCGCGCGCCGGTTCGCGGGGGCTGAAGCGGCGCGGGTGTGGCGGGTCCGCGAGTCGGCGCTGGGCGCGACGGTGTTCGTACCGGGCGAGCCGCACGGATGGGAGGGCTGGGAGGACGCGGCGGTGCCCCCGGCCTCGCTGGGCCGGTACCTGCGGCAAATCACGGCTTTAATGACGCGCTACGGCTATCGCAGCCCCATGTACGGGCACTTCGGGCAGGGCTGCGTGCACATGCGCATCGACTTCGACCTCCACTCCGCCCCGGGCCTGCGGAGCTACCGGGCGTTCCTCGACGAGGCCGCCGACCTCGTGCTGGAGCTGGGCGGCTCGCTCTCGGGCGAGCACGGCGACGGCCAGGCCCGCGCCGCGCTGCTGCCGAAGATGTTCGGCCCGCGGCTCATAGAGGCTTTTCGCAGGTTCAAGCGGCTGTGGGATCCGGACGATCGCATGAACCCGGGCAAGCTGATAGACGCCTATGGGCCGACGGACAACCTGCGGGCGGGCGAGGGGTACACGTCGGCCCGTCCGGACACGCACTTCTCCTTCGCCGCGGACGGCGGCTCGTTCGGCGAGGCGACCCTGCGCTGCGTGGGCGTGGGAGCCTGCCGCAAGGAGACCGCCGGAGTCATGTGCCCGTCGTTCATGGTTTCGGGCGAGGAGCGCCACTCGACGCGCGGGCGCGCCCACCTGCTGTGGGAGCTGATGCAGGGCGACATACTGGGAGATGGCTGGGCCAACGAAGACGTGAAGGAGGCGCTCGACGGCTGCCTGAGCTGCAAGGCCTGTAAAACCGAGTGCCCGGTCAACGTGGACGTAGCGACCTACAAGGCGGAGTTCCTGGCGCAGTATCACCGGACCCGGCCCCATGCCCTGCGCGATCATGTCTTCGGGCGCATGGACCGTTTGGCGCGGCTGGCCTCATATGCGCCGGGCCTGGCGAACGCCGGGCTGCGCGTGCCGCGCGCGCGCGCGCTCACCGGCAAGCTGCTGGGCCTCGCGCCGGAGCGGACTCTGCCCCGGTTCGCCGCGCGCCCCTACACGCGAAGCTCACGGTCAGCTTACGAAAAACGGGGTCATCCTGAGCGAAGCGAAGGACCTGCTTCTGACTCCGAAACGAATGCCGGGGTCATCCTCTGGCCCGACACCTGGAACAACTACTTTCACCCGCAAGCTCTCCACGCGGCTGCGGCTGTCCTCCGCGACGCGGCCATCCCGGCCTCCACCCCGCGCGCGCACGTTTGCTGCGGGCGCCCGCTCTACGACTTCGGCATGCTCGACGAGGCGAAGCGGTACCTGCGGCGCATCCTCGCCCGGTTCGGGGCGGAGATCGACGCGGGCCGGCTTTTTGTGTTCCTCGAACCGAGCTGCGCGAGCGTCTTCCGCGACGAGCTCGTCAACCTCTTCCCCAACGATGCGCGAGCGCAGAAGTTGGCCGCGCAAACGCGCCTGTTCGCCGACGCGCTTCGGGAGCGGGCCCCGGCGTGGCGGCCGCGCCGGGTAGCCGCCGAAGCGCTGCTGCACGGACACTGCCACCACCGTGCGCTGGGCACCCTGTCGGCTGAGCTCGCATACTTGGAGCAGGCCTGCGAAACCGTGCACGCGCCGGATGCGGGCTGCTGCGGCATGGCCGGGCCGTGGGGGCTGGAGCGCGCGCACTACGGTTGGTCGCAGGCGCTGGGCGAGCGGGTGCTTCTGCCCGCGGTACGCCGGGCCCCGCCGGCAGCGCTGGTGGTGAGCGGGGGCTTCTCCTGCCGGGAGCAGATCGCGCAGGGCACGGGGCGCGCCGCGCTGCACCTGGCGGAGGTCCTGGCCATGGGTTTGCACCCCCGTTCCGAAGCTTCGGAGTAGCCGGCCGGCCTCGCTCCGGCGTGCGAGCGCGCTCCGCTTACCGGCGGCATCCTAACCCGCATGGCCCTCATCGATACCGTCCTCCCCCTCGTCGCCAACCGTCTGCCCAAAGTCATCGACGCCCGTACCCACGGCCTGATCGACTACGCCCACGGGGCGTTCTTTCTCGGCATGGCGCTTTTGTGCCGCAAATCGAACCCGCGCGCGGCCACCGCGGCGCTCGGCACCGGCGCGTTCATCCTCGGCGGCGCGCTCTTGACGGACTACCCGCTCGGCGTGCGCCGGGTCATTCCGTTCGCGACGCATGGCAAGCTCGACACGGGCTTCGCCTCGGCGTCCTGGGCGGTTCCGCGGGTCTTCGGCTTCCCGGACACGGGCGCGGCGCGCGTTTTTCAGCTCAACTCCATCGCCGAAGCCCTGGCGGTCGGCATGACGGACTTCGACAGCGCCCGCGCGCGGGCGGAAAAACGAGCGTAGATGATGGTGCCGGGAGGGGGGCGAACCCCACGAGGCTGCCCTCGGCGGATTATGGATTCTGAAGGAAGAATTGAGCCTGTTTATCACGCTTGAGCACGTGCACGGTGAAGCCGCTCCAGCCCCGGTCTCCGCTTCGCATCGGCTCTTGAAGTCTGGTCAGCTCTGTCCAGGTCAATACGGGAAGAAGCTCCAAAGCTCGGCGAGATCGAGTTGCAAGCCGGCTACCGGGCCGCTCCCATCGACCGCAGAGCCGCAAACAGTGGTGACCGGCGCGGTCGGCCCCGTATAGACCAGGACGCTGCGGGTGTCCGGGTCGATGAGCCAGCCGAGGGAGGCGCCGTTCTCGGCCCAGCGGAGCATTTTGGCTTGTGTCCTGGCGAGGGTGTCGGTTTCGGAAACCAGCTCGACGATGAAGTCGGGACAGACGCGGGGGAAGCCCGTGTGGTCGCGACGGGTGTACCGGTCGACTTTCTCCTGGGTGACGTAAGCCGCGTCCGGGCTCATCATGGAGCCGTCCGGAAGATAGAAGCCGGTATCGACGCTGTAGACGTAACCGCGCCGATGAGTGCGCCACCACCTTTGTAATTCATAGTCGATCGCGGAATTACCGCGCCCGCTGGAACCGCCTGTCGGGCTCATCATCGAGATTCTACCCTCGCGGGTGCGCTCAATCCGGGCGTCCGAGTGCAGGGCGCAAAACTGTTCGAACTGCTCATCGGTGAGCGGGGGCTCGACGGTGATGAGCTTGGTCGCGAACGGGTCGAGGGGCAGGACGGTCATCTGCATGGGCGGGCTCGCTCAGTTCAGGAACATCGTCCGGTACAGGGTATCGCGTTGGGCGGGCCGGAACCCGGCATCGCGGATCACGCGCCGCAGCTCTTCTTCGGTCGTGCAGTTCGAGGTGCCGGCCGCGCGCACGACGTTTTCCTCCAGCATCACCGAACCGACATCGTTGCCGCCGAAGCGCAGGCCCATCTGGAGAACCTTAAGGCCCTGCGTCACCCACGAGGACTGCACATTCTCGATGGTGTCGAGGTAAAGCCGCGAGATCGCGAGCACCTTCAGGTAGTCGACCGCGGTCGCTTCCTCCCAGCCTCGTCCGCCCAGGGCGGTGTTGTTGGGCTGGAAGCTCCAGGGGATAAATGCGGTGAAGCCGCCGGTCTCGTCCTGGAGCCGCCGTACTTCTTCGAGGTGGTTGACCCGCTGCTCCTCGGTCTCGCCGACGCCGAACATCATGGTCGCGGTCGTCCGCATGCCGAGCGCGTGCGCGGTCCGATGCACGGCCAGCCAATCCTCCGTCCGGCACTTGAGCCGGGCGATGCGCTTGCGGACGTCGTCGTCCAGGATCTCCGCGCCCCCGCCGGGGATCGAGTCGAGGCCCGCGTCACGGAGGCGCTTGATGGTGTCGTGAAGCGAGATCTCGGAGTACTCGGCGATGGCCAGGATTTCGGAGGCGGAAAGGCAGTGGAGCCAGATGCGCGGAAACCGCTGCTTGATGCCGGAGAACAGCCGCTCGAACCAGTCGATCTTCAGGTCCGGATGGATCCCGCCCTGCATCAGCACACCGGTGCCGCCCATCTCCAGCGTTTCGGCGATCTTCGCGTAGATCGTGTCGAAATCGAGGATGTAGCCTTCGCTCGCGAGCTTGCCCTTGAGCGGCCGATAGAAGGCGCAGAAGGTGCAGTACTCCGTGCAGAAATTGGTGTAGTTGATGTTGCGGTCGATGATGTAGCTGACCACGCCCTCGGGGTGCAGCCTGCGGCGCACGGCATCGGCGTCCATGCCCAGGCCGAGCAGGTCGTCGGAGCGGAAGTAGTCGAGGGCTTGGTCGCGTGTGATCGGCATGCCCTTAGTTTACCGCCGGGCCCGGGGTAAGCGAGACCAAATGCGCGTACACGATGAAACGCAGCGGCGCGGCCCCGATGTAGTGAAACGGGTAGCAGGTGACGAGCACCAGTTCCGGGATTTCGGCGGTCGCGAGGACACTGCTTTGCTCGGGGCGGACGATCTCCGTGCGGTCGACCAGGTAGCGGTAGCTGGCCGGGCCGCGGGATACGTCGATGGCCATGCCCCGGCCGATGCGCGCGAGGGGGCGCAGGAAGGTGTCGCGATGGCCGGCCAGCCCGGCCGTGCCCAGGCCGCCGGGCATGGCCGTGCCCGGAATATGGCCGACGCCGCGCAGAAGGGAAGCATGGTCGTCGTCGCCGAGCACGGGCACGGCCAGGCCGAGCTCCGGGATCCGAAGCCGGCCCAGCACCGCCTCCGGGGCTGGATCGACCCGGACGGGCACCGCGCGCGCGGCCGCATGGGCCTGCTGCCGGGCCAGCCCGCAATACAGGGCGCAGAGCAGGGCGGCTGCCCAGCATGCGGCCTCCCCGGCGCGCCGCGCCGCCGCTCTAGACGCGCGCACGGGTCGCGCTCAAACGGAACGCGCAAG
>CAXUHL010000138.1:0-5722 GCA_964250745.1 uncultured Acidobacteriaceae bacterium
GCGCGCAGGCTGGAGCCGGTCTCGGTGATCTCGACGATCGCGTCGGCCAGCATGGGCGGCTTCACCTCGGTCGCGCCCCAGGAGAACTCGACCTTGACGGGCACGTTCTTGCCCGCGAAGTAGGCTTTGGTGACTTCCACCAGCTCGGTCGCAATCGTCCTGCCGGCCAGGTCCTCGGCGCGCTGATACGGCGAGTCTTCCGGCGCGGCGAGCACCCACTTGACCCGGCGGCGGCTCTGTTTCGCGTATACCAGAGAGCAGACGCTTTCGACCTCGAGCCCGCTCTCGACCACCCAGTCGATGCCCGTCAGCCCGGCATCGAGCACCCCGGAGTGGACGTAGCGGGCCATCTCCTGCGCGCGGATCAGCATGCACTCGATCTCCCCGTCGTCGATCTCCGGGAAGTACGACCGGCCGTTGGCGTAAACGTTCCAGCCGGCCTTGCGGAACAGGTCGATGGTCGCGTCCTGGAGCGAGCCCTTGGGGATGCCGAGACGCAGCTTGCTCACGCGTTCATCTCCAGCGACCTGGTGAAGCAGCTGACGGTACCCTCGTGGCATACCAGGCCGTCGCCCTCCACTTTGACCCGGAAGAGCAGAGTATCGCGGTCGCAGTCGGTGGCGGCGGTGACGACGCGCAGGCGGTTGCCGCTGGTTTCACCCTTGGTCCACAGCATAGCCCGCGTGCGGCTCCAAAAGGTCACGTAGCCGGTTTCGCGGGTGCGCCGCCAGCTTTCCTCGTTCAGAAAGCCGGTCATCAGCACCTCGCCCGTCGCCGCGTCCTGCACGATGCCGGGCAGGAGCCCGTCCATTTTCCCGAAATCCAGTGCTGCCTCTTGCATCGATCGCCCTTTCGCGAAAAAGCCCGCCCGCGCGGCGGGCGGGCTCGGGTACCGGGCCGGGAGCGCGGCCGAAGACGCGTCGCGCGGGCCGATACGGCCTGTCAATCCCAACGCTAAAGTGCGGGGCGGGGCGTGTCAACCCGCGTCCGCTCCCGCTGTGCGACCCGCCTACGGTTTAGCATCGCCTAGGTTCTTCGCCCGCCTATGCCGATAAGCCAACTCCGCGCCGCGCCCAACCAGCTGACCTTTCTGCGGCTTTGCCTGGTGCCGTTTCTGCTGCTCGCGGTGCTCGAAGGCCGCTTCGTCGCGGCGTTCGCGTTGTTCGTGGTGGCCGGGGTGTCCGACGCGCTCGACGGCCTGCTGGCCCGCTGGCTCAAGCAGCGGACCACACTCGGCATGTACCTGGACCCGGTGGCCGACAAGCTCCTGCTCTCGTCCTTGTTCCTGACCCTGCACCATGTGGGCCTGGTTTCGCGGCGGGTCACGCTGCTGGTCTTCGCGCGGGACTTCGGCATTCTGATCATCGGCGCGCTGCTGTTCGCGGCAGTTGGATTGCGCAATTTCCGGCCCAGCATCTTCGGCAAGGCGAACACGTTCGTGCAAATCGTCGCGGTGATCGCGGTGATGCTGGCGCAGTTCGCACCATGGCGCGCGGTCCTGTTCACACGTCACTGGGCGCTGATCGGAACGGGGGCGCTCGCGTGTATCTCGGGCTTTGACTACGCACTTAAGATGGCATGGCGGCTGAGCGCGGCAGCGGAAGCGGCCCCATCGCGGGCGGAGTGACGGAGGTGTCAGTCGGCTTCGAGGTCCTCGGGCTTCGAGGCGAGGCCGACCTTCTCCTCGATCTCCATATCGCGGAACTCTTCGGAGTCGAAAACCTCTCCGCAGTTCTGGCACTCGACGAACTCGATGTCGTCCTGGCGTGAAACGACGCGAACCTGAGGGTGTTTGCAGGGATTGGGCATGGTATGGGGTCAGGCCGGCGAGCCTGTTAGGCGAAATTGTAGCCCCGCGCACGGCGCTTTCCAAGCCTCCCGGCGCGGATTCACGCGCCTCTTTCGGGCCGCGCACGGTATTCGATAAACATTATCGGCAAAATGGGCCGGCGGCATTGCCCGGCCTTCCCCGCACTCCTATACTCAAGAGAGCATGCTGAGGCTGACCAAGAAAGCGGATTACGGCCTGATGGCGCTCAAGTACCTGGCCGAGCATCCGCGTTCGGCTGCCCTCAGCGCGAAGGACATCGCGGAGGCGTACCACATCCCGCCGCAGCTTCTCGCGAAGATCCTGCAGCGCCTGGCCAAGGTGGGGCTGGTGCGCTCGACCGCGGGGACAAACGGAGGGTACGCGCTGGTGCGGGACGCCGCCGAGGTGAGCGTGTTCGAGGTGATTCGCGCGGTAGACGGGCCGCTTTTTTTGACCGCGTGCAGCTCCGGACCGCGCCCCTGCGACCTCCATGACAGCTGCACCATCAAAGAACCGATGGCCCGCGTCAATGAATCCATTACGGACCTGCTGAAAGGCATTCGTATCGGCGACCTGGTGGATGCCGCCGCGCCCCGGAGTCCGGAAGCACCGGCCGAGCTGATTTCTATCCGTATGTAGCCGGAGCGGCCCAAGACGAGTTTTTGAGTTTCCCCCCAATGAAGTGGAGAGCCCGATGAGCACAGCGACGATGACCCAAGTGGTAGAAAACCCGCCCATCAATGCGCCCGAGGGCGACCAGATCGTCCCCGCGGCCACCGGCTTTGCCGGGACCACCGACCGGGGCGTGAAGCTGCCCATCTACCTGGACAACCACGCCACCACGCCGATGGACCCGCGCGTGCTCGAGGCGATGGTGCCGTACTTCACGGGCAAGTTCGGCAACGCGGCCAGCCGCAACCACGGCTTCGGCTGGGAGGCCGAGCAGGGCGTGGAGCATGCGCGCGAGCAGATTGCCAAGCTGATCGGCGCAACCGCCAAGGAGATTATCTTTACCTCCGGCGCGACCGAGTCGAACAACCTGGCCATCAAGGGTATCGCCGAGATGTACAAGGAACGCGGCAACCACATCATCACCCAGGTTTCCGAGCACAAGGCGGTGCTGGACACCTGCAAGCGACTGGAGAAGTCGGGCTACAAGGTGACCTACCTGCCGGTCGAGGCGGACGGGCTCATCTCGATGGACAAGCTGCGCGAGGCGATGACCGACAAGACCATCCTGGTCTCGATCATGTGGGCCAACAACGAGATCGGCGTGATCCAGCCGGTGAAGGAGATCGGCAAGCTGTGCCACGAGCGCGGCGTGATCTTCCACACCGATGGCGTGCAGGTGTTCGGCAAGATCCCGGTCAACGTGGTCGAAGACAACGTGGATGTGATGTCGTTCACGGCGCACAAGATCTACGGACCGAAGGGTGTGGGCGCGTTGTACGTGCGGCGCCGCAACCCGCGCGTGCAGATCTCCGAGCAGATCAACGGCGGCGGCCACGAGCGCGGCATGCGTTCGGGCACGCTGAATGTGCCGGGGATCGTCGGCATGGGCAAGGCGGCCGAGATCGCCATGAACGAGATGGCGGGCGAGGCGGAGCGGCAGAGAAAGCTGCGGGACCGGCTCCAGAAGCGATTCGAGGACGCGTTGGACTACATCCACGTGAACGGCTCGCTCGAGCACAGGCTCCCCGGCAACCTGAACATGAGCTTCGTCTACGTCGAGGGCGAGAGCCTTCTGATGGGAATCAACGACATCGCGGTTTCGAGCGGTTCGGCCTGCACCTCGGCGACGCTGGAGCCATCCTATGTATTGAAGGCGCTCGGGTTGGGCGACGACGTGGCGCACTCCTCGATCCGGTTCGGGCTGGGGCGGTTCAACACGGAGGCCGAGGTCGACTACGTGGCGGACAAGCTGATCGACGTGGTACAGAAGCTGCGCGAGCTGTCGCCTTTGTATGAGATGGTGAAGGAAGGCATTGACTTGACCAAGATTGAGTGGGCGGCGCACTAGTGAGGTGAGGGATGACGGTCGAGCGCGTAAAGAGCTTCCTCGTAATGGCCGGCGCATGGACGACCTGGGACAATCTATGCACCTTAGCTGTCCACCGTCGTATGACGCCAAGTGACTTCTTTGCGGGGCTTGAGATAGGTATTCTCATCGCAGCCTTGACGCCCTCGGTGAATCGCATGTTCTCCAGGCAGAAACAGGCTGGAAAAGGATTGAACACCGGCGACACTCCGTCGGTATAACAGGACGAGGAGAAACGACATGGCATATAGCGATAAGGTAGTGGACCACTACAGCAATCCCCGCAATGTGGGCACGCTCGACAAGAGCTCCGCCGAGGTTGGCACCGGCCTCGTCGGCGCGCCGGAGTGCGGCGACGTCATGCGCCTGCAAATTAAAGTCAACCCGGAGACGCAGGTCATCGAGGAAGCCAAGTTCAAGACCTTCGGCTGCGGCTCGGCCATCGCTTCGAGCTCGCTCGCGACCGAGTGGGTCAAGGGCAAGACCGTCGCCGAGGCTTTGACGATCTCGAACACGGACATCGTGAAGGAGCTCGCGCTGCCGCCGGTGAAGATTCACTGCTCAGTGCTGGCCGAGGATGCGATCCGCGCGGCGATCGGGGACTGGAAGGCGAAGAACGGGGTGGGTGCGAATACCGAGGTAGGGCAGCCGGTCGCAACCGCCTAGGAGGACGGATGCGGGAGGAAAAAGTAGCGAGCTGGGTTGGCGATGCGCGCAAAATCATTCAGGATTTTGTGGCTCCGGAGCTGCGCGCCATAGCCGCTCGCCTGGACGACGCGGAAAGGCGCGATGCGGAGCGCGATAAGCTCGCCACGGAGCGCCACCTTGCATTGCTCGATAAGCTCGAAGCCACTCGGCGCGAGCTGATGCTGCACACAGAGTTGGCGATTGCTAGAAGCCGACTCCAGGATTTCGAGAGCAGGCAGAACTCAAGCCAGTCCTCGGCACCTCCAGCCTGAATAGGAACCTAATGGCGACACTTCCCGCAACGCTTCAACCCGGCAACCTGCCCGCGAACCAGAAGGGCATCGAGGTCACCGAGCGTGCCCTCGGGCGCATCCGCACGGCCATGGCCAAGGAAGGCATCGCGCCCACCGAGGGCGGACTGCGGCTCGGCATCCAGGGCGGCGGCTGTTCGGGCCTCTCGTACAACATCCGCTTCGACACGCAGCCCCGCGAGCGCGACCGGGTCTACCAGTTCGACGACATCCGCATCTTCGTCGATCCCAAGTCGTTCCTGTACCTGCACGGCATGATCCTGGATTACGAAGAAACGCTGATGCGCCAAGGTTTCAACTTTATCAACCCGCACTCGACCAAGTCCTGCGGCTGCGGCTCGTCGTTCTCCGCATGACCGGCCCTCCAACGCAGGAAACCTCCGCGCCCACCTCCGGCGCGGATTTCTTTTCCGTATTCGCTCTTCCGCGCAAGCTGCACCTCGATACGAAGGCACTCGAGAAGGCCTTTTACCGCCGCAGCCGCGAGGTGCATCCGGACCGCTTCGCTCAAGCTTCTGCGGAGAAGCAGCAATGGAGCCTCGAACAGACTTCGCTGCTGAACGACGCTTACCGCACCCTCAAAGACCCGATCAGCCGGACGGAGTACTTGCTGCGGGTCGAGGGCATTCTCGCGGACGATGCCGCTGCCAAAGAAGACAAGAACAAAGTACCGCCGGAGCTGCTCACCGAGGTTTTCGAGCTCAACATGCAGCTCGAAGAAATGCGCATGGGCGACGCCGACCCGCAGCTACGGGCCGATCTCCAGGCCGCGCGAACCCAGTTCGACGAGCGCTTCGCGGGCGTGACGAGCGAGATCGAGGGCGAGTGGGCGAACTGGGACGCGGGCGACCGCGGGAGCCTCGACCGCATGGCCGC
>CAXUHL010000138.1:5822-8034 GCA_964250745.1 uncultured Acidobacteriaceae bacterium
ACCAACTCGCTCGTGGCGTTCATGCAGGCGGGGCAGCCGGTGGTCATCCCCGGCGAGGACGGGCTGAATCTGCTCCCGTCCGTGGTTGCCTTTCCCGCGACCGGGGAGAAGCGCGTGGTCGTCGGGAATGGCGCGCGCAAGTACTTGGCCGAGTCGGCCGACCGGGTGGTGTATTCAGCCAAGCGGCTGATGGGGCGCGGGCTTGAGGATGTCGCGGGCGAGCTTGCGTTGTTCCCCTTCCGGCTCGCGCCCAATGTCGCGCCGGGCGAGGTGCTGCGGCTGGCCGTCGGTGACCACGAGTACACGCCGCCCGAGATCGGCGCGCAGGTGCTACGGCAGCTCAAGCGCAACGCCGAGCGGTACTTCGGCGCGTCCGTCTCGAAAGCGGTCATCACCGTGCCCGCGTACTTCAACGATGCGCAGCGCCAGGCGACCAAGGACGCGGGCCGCATGGCGGGGCTGGACGTGCTGCGGCTGGTCAACGAGCCGACCGCGGCCGCGCTGGCCTATGGGCTCGACCGGGCGAAGGAAGGCATGGTCGCGGTATACGATTTCGGCGGCGGGACCTTCGACATCTCGATCCTGCGTTTACAGGACGGGATCTTCGAGGTTGTCGCGACCGGCGGCGATACGCACCTGGGCGGGGACGATATCGACAATCTGCTGTCGGCCATCGCGCTCGACGACATCCTGGGCTCCACCGGCCTCGACCTTCGCGGCAACGCGGAAGCGGTGCAGGCCGTGCGCAAGGCGGTGACGGATGCGAAGATTGTTCTCTCGACTGCGGAAAGCGCGAAAATTCTGGTCGAGATTCCCGGCCACGAGCCGTACGCCCGCGAGCTGACCCGCGCGCAGTTCGACGAGCTGATCCGCCCGACGGTGGACCGCACGCTCGCGCCCGTTCGCCAGGCGCTCAAGGACGCGCAGCTCACTCCGGAGCAGATCGACGAGGTGGTGATGGTCGGCGGGTCGACCCGCATCCCGCTGGTGCAGCGCCTGGTAGGTGAGCTGTTCGAACTGGACCGGCGCGGCCGCAAGCTGCACACCGAGTTGAATCCGGATGAGGTGGTGGCGCTGGGCGCGGCGGTGCAGGCTGACATCCTAAGCGGCGGCTCGGCGGCGACGGCGGACATGCTGCTGCTCGATGTGACGCCGCTGTCGCTGGGCATCGAGGCGCTGGGCGGCGTGGTGGCGAAGATTATCCAGCGCAACTCGACGATCCCGGCGAGCGAGACGGAACATTTCACCACCGGGGTCGATGGACAGACGAACGTGGCGGTACACGTGGTACAGGGCGAGCGGGAGCTCGCGAAGGATTGCCGCTCGCTTGCGCGCTTCGACCTGAAGGGTGTACCACCGATGTCCGCAGGTTTGCCCCGGATCGAGGTCAAGTTCCTGATCGACGCGAACGGGATTCTGCAGGTGTCCGCCCGCGAGCAGCGGTCGGGCAAGGAAGCGCAGATCGAGGTCAAGCCGACCTACGGGCTCACCGACGACCAGGTCGAGACGATGATCCTCGACTCGTTCGACAACGCCGAGGCCGACTTCGAGCAGCGGCAGCTGATCGAGGCGCGGGTGGAGGCGGAGGACATCCTGGCCCGGGTAGCGAAAGCCAAGACGCACCCGGTCTGGGCGCAGCTTACGTTCGAGGAGCGGACCGAGGTGGGCCTGTTGGAGAACGAGCTGCACGTGCTCAAGGAGGGCGAGGACCGCAAGGCGATCCGCGCGGGTATCGAGGCGCTCGACAAGGCGACCCGGAGGCTGGCGGAGCTGATGATGAACCAGACCGTCACCTCCGCTCTGGGCGGGCAGACAATGGCTTCGGCAGGGGAAAAGCTGGGCGAAGGCCCGACCGCGCCGCACCCTTTCGCGAAAGCCGAGATCGAGTAGGATGGGCGTATGAGCGCGAGTGAAAAGCTGTCGATTGTCGGAGACGTCCGCAAGGCGTTGCAGGACTTTCTCGCTCCGGAACTGCGCGAGGTGAGGGCGGAGCTGAAGTCGTTGAGCGATAGTCAAAGATCGCTTGCCGACGGGCAGAAAGCCATCCTCAACAGCCAACGCGACATGGAAGCGCGTCTCGTGAGAGAGATCAAGAACACCGAAGAGAAACTTCTCATCAGGATCGAGCTTGCCGAATCGAACATGAGGCTGGAACAGGCGATGCGCACCGCGGAAACCGCACTGCGCGAGAACGAGCAGCTCAAGCGGGAGA
>CAXUHL010000139.1:0-7964 GCA_964250745.1 uncultured Acidobacteriaceae bacterium
GTCCACTTCGGGAACGATGCGCAAGCTCCGCACCGAGTCCATCACGAAGACGTACAAGGGCCGCCAGGTAGTCCGGGGCGTGTCGCTCGAGGTGTGCCAGGGCGAGATCGTCGGCCTCCTGGGCCCGAACGGCGCGGGTAAAACAACTTCGTTCTACATGATGGTGGGCCTCCTTCAGCCCGACTCCGGCCGCATTCTGGCCGACGAGGCCGACATCACGCGCGTTCCCATGTACCTGCGCGCGCGCACCTACGGCGTGTCGTACCTGCCGCAGGAGCCGTCGGTGTTCCGCAAGCTGTCCGTCGAAGACAACATCCTGGCCGTCCTGGAGGCGCAACGCATCTCGCCCGACGAGCGCCGGGAGCGGACCGAAACGCTGATCGACCGGCTCAACCTCGGCCACATCCGCCGCACGCAGGGCTACGCGCTCTCGGGCGGCGAGCGGCGCAGGGTCGAGATCGCGCGCGCCCTGTCCATCCGGCCCTCGTTCATCCTGCTCGACGAGCCATTCTCCGGCATCGACCCGCTCGCGGTCGACGATCTCCAGGTCATCATCGCGGGCCTGAAGGCGAGCGGGATCGGGGTGCTGATCACCGACCACAACGTGCCCGAAACGCTTTCGGTGACCGACCGCGCCTACATCCTGAACGAGGGACGCATTCTGTTCGACGGAACCCCGCGGGAGCTGGCGAACAACGCGGAAGTGCGCCGCGTGTACCTCGGGGAGAATTTCGTGTTCCAGTGAGTTTGCCTGCGGAGCGCGACGGTCGATTCCCGGCAGGTCACGTTACGGAAGGTCGGAAAGCCTTGCGTTCGCTCCCCGGCTTCCGGATACACTGCGCACACCGGCAAGGAAGCGCCGGACACGACGATGGTTTCTCTCCAGCCCAAACTGAACCTGCGCGTCGCCCAGCGGCAGATCCTGACCCCGGGCCTCATGCAGATGGTTTCGGTCCTCGCGCTCAACAAGATCGAGCTCAAGGACATGATTCAGACCGAGATCACCGAGAACCCGGTGCTCGAGGAGCTGGACGACGCCGTGCCCATGCTGGACCACGTCGCGGAGCCGGAAAAGCCGGCTGAAAAGGCGACCGATCCCTTCGAGGAGATCGACTTCGGCTCCTATTTTCAGGAGTATCTGGACCCCGGTTTTCGCTCGCCGCAGAACTTCGAATTCACCGACAAGCCCTCGATCGAGAACTACCTTTCGAGCCCCGGCTCGCTTACCGATCACCTGCAATGGCAGGTCGGCGCGCTGCCTTTGACTCCCTTGCTGCGCGGCGCGGTCGACTACCTGCTCGGCAACCTCGACGAAGACGGCTACTGCGGCGTCGATCGCGAGGAGCTTCGTGAGGGCCTTGCCCGGGAGTTGGCGCGCGCCGGGGCGGACGAGGCCGATGCGGAAGCGTTGCTTGCGGAAGCCTTCGGGGTGGTGCGCTCGCTCGACCCGCCGGGCATCGCCGCGGCCGACCTGCGTGAGTGCCTTCTCCAGCAGATCGATGCATGCCGGCGGGAGTTGGCCGCCAAAGCGCCGCACGCGCGGGTGGCCCTGCTCGCGACCGCCCACCGGATCGTCGACGGCTGCCTGCCTTTGCTGCACAAGCGGGACACGCGAGAGCTGGCCCGGGCCGCGCAAGCGACGCCCGAGGAGGTACAGCAGGCGCTCGAGTTCATCCGCACGCTCGATCCGCGGCCGGGGCAGCGCTTTCAGGCCCCGGATGCCCGCCTGATCGAGCCCGACGTGCAGTTCGTCAAGCGCGACGACCAGTGGGTGGCGGTGATGGACGATGAAAGCCTGCCCACGCTGCGGCTGAACCGCGAATACCGCAAGCTGCTGTCGAACGGCTCCGCGAAGGACGTGAAGGACTACGTCAAGGACCGTTACAAGTCCGCTCTGCAGCTGATGCGCAACATCGAGCAGCGCAAAAACACCATCCTGCGCACCTGCGAGGCGATTCTGCGAAGGCAGACGGACTTCCTGGAGCACGGCGTCGAGCAGCTGAAGCCGATGATGATCAAGGACGTGGCGGAGGAGATCGGGGTGCACCCGTCGACCGTGTCCCGCGCGGTTTCCAATAAGTACGCCCACACGCCGCAAGGTGTGTTCGAGCTGCGCTTCTTCTTTTCAGAAGCGGTGAACGGGCCGGAAGGCGCG
This sequence comes from uncultured Acidobacteriaceae bacterium, assembly GCA_964250745.1. Lineage (GTDB taxonomy): Bacteria > Acidobacteriota > Terriglobia > Terriglobales > Acidobacteriaceae > EB88. The sequence goes on from CAXUHL010000139.1 coordinate 2,156, forward strand.
GCGACCTCGCTGATGCTGCTGAAGCGGCGGGTGAAGAAGATCATCGAGGAGGAGGATCCGCGCAAGCCGCTGACCGACGACCGCATCACGGAAATGTTGCAAAAAGACGGCATCGACGTGACCCGGCGGACCGTGGCAAAGTATCGCGAGGATATGCGCATCCCATCTACGCATCAGCGGCGTGTGCGCGCGTAGACCGTAGCGCGCGGGCGCGTCCGCTCTGAAGGGAGCACCATGGACGTTGAATACACGGGCCGCCACGAAGCGGTCGTGACCGATGCGATACGGGCGATGGCGGGCCCTTTCCTCGACCGCCTGGGCGAGATGGTAGGGCGCGGTGCCACCGCGCACGTGGTTCTGGCGACGGAAAAAAACAGGCAGTCGGCCGAAGTGACGGTGAAGACCAAGGCGCACGATCTGGTCGGGCTCGCCGAAACCACGGCCGGCCTGGAAACCGCGTTGCGTTCGGCGCTCGACAAGGTGGAAGCGCAGGCGGTCAAGTTCAAGGAAAAGCGGTCGACCGAGAAGCGCCGGCCCAAGGACGAAAAGACGCTGGTGGAGCCGGCGCTGGAGCGCGGCGGCAAGTCCAAGCGGACCGCGCTGCTCGCGACCGCAGACTCGCCGCTGGACGAGCTGCTCGGGTTGCGGCCGGACATCGCGCCCGGCCCCGGCACCGCCGCGAACGGCAACGGCACGCATGCGGCGGCGCAAGCGGACCACAGTTCCGAGCCGCACGTAACCCGCTCCATCGATGCGGTAGCGTTGCGCCCGATGAGCCTGGAAGAGGCGGTAAAGGAGCTGGAAACCCGCAACCGCGAGTTGTTCGTGTTTCGGGACCGCGCGGGGCTGCTGCGCATTCTCCATTGCCGGCGCGACCACACGCTGGAGTTGATCGAGCTGCCTTAGGAAGGTGCCTTCGGGAGGGTGACCTCTTGGTTGCTCTCCCGGTTTACACTGTGGCGTGAGTTCAACGCGCATGCCCGGGAGGAAGTAGTGCACGACAACCTGCAGTTCGCCGCCACTTTGACCGCCATTCTCGGCGGCATCCTTTTTTCGCGGCAAAATGCTCGGCGTGTCGAATCCCGGATCGAGGCGCTGCGCTCGGATATGCGAGGCGACATGCAGGTTCTTGAGCGCATCGCCTACGAGCACCACGGGCGGCTCACCAAAGTCGAAACCGGCAAGCAGGACGCGTCGTGAGCGCCGCTGCCGGTCCGGGAGACATGCCGGACGACAAGCAGACCGGCATTGCCGTGCTGGGCGCGGGCAAGATGGGCGGCATCCTGCTCCAGGCCTTTCTGCGCCAGCAGTTGTTCGCCCCGGAAAACATCCGCGCCACCGTCGCTCACCCTGAACGGGCCGCGACACTGTCGGCACAGTGGGGCGTTGCCGTCACGACCGGCAACCTCGACGCCGCGCGCGGCGCGGACATCCTCCTGCTGGCCGTCAAGCCTTTTCAGATCGCCGCGCTGCTCGGGGAGATCAAACCCGCGCTGCGGCCCGGACAGCTCGTCATCTCCATCGCCGCGTCGATCTCGACCGCCGCGATCGAGACGGCTGCCGGGGTGGACATCGCGGTCGTGCGGGCGATGCCGAACACCCCTTCGACCCTGGGCGCTGGCATCGCGGGGCTGTGCCGCGGACGGCATGTTTCCGATGCGCAGATGGAGCACGCCACGCGCATCTTCTCGACGGTCGGACGCTTCGTGGTGGTCGACGAGAAGCACATGGACGCGGTCACCGGCCTGTCCGGGTCGGGTCCCGCCTTCATCTACATCGTGCTCGAATCGCTGGCCGAAGCGGGCGTCAAGGTCGGGCTGCCGCGCGAGATCGCGACGCTGCTTGCCGCGCAAACCGCGTTCGGGGCGGCCAAGATGGTGCTCGACACCGGCTACCACCCGGCCCTGCTCAAGGACGCCGTGACGACCCCTGCCGGTTGCACGATCGACGGCATCCTGGAGCTGGAGGAAGGCGGCCTGCGCGTCACGCTGATTAAAGCCGTCATGCGGGCCACCGAGCGCGCGCGGGCGCTCGGGCAGGGGTAAGAAGCAGACAGCATAGACCTCTTAAAAAGCCAGGGTCACTCTCGTAAGCCTGAGCGAAAGCACCCTCATGAGCCCGGTACAGGTGCCGGCCAAACGAGCGCTTCCCTTGCGCGCAGACAGAAAAGCCCGGCTCGCGAGCCGGGCTTCCGCCGGTTGAGTTTCAACTCTTAATTCTTGACCGCCGCCCCGACGCAGAACTCCTGGAACGCGCGCTGGAGCTCGCCGCCGATCGCCTGCGCGGTGTTGGCTTCGATCGCGTACCGCTGCATCAGGTACACCAGCTCGCCATCGCGCAGGATCGCGATCGCGGGCGAGGTCGGCGGGTTGCCGCCGAAGTACGACCGCGCCTTGTCCGTCGCGTCCCGGTCCTGCCCGGCGAACACGGTGATCATGTTGTCCGGCTTGGCCGTGCCCTGGAGGCTCAACCGCACGCCCGGACGCATTTTGCCCGCCGCGCAGCCGCAGATCGAGTTCACCACCACCATCGTCGTGCCCGGCTTCGCCAGCGCCTGCTCTACTTCGCCCGCGGTTCTCGCCTCTTCGATCCCGGCACGCGTCAGCTCTTCCCGCATCGGGATTACCATAATCTCTGGATACATGCTCTCTACCCCTCCCAAACAAGCTTCCGCGCTCGCTCCGCGGGTGTCTTCTATTCTACCCGCCGCGCCCCCGCGGGAGCACGTGCCGCTTGCGCCGTACACCAGCTTCGGCATCGGCGGCCCGGCCAGGTTCTTCGCCGAGGCCGCCACCGAAGACGACCTGGCGCAGGCCTCCGAATGGGCCCGCGAGCGCGGGCTGCCGCTGTTCGTCCTGGGTGGGGGCAGCAACGTACTGGTCGCGGACGCCGGCTTCCCCGGCCTGGTCGTGCGCGTGGGCCTGCGCGGCGTCCAGCGTCAGGGGGGCATGTTCACCGCGGCCGCGGGCGAGGACTGGGACACGCTCGTCACCCGCACGGTCGAGGCAGGTTGCGCCGGAATGGAATGCTTGGCCGGCATCCCCGGCTCGACTGGCGGCACCCCGGTTCAGAATGTCGGTGCCTACGGGCAGGAGGTCGCGCAAACCATCGAGGAGGTGCGCTGCTTCGACCGGCAAACCTCGCGCTTTGTGACGTTCGGCAAGGAAGCCTGCCGCTTCGCCTACCGCGCCAGCCGCTTCAACGCGGGCTCCGACGCGGGCCGGTACATCGTCGCGTCAGTCACGTTCGCGCTCCGGGAGGGTGGCCCGCCGACCCTGGCCTACCCCGACCTCCAGCGGCATTTCGCGGGCGCTTCGCCGACCCCAGCCGAGGTCGCGGACGGGGTTCGCGCGATCCGGCGGGCCAAGGGCATGGCTTTCGACGCGTCGGTCCCACTCGGGCAGCGCGACCCGGACACGCGCTCGGCCGGGTCTTACTTCAAGAACCCGGTCGTGGCGGACGAAGTGTATGAAGCGATCGCGCGGACAGACCCGGGCGTGCCCGCCTATGCAGCCGGGCCGGGGATGCGCAAGCTTCCCGCGGCGTGGCTCCTGGAGCAGGCCGGCTTCCCGAAAGGCTTCGCGCTGGGTTCCGCCGCGCTTTCCTCCAAACACACCCTGGCCCTGACCAACCGGACCGGCTCCGCGCGGGCGGAAGATATCCTTGTCCTCCAACGGGTGCTCCAGCAGGGCGTGCGCGAGCGCTTCGGCATCGAGCTCCACCCCGAGCCGATCTTCGTCGGCTGAGCTCGCGAGATCTATCCGCGCAGCATGCGCGCGAGCTCGAGCACCGTTTTCCAGTTGCGCACCGTCGCCCCACCGGGCATGGCAGGGCCGGTCGCAGACAGGGCCAGGCGCGAGCGCCCGAAGCCGTGGGGAAGGTACAGGAAGAGCTCTCGGTCCAGGGCCGCCAGCTGCTCCTGCCCCAGCCGCTTCGCTTCGAGCGACTTGAGGGCGGCGGGCGCGAGCGGCGCTTCGAGAAACACCACGTGCAGCGCGTCGACGCCGGCCTGCCGGAAAGGGTTGGCCGCGACGGCCGCGTCCAGATCCTTCGCCGTCCGCAGCAAAACGGGAACCGGAAAGCCGAACCGTGCTTCCAGCTCCGCCGCGATCGCGCCTGCCGTCAACGAAGGGTGCGCGTCGCATACCACGTTGCCGCTCTGGAGATAGGTGTCGACGCGGTCGCAGCCCAGCTCCGTGAAGGCGGCGCGCAGGGCGGGCATGGGCAGCGGGTGCCGCCCTCCGACATTGACCCCGCGCAACAGCGCCAGCACCCGGTTTGCTCGCATCGCGGTCTCCCTCCCAGTCTTGATGGTAGCCGGGAAGGCCGGTCCTGTTTAAAACCGAGGGTCATCCCAGAGGAGAAGATCGAGGAAGACCTGCTTCTGCCCGGCCGGGAAGGGAAAGCAGGTCCTTCGCCGCGCTCAGGATGACCTGTTATGGCGTTTCGTGTAGGCGTCTCGTGGAAAGGCGAAGAAAGACTCCACACGTGAACCGAGTCCGGCTTTCGCGAACACTCTCGAGGACCCATCCTGCCGCAGCTACGTGCCCTTACCCTCGGGTGCCTCGCGCAGCTCCGCTTGCAGCGCCTGCAACAACTCGAAAGCCTGCATGGGGCTGGTCCGGTCCAGGTCGGCGGCGTGCAGCCGGTCGACGATGCGCTGCGACAAGGGCGTAAACATGGTGAGCTGCGGCGGCGCGCCGGTTTCGGCGGCAAGCTCCCGCTTCTCGGCCCGCTCGTGCGCGCGCAGCACTTCGCGGGCCCGCTTGAGCACGCGCCCCGGCACCCCGGCCAGCCGCGCCACGTCGATGCCGTAACTCTTACTGGCCGCGCCGGGCTCGATGGTGTGCAGGAACACGATGCCCTGCGGCACCTCCTTGACCGAGGCGCGGGCGTTGGCCAGGCGAGGCAGCTGCCCGGCCAGCAGGGTCAGCTCATGGTAGTGCGTCGCGAACAGCGTCCGGGCGTTGACCGCGTTGTGCAGGTGCTCGAGCGCGGCCCAGGCCAGGGCCAGCCCGTCGAAGGTGGCGGTGCCGCGGCCCATCTCGTCGAGCAGAACCAGCGAGCGCGCGGTGGCCGTGTTGAGGATGGCTGCGGTCTCGACCATCTCCACCATGAAGGTGGACCGGCCCTGGCCCAGGTTGTCGCTCGCGCCGATGCGGGTGTACACGCGGTCGGCGAGCGAGTAGCGCATTTGCCTTGCCGGAACGAAGGACCCCATCTGCGCCAGGATCACCAGCAGCGCGGCCTGGCGCAGGTAGGTGCTTTTGCCGCCCATGTTGGGGCCGGTGATGAGCAGGATGGACGTGCGCGCCGTGTCGATATACAGGTCGTTGGGAATGAACCGGGTTTGGCCGGCTTTGTCGAGCAGCGCTTCGAGCACCGGATGGCGGGCCTGCGCAGCTTCGAGGATCTGCGCCTCGCCGGTGGCGATCGCCGGCTCGCACCAGTCGCGCTCCGCGGCCAGGTGGGCGAAGTTCGCCAGCAGGTCGATCTCCGCCAGCGTGGCCGAGGTGGCGCGGATGCGCGGCGCGTGGGCCAGCACGGCCTGCCGCAGCTCCGCGAACAGCGCGCGTTCGATCTCGAGCGACCGCTCCTCGGCGGTCAGGATGCGGTGCTCCAGCTCCTTCAGTTCCGGCGTGGTGTAGCGCTCGGCGTTGACGAGTGTCTGCTTGCGCTCGTAGTCGGCGGGGACATGCTTCAGGTTGGCGCGCGTGATCTCCAGGTAGTAGCCGAAGACCGAGTTGTAGCGCACCTTGAGCGAGCCGATGCCGGTGCGGGCGCGCTCGCGCTCCTCGATGGCGGCGAT
>CAXUHL010000140.1:0-7958 GCA_964250745.1 uncultured Acidobacteriaceae bacterium
GGTCGAGCGGATCCTCGAAGGAAATGATGTGTTCTTCTTCCATGGGTTCGCCGGCCGAAAGCCTTTTCGATCGTTCGATCATCCTTCTCATCGCATCCTCGAAAGATTCCTGTATGAAACGTGTCTTCATCTTTTCCTCCTGCGCAGCGCGCTGACTTCATCTGCGAATCGAATGACAAGCTCGTCGAAGCCGGGGTAGTCGAACGGATCGCTCTGTCCCATCCAATGCCGTTCATGGAAGCCATGTGCATTGTCGTACCCGAGAACACGCCCGTTGTCTCGGCCGCACAAACCGTGATTGATGAAAGCCAGGTTGTACTTCACGATGCGTCCCGAACTATCCCGCCATACGTCTTCGGACAAGCGTCCGATCACGCCGTTCGCGCACCGTACCGTAGTCGAGTATTCGAAGCGCCGTAGCTCCTGCCCTCCTTTACGCGTCACAGACAGAGCCTAGCACAGCTGTACCTTTGCAAAGGTCACCTGTTTGCCATGCATCTGCATTGGCCTTTAGAGGGGCGCAGGTACTCTACCCTGCTACCCTCCCTCCAGTGCCCCTTCCGCCCCAGTTCTGCGACGTCGCGCTCCCCGTGCCGCTGGACCGCCTATGGACCTACGCCTGCCCCGACCCCGCACCGCGGGAAGGGGTGCGGGTCCTGGTGCCGTTCCGCAACGAGAAGCTGACCGGCATCGTTCTGCGCGTCCACGCCGACCCGCCGCCGGTCGAGGCCAAACCGGTTCTCGCGGTACTCGACGCCGAGCCCGTCCTGTCGCCCGACCTCCTGCGCCTGGCCGAGTGGATCGGCTCCTATTATCTTTGCCCGGTCGGCGAGGTGCTCCGCACGATGCTGCCCCTCTCCGCCGAGGTGCGCACCCGCGCGCTTCTCCGCATCGCCGAGCCGGGCCGCGCCGCGCTCCACGCCGGGGCCGAGGGCGGCTCGTCCCGGCGCTCGCGGCTCTCCGCGCCCGACCCGGACCGCGAGTACGCGGTGCTCGACTATCTCGAGTCCGGCGAGGCCGCCGCCGTGCCCGCGCTGCGCAGGGCCACCGGGGCTACCCGCGAGCTGCTCGCCGGGATGCTGCGCAAACGGTGGCTCACCCGCGAAACCGAAGCCGCCCCGCGCAATGCCGCGCGGGTCGCCCGCTGGGCTGTGCTGGCCCCCTCGGAGCGGCTGCCCCGGCTCACCGAAGGGCAGCAGGCGATCCTGGCCCAGCTCGCAGGCGCGCCGGGCCAGACTCTGCCCGCGGGCGAGCTCCGCCCCGCTTCCACCCTCGCGACGCTGGTCAGGCGCGGGCTGGTCCTTCTGGAAGACCGCCCGCAGCCCTTTCACCTTTCCGCGTTGAGCGAGGGCAAGACCCACACCCTAAACCTGTCGCAGCAAAGCGCGCTCGAAGCCATTCTGCGAGCCACCGAGGAGAAGCAGTTCACGCCCATCCTGCTCCACGGCGTTACCGGCTCGGGCAAGACCGCGGTGTACCTGGCCGCGATGCAGGCCGCGCTCGCCCGGGGGCAGGGCGCGCTGCTGCTCGTTCCCGAGATCGGCCTTACGCCTTCGATCGCCGCGCAGCTTCATGCGGCGTTCGGCTCCGAGGTGGCGCTGCTCCACTCCGCGTTGACGCCTGAGGAGCGCGCCGAGCAGTACCATCGCATCCGCCTGGGGCAGGCGCGCATCGCGGTCGGCACCCGCTCGGCCGTGTTCGCGCCGGTCCAGGCGCTGGGCCTGCTCATCGTCGACGAGGAGCACGACGGCTCCTACAAGCAGGAGGAGATGCCCCGCTACCATGCCCGGGACGTCGCCGTGATGCGGGCGAAGCTGCTCGGCGCGGTATGTGTCCTGGGCTCGGCGACGCCCTCGCTCGAGTCCTGGCACAACGCCCGGCGCGGGCGCTACCTCGAAGTCGCCATGACCGCCCGGGTCGCCGACCGCCCGCTGCCCGCGGTCGAGCTGATCGACATGCGGCAGGAGTTCCGCGAAACCGGCCAGGACCACATCTTCGCGCGGCAGCTGCTCGACGAAACCCGCCTGGCGCTCGACCGCGGCGAGCAGGCCATCATCCTGCTCAACCGGCGCGGCTACTCCTTCGTGGCCCTGTGCCGGGCGTGCGGCGAAAAGCTCCAGTGCGAGAACTGCGCCATCGCCCTGACGCTGCACAAAGCCGTGCTGCACAGCGGGGAGGCCGAAGCAAGCGGCCGCGCCCGGGTTTCAGACAGGCTCGAATGCCATTATTGCGGCTTCCGCACCCGCGTCCCCGCGCAATGCCCCTCCTGCCGGTCGGAGCACCTGTACTACCTGGGCGCGGGCTCCCAGCAGGGCGAGGAGCGTCTCACCGAGCTGTTCCCCGGCGCACGCATCGGCCGCATGGACCGCGACACCATCCGCGGCCGCCACGACATGGAGCGTCTGCTGGGCCGCCTGCACTCGGGCGAGATCAACCTGTTGGTCGGCACGCAGATGATCGCCAAGGGCCACGACATCCACGGCGTCACGCTGGTCGGCGTGGTCGGCTGCGACCACGCCCTCGGCCTGCCGGACTTTCGCGCCGCCGAGCGCGTCTTCCAGCTGCTGACGCAGGTGGCGGGGCGCGCCGGGCGCGGCAACCTGCCGGGCAAGGTCTTGGTGCAGACTTTCCACGGTGAGCATTACGCCATCGCCGCCGCCGCCGCTCACGACTATCGGGCCTTTGTGGAGCGCGAGTCGAAGCTGCGCCGCTACATGCACTATCCGCCCTTTGCCGTGCTCGCCAACCTGATCCTGCATAGCCCACGCCTGGAGGAGGCCGCCGACTGGTCTGCCCGCCTCGGGCAGTTTTTCAGGGAAACAACCCTGCCCGGCATCCGCGTTCTCGGGCCCGCGTCTGCTCCTTTGTCGAAGATCAAGCGCATCTACCGCTTTCACCTGGTCGTCAAGGCTGAGTCCCGCGCCGCCCTGCATCAGGCGCTGCGCCGCGCCCTCGCCTTTGCCGGCGAGCAGGGCATCCCGCGTCGCAATCTGACCCTCGATGTCGATGCCTTGAGCCTGATGTGACGGCGCTTACCCGCACGTACCTTGTACGCAAATTAGTAGTCACAAAAGGTAACTCATAGCCCAAACTTACATGCAAGCTGCGTACATTGGTGCCACCCGCAATCGGGGGGTCTCGCCATGCGCCTGCTACTTGCTCTCCTTTTCTCCTTTCCGCTGCTTGCCCAAACATTTCCCACATATCAGGCAAACCCCGCCCGCACCGGCTGGGTCGCGACCGAAACTACCCTGACCCCCGGCCTGCTGAAAGCCGGGCGCTTCGGGCCGCTTTGGTCCTCGCCACAGTTCGACACGGTGCAGATCGGCTCCACGACCTACGCGCCCCGGCTCTACTCGAGCCCGCTCTATCTCGACGCACTTACCTTGTCCGGCGGCGGCACGTACCGGGTCGTGCTCGCCGGGTCCAGCAACGGCTTCTTTTACGCCGTCGATGCCGCCAACGGCACGATTTTGTGGCGGGCCAAGCTGACCAACCCCGAGGTCGTTCCGTCGCTCGACGGCGGCGTGCCCGTGGGTGTTCTGGGGACGCCGGTCCTCGACGCCGCCGCCAATCGCGTGTACGTCGCCTCCGACGATGCTCAAGCCGGCTGGCAGGTTTTCGCGCTCGACCTCGCTTCCGGGCGAGTCCTGCCTGGCTGGCCCCTGCCCATCAACGACGCGGCGCTCGCGCCCATCAACCGCAATGGGCCCACTACCTTCCAGCGGTCCAGCGCCATGAGCCAGCGCGGCGCGCTCGCCCTTTCCGCCGATGGGCGCACCCTGTACGTTCCTTTCGGCGCGTACGGCGACGGCGGCGCGGGCTGGATGGTTGCCGTCGACACGCAGCGGCCCGCGCTCGCGAGCGCCTTCGCCGGCGCGCCCTCCTCTGTGGCCTTCGCCAACGGCGGCATGTGGTCCGCGGCGGGCCCCTCGCTCGACCCCCAGGGCAACCTGTACTCGACCACCGGCAACGGCACCCTGGCCGATGAAACCACCCCGCGCTACTGGGGCCAGTCGGTCCTGCGGTGGTCGCCGAACCTGACCCTCACCGGCACATGTACCCCCTGGAACTACTGCCAGATGGACGAATATGACACCGACCTTTCCGGGTCCTCGCCGGTGGTGCTGCCGGATCTTGGAGCGGCCAACACCCGCACGCCGCATCTGCTGGCCTTCGGCGGCAAGCAGGGCAACCTGTACCTGCTGGACCGGGACCACATGCCGGGCTCGACCACCGTGCGCCCCGGCTGCTCGTCGGTCGCGGGCTCCGACCGGTCGCTTTTGCCGCCCGGCGGGCAGGCGCAGTTCAACGGCGGCGTGGGCCCGCTCAACATCTTCGGGCCCTACTCCGAGCAGTACGAGAACCTGGACTACGCCAAGTCCCGCGCCACGCCCGCCTATTTTCACGATGCCGCCGGAACGAACTGGCTGTTCGCCACCGGCTCCACCAAGCGGGCGGTCGACTCGCAAACCTCCATCCCGCCTTCGCTGGTCCGGCTCCGGATCGATCTCGACCCTGCCCGGCCCGCCTCCTTGTCGCTCGCGGCGGCGGAGAACTCGATCCAGATGCTTTCACCCGGCTCGCCGCTCGTCACCAGCAACGGCAGCGCCGACCCCATCGTGTGGGTGCTAGCCGGCAATGTGATGCGCATGCAAAACCTGCTCAAGCCCGGCACAGCCCACCCCATCCTGTACGCCTTCGATACCGACCTGAATCTCCTTTGGAACTCGACGGAGGCGCAGCTCGAAGCAGGCGGCAAATACATGGCCCCGGCCATCGCGCGCGGCACGGTCTTCGTCGGCACCGACCGCATCCAGGCCTTCGGCGCGCTGCCCGCCGCGCCGGTGAGCACCGCGATCGCCATCGATTCGGGAGGTGGGGCGGTCGGGCCGTTCGCCGCCGACACCCTGTTCCAGGGCGGCCACTCCGACTATGACCCCACCCCGGTCGACCTCGCCACGGCGCGGAACCCTGCGCCCATAGAGCTGTACCAGACCCGCCGCACCGGCTCCAACGGGATCGGCTTCTCCTACACCATCCCCGGCCTTACCCCGGGCCTGGCCTACACGACGCGGCTGCACTTCGCCGAGCCGCTGCACCGCGCGCCGGGACAGCGCATCTTTTCGGTTGCCGTCAACGGGGCGGTCGTCCTCGCGGACTTCGACATCTTTCAGGCGGCGGGCGGGGCCTACCGCGCGCTCAGCCGCGACTTCCCGGCGACCGCCGACGCAGCCGGACGCATCGCGATCGAGTACCGCTACGGGTCCGCGGGTAACCCGCTTTCCTGCGGCCTCGAGATCGTGCCGCCCGGCTTTGCCAACCTGACCGCGGCGGGCACCATCATCGCCCGGGCTATCCATCCGACGGGCGGCGGCAACCACAACGTCGAAATCATTCGCGACGGCGATCTCCCGCCCGCCGGCGGTCAGGACTCGTCGCGCCAGTGGGACTCCTACACCGGCGGCAACGCCGTCGACCTGGACTGGATCGGCTACCAGTACCCCTCGACCCATACTTTTTCGAAAGTCGTCTTCGAGGAGGGCAGGAACTTTTCGGACGGCGGCTGGTTCCTCAACGGGCAGGTTCAGGTGTTCCAGTCGGGCGCGTGGGTCGATGTACCCGGCCTCGTCTCAACCCCCGCCTACCCTGCCGCCAACGACGGCGTCAGCTTTGAAACGTACACCTTCACCTTCCCACCCATCGCCGGCACCGCGATCCGCATCGCCGGCGTGCCCGGCGGCTCCGCGCACTTCATCTCCGTCGGCGAGCTGGAAGTGTTCGGGCAGTGAAGGCGCGGGTAAAGGGTAAAAGCGCGAAGTCTTACTCCGATTCGGGTTTTCCTGAGTGAAGCGAAGGACCTGCTTTTCTCCACCCTCTACCCTCTACCCTCTACCCCGAGCACCAGGTCCTTGCCCGGCTTGAAGCGCACGGCCCGCCCCGGCGCGATCGCCACCTCCGTGCCCGTCCGCGGGTTGCGCCCCACCCCGGTCTTGCGCGGCCGCACCTCGAAGACGCCGAATCCGCGCAGCTCGATGCGCGTCCCCGCGCCCATGGCAGCCTTCAGCCGCTCGAAGATCGCGTCCACCGCCGCGTCCGCCTTGCCCCTGGGCAGACCGGTCCGCTCCACCACCTGCCGCACGATGTCCTGCTTGATCATTGCCGTCCCTCCCGGCCTCACGTAAGATGCAGATTCCATATGGCCATCAAGTCCGACCGCTGGATCCGCACCGAGGCTCTCGAGCGCGGCATGATCCGGCCCTTCAGCGAAAAACAGGTCAAGGAGGGGGTCATCTCCTACGGCCTATCCTCCTACGGCTACGACCTGCGCGTCGCCGGCGAGTGGAAAATCTTCACCAACGTCAACTCCGCCGTCATCGACCCGAAGAACTTCGACGAGCGCTCCTTTGTTTCGGTCGTCGCCGATTCCATCCTGGTCCCGCCCAACTCCTTCGCGCTCGCCCGCTCGGTCGAGTACTTCCGCATCCCGCGTGATGTGCTCACCATCTGCGTCGGCAAGTCCACATACGCCCGCTGCGGCATCATCGTGAACGTGACCCCGTTCGAGCCCGAGTGGGAAGGCTATGTAACGCTTGAAATCTCCAACACCACCCCCCTGCCGGCGCGTGTGTACGCCAACGAGGGGCTGTGCCAGATCCTCTTCTTCCAGAGTGACGAGCCGTGCGAGATCTCCTACGCGGACCGGCGCGGCAAGTATCAGGGACAGCAGGGCATTGTGCTCCCGAAACTCTAGGCTAAAACTCTGGTTCCGGGATTTCCACAGCTCTGCAACTTTGGTAATGTTGCGCGTAACCTCCACCGGTTATACAAAGTAATCAGTAACAACGCAGATCTGGGGAACGGGGTTGGGGAAAGCGGGAAACCGCAAAACCAACCCCTCTTTTTTCGTCCGCGATCTTTCGGCTCGCGGCTGCGTTCCGGGCGCTCCCCCAGAACGAGTGTGCACAAGGTCGTATTCCTATGCTTTCTGAGAGAAGCCTTGCTTTCCTGAAAGCACTTTCTCGCTCGCCCACCCCCCGTCCAGGGTTTTCAGCGGGGGGCAGCGGAGCACTGTGCGGTCTTCTCGAGAGGACCCGGAGCCGGCCGCCGGCACAGAAGCATGCGAGACATCGCCGCCCGAAAGCGAGCCATTCCCGCTCCCGTGAAGGTATCCTGCATCTGACCCACTCGAAACGGACGCTCGCGCGTCCAACGAACGTTGCAGGAAAGAAGGACCACGCACATGAAAAAGCTTCTCGCCATTGCATGCATGGCAGCCGCTGCCCTCCCCGCCCTCGCCGCGAGTGACAAAAGCAAGATCGCCGCCCGTCTCGAGGACGCCACCTCGACCCTTACCGAGATTCAGTCCTCGCCGGACAAGTCGATCCCCGACTCCATCCTCCGCCAGGCCACCTGCGTCGGCGTCGTGCCCGGCCTCATCAAGGGCGCGTTTATTTTCGGCGCGGAGTACGGCCAAGGCGTGGTCACCTGCCGCACCGGCCATGGATGGTCCGCCCCGGCTTTCATCAAGATGACCGGCGGCTCGTTCGGCTTCCAGATCGGCGGCTCCGGCACGGACCTGGTTCTGGTCGCGACCAACGACAAGGGCTTCCAGGACCTGCTCAAGAGCAAGTTCAAGATCGGCGGCGACGCCGCGGCCGCCGCGGGCCCCGTGGGCCGGGACACGCAGGCCGCCACCAACTGGCGGCTCCAGTCCGAGCTGCTCACGTGGTCGCGGTCCAAGGGCCTGTTCGCCGGCATCGACCTGAACGGCACCGCCGTGTACGAAAATACCGAAGACACGACGACCTTCTACGGCCAGCCGCATACCTTCGAGGAGATCCTCAAGGGCAATGTACTGCCGCCCGCCGGCGCGCAACAGTTCGTTTCGACGGTAGCCAAGTACTTCCACTCCACCCAGGGCTAGCGGGTCGGCGCGGCAAGGGACTGTCCTTCAA
>CAXUHL010000141.1:0-2258 GCA_964250745.1 uncultured Acidobacteriaceae bacterium
TACCGCGGACAAGGACCTTTTGCTGCACGCGGTGAGCGGCTACACGGGCGGCGTGAATGCGGGCTACAGCGGGGCGACCACCGCCACCACCAACCAAGTCGAGGACTCGACCGCGTACACCGCCGACGACACGGACTACAACGACCTGAACACCGACCGGGAACTGCTGGCCATCCAGTCCATCGCGAAGGCGCTCGGGCCGCTGAACCAGAAGAAGTCGCTCTTGTACTTCTCGGGAGGGCTCCAGCGCGACGGCATCGAAAACCAGGCCAGTCTTCGGGCGACGGTCAACGCGGCGGTACGGAACAACCTTTCCATCTACAGCGTGGACGCGCGCGGGCTGCAGGCCGTCTCACCTTTGGGCGACGCGACAGCGGGCTCGCTGCGCGGCAACGCGGCCTACACGGGCGCGGCCGGGCAAAACAACCTGGACGCGAACTTCAACTCCCAGGAAACGCTCGCGACGCTCTCGGCGGACACGGGAGGCAAGGCGTTCTTCGACAACAACGACTTCGCTCCGGCGTTCCAGCAGGTTGAAAACGACACAGCCAGCTACTACGTCCTGGGCTTCCGCTCGACCGATACGGCGCGCGACGGGCGGTTCCGGAAACTGGAGGTGCGGGTCAACCGGCCCGACCTAAAACTCGCCTACAGGCCCGGCTACTACGCGCCCGCAGACTTCCGGCACGCGAACGGCGAGCAGCGGGAGCGCGACCTCGAAACCGCGCTGAACACCGACCTGCCCGCGACCGACCTGCCCGTGTACCTGCAGCCGTTTTTCTTTCGTGACGCTCCTGATCGGTACGCGGTGCCTATTGCTCTTTTGGTCCCCGGCTCGCAGATCCCCTTCAAGCAAGGCGGCGACCGGGACAAGGCGACCCTCGACGTGATCGGCTACGTGAAGGACGCGCAGGGCCATACTTTGGAGCAGGCGCGCGACACGGTCAAGCTCGCGGTGGGCCAGGACCAGCAGGTGCGAGCCAAAAACATCCAGTACGCGACCGCCTTTACGCTTCCGGCCGGCAAGTACCACGTCAAGTTCGTGGTACGGGAGAACGAGGGCGGCAAGCTGGGTTCGTTCGAGACCGACGTCACCGTGCCCGACCTGGGGAAAGCGCCGCTCAAGATGAGCTCCGTTGTGCTGGCTTCGCAGCGGCTTGCGCCGGGCAAGAGCAAGGCCGACAATCCGCTGGTCTACGCAGGGCAGCAATACGTGCCCAATCTGCCGCACGTGTTCACGCGCGACCAGCAGCTCTACTTCTTTTATGAGGTGTACGACCCCGCGCGCTACCCCGCGGCCGCGCCAGGCGAGACCGCCCCCGCCGCCCGGCTCGCGGGCAAGCAGCGCGTGTCCACGTCGATCGAGCTGCTGCGCGGCGGGGTCAAGGTGTTCGAGTCGCCGGTGGTGGACGCGGACGCGGTGAACCTACCGGGCAAAAACGCGGTGGCGTTCGCCTTCGCGGTGCCGCTCGGATCGCTCGCGGACGGAACCTATACCTGTCAGGTAAATGTAATCGACGACGCCGGAGGGACTTTCTCATTTCCGCGGACGGCGCTGCTGGTGCGGGGCGGAGCGGCCGTGCCCGCTCCCGCGCCGGGGTCGCGCTGAGCTTGGTTCAGTATGGCGGCGGCGCGGGCGAGCCCGTATCCGCCGGCAGGTACAGCGGCTGCTCCGGCATCACGATCCAGAAAACGATATAGGCGACGATGCCCGCGCCGCTCGAAAAGATGGCGATGAGTACCGTCGCCACGCGCACCCAGGGCAGCTCCAACCGGTAGTGGTCCGCGATCCCGGAACAGACTCCGGCGATCACGCGCCTGCCGCGCGGGCGTTCCAGACGGCGGAAGGCACGATGCGTCGGACTGGCCCCGGCGGCCGGAGCGCCGCAAGCCGAGCAAAACCGCGCCTCGTACCCGAGAGAACTGCCGCACCGCGCACAAAACATGAGGAAATCTCCTTCGCGTAGGGAGATACGCAAGGAGGGGCGGCCCGGTTCCCTACGCCCCCTGGAACGGCTTGCGCATCAGCTTGCGGGCTTCCTGCCCCTGCACGGTATCCGGCCCGGCCACGTCGAGCGCGGCCTGATAGCTTTCGGTGGCGCGCGCGCGATTGTGCATCAGGTCGTAAGCCTTGCCGGCCGAAACCAGGCAGCGCTGCCTGAGCTCGGGGGCGGTCTCCGCGATGCCCGCGGCTTGTTGGTAGGCGGCCGCGGGGGAGGCCGACCAAATTTTGCCCGGGAAGGTGTGGGCCCCGCCCC
>CAXUHL010000141.1:2268-7956 GCA_964250745.1 uncultured Acidobacteriaceae bacterium
CGCGCGTCGGCCAGCACGGTTTGGTACTGCGCGATCGCACCTGTCCCCGCGCCCGCGTCTTTCTTCAGGTTGGCCAGCTCGAGCTGAAACAGGTAGTCGCGCGGGTACTCCTTCGCCAGCCCCTCGGCGAGCGCCTGCGCTTCCCCGTAGCGGCCTTCGCGCCGCAGGAACAGCATCATGCACGTGCGCGCATCGATGGAGGTCCGAACTCCGCGCGCGGCGGCCACCTGCAGCATCGCCATGCCTTTTTCCTTGCTCCCGGTAATGCCTGCGATGCCGATCAGAAAGCGGAACGACCGCGGCAGCGCGCCCACCACGTACTGGTAGGTGCCCACGACCAGGTTCGCGTCCACGTAATTCGCATCCTGCTTCAGCACCGCTTCCTGGTCGGCTTTGGCGCTCAGGGCCAGCTTCAGCGCTGTCGGGAAAGCCCGCTCCACCAGCGCCGTGTAGCTGGCCAGCAGCGAGCGCGACCAGCCCCGGGCGTAGAGCGCGTCGATGTCGCGCGGGTTTTGTTTGAGCAGAGCGTCGGCCTGCTCCTGCGCCTTGCTCTGCAGCGCGCGAATGCGGTCCCGGGCCGCCGGATCCTCGTTGACCGTGTGCTTGCCGGACAGGAAGCCGTCGTTCGCATAGAACGTCGTGTCCAGCGCGTCCAGGCGGGTGAGCTCGCGAAAAACGGCCGCATCGAGCAGGAAGTCCGTCGCCAGCGGGTCGTTCGGCCGCTCGGCAGCGATCCGCCGGAAGGTTTGCTCGGCCGTGTCGTAGTCGAGCCTGTAGAAAGCGGCGAACGCCTCCCTGACCTCGGCGGTCTTGTTCAGGGCGGCCGTGTCCGCCGGGGGCGGGCCGTCGGCATGGGCGAGGGCGGAGAGGAACACGACCCCTCCGACGAGCTGGTTCCAACGAAACTTCAAGGAGCGCGAGACCTCTGTCCTATTCTGACGGGTTTCGCGGCGCGGGGTTTCCAGCCGTGGCGGAAAAGTTGAACAGGTGGTGCATGGGCCCCCTGCCCTGGCCCAGCGGGTAGGCCGCTTCGAGCGCCTGGCGCACATAGCGGCCAGCCTCGGCGACCGCCTCCGGCAGAACGAGACCCAGCACCAGGTTCGCCAGCAGCGAGGACGAAAACGCGCACCCCGTCCCGTGGGTGGAAGCGGTCTCGATGCGCGGGCCGGTAAACCAGGCCGGCCCTTGCGGCGTCCAGAGCAGGTCGCGCACCTCCGACGGGTCCGGCCCGTGCCCGCCCGTGACCACGACCGCGGGCGTATCCAGCGCCAGCGCTTCCGCGGCCTCCTCGGCGTCGGCGAGGCCGGTCAGCAGCTCGGCTTCCGGGCCGTTCGGCGTCACGACCGAAACCAGCGGCAGCAGCACCTGTTTGAACGCCGGAAGCGCCTCGGGCGGCAGCAGCGGGTAGCCGGAGGAGGAGCGCAGCACCGGGTCCAGCACCACCGGCCCCAGCAGGCGCGCGCGTCCCAGCCAACCCGCGACGGCGACCAGCGCTTCCGTGCTGCCCAGCATGCCGATCTTGACGCCGGCCAGGGGCAGGTCCGCGAGAAGGCAGTCGAGGGTGTCGCCGATCAGCGCCGCGCTGACCGGCTCGCTGCGGAGCACGCCTTGCGTCGATTGCACCGTGAGCGCCGTGGGGCAGGTTGTCCCGTACACGCCGTGCGCGGCGAAGGTCTTCAGGTCGGCGGTGCAGCCGGCCCCGGAAGACGGGTCGAACCCGGCAATCGAAAGAACGACCGGCGACGCGGGATTTATTTTCATCGTCCGTTCATCCTCGGCGTAAGCGTGCATTCTTTACCTTGTTGCTTGCCGCGTTCCTCTTTTGAGCCGTGTCAGCACCTTTTGTGGATAAGTCGCGGCATGTAAGTCCAGCCGCCCGCCCATGTAAATCGCGTGTAGTCGGACAAGCTAAGTGCAATCCTTGCTTTGACTTACCGATTCTTATCTGGTCCAATTATATGAGCATGCAAACGACCAGGGGAATTGCCCATGCGATGCGCCGGATAAAGTGCCTCGCGTCGGTCGCGGTGGCGACAGGCTTCTTTCTGGGATCCGCGCACGAGGCTAGGCCCTCCGCGGTGCCCACATCGCAGCTGCCGGCCGGCGGCGGCGCGAAAAAGCATTGGTTCCAAACCGGGCGCGCGTCCTGGTACGGCCGCTACTTCCAGGGCCGGTCCACCGCGAGCGGCGAAGCCTACAACATGGCCGGATTAACCTGCGCGCACCGCAGCCTTCCCCTGGGCACGCTCGTACGCGTCACCAACCTGTCCAATCACAAGTCCGTGGTGGTGCGCGTCAACGACCGCGGGCCCTACTTCGCGAACCGCGTGGTCGATCTTTCCTACGCGGCGGCGCGGTTTCTGGGCTTCAGCCAGGTAGGCACCCAGCAGGTGCGGCTCGACGTGCTCCGGGGCGCGACGGAACTGGCGGCTGTCCAGAACCCTTTTAAGGTTCAAACTCCGCTCCCAGCCATGGGTCGCTAGAACGCCGTGCGCGACCGCCTGATCCTCGCGCTGGACTTTTCTTCCGCTCAGGCCTGCTTCGCATTCCTCGATTGCTTCGAAACGCTTCCCGCCGATGCCCGGCCGCTGTGGGTCAAGGTCGGGCTCGAGCTGTTTCTGGCGGAGGGGCCGCCGGTTGTCCGGCAGCTGCGCGCACGCGGGCTGCACGTTTTTCTCGACCTCAAACTGCACGACATCCCGAACACCGTGGCCGGAGCGATCCGCGCGGTGCTGCCGCTCGCGCCCGCTCTGCTGACCGTGCATGCCGGAGGCGGCGCGGCGATGCTGCGCGCTGCCGCCGAAGCTGCCGCCGGTTCCGGTACCAGGCTGCTGGCCGTCACGGTTTTGACGAGCATGCACGCCGCCGCGCTCGCGGCGTCCGGCGTCCCCGCGGAGCCGGCGGCGCAGGTCGAAAAGCTGGCTCGTCTGGCTGCCGCCAACGGCATCGGCGGGCTCGTTTGCTCCCCTCGGGAGGCCGCGCGCCTGCAAGCGGTCTTGCCGGAGGCCTACCTTGTGACGCCCGGCGTACGCCCGAAGGGGGCCGATGCCGGCGACCAACAGCGGACCGCGACCCCGTCGGAAGCTCTGGCAGCCGGGGCCGCGCAGCTCGTCATCGGCCGCCCTATCACCGGTGCCGCCGACCCGGTCGCGGCGTATCTGGGAGTTTTGGCGGAGATGGAACAGTCCGGCACGTAGCCGGGGCTTGTCGGAGAGATTGGCTGCTCCGGCCGGTGGAATACGCGCCCATCCCGCGCGAAGAAACTGCCTCTCGCCTCGGAAGGGCGCATGAGCAGCCGATTGCAAGCTCAAAGGTTCATCCTGAGCGAGGCGAAGGACCTGCTTTGCTCTCGAGTCGATGGAGAAAAGCAGGTCCTTCGTCGCTTTGCTCCTCAGAATGACACCCTTTGCAAAGAAGAAAGGGTCGCGGGAGTCACGAACTTCTCCCTTGACCCTTCTCCCTCGCCCTTACAGCTTCTCGTGGAAGTCGCAGCCGGAGCACGAGATGTAGACCCCGCCCGGGGTACCGCGCTCCCGGTCCTTCACGCGCTTGACGATGCGCGTGGGCTTGGCGCATTTCGGACAGTTGGTGCTCTTCGATGTATCCATGACCTTGGAGCGGTCGGCCGTTTTCGCGATCTTTGCCATTGCCGGTAAATCCTCTCGGAGTGGTTGCGCGCCGCCGGCTCGACCCATGAAAGGGGAGCCCTCGCTCGCTCTCACGAGTCTACAACAGCCTTATTGGGGCGTTCCTCCCGAGGAAGGCGGAAACTGCACCTTGCCCGTGCGCGGCTTGTTGGGGTCGTTGTCGCCGGGCAGGGTTTCGCCGGGTTTGCGCAAGCTCGGCGGCGCTTGGGTCGGCGCGTTCTGCGCTACCCGGTCGGCTTCGGTCTCGTCGCCCAGGTTCACGATTCGCTCGTTCGAGCGGCTGCCCTGCGCCTGCCAGTAGTTGCCGACCTCGTTCGCGGTGCGCACCACCGGGCTTTCCCCCACGCGGGCGATCTCCACGCGGGTGACCCGGTCGCGCTGGAGCCGGACGAACTCCGATTTTTCGGGCGGCGTGCCGTACACCCACTCTTCAAACGGCCGGTCCTGCTCGCTTTCACGGATTTTCTGCCGGGGCGCGCCGAGCGCGTGGTACACCATGTCGGCGTCCATGCCGACCAGCACGTGCCGGTCCAGGATCGCCTGTTTGAGGAACGGGGGCAGCGTTTCCACGTACGCCTGGAGCGGCGATTTCTCCTTGAAGCCGATCACCGGCTCAATCAACTCCTTGACCAGCTCGCCGGTCACGTTCGGCACGCCGCCGGGGAAAACCAGGGTAAGTCGCGAGCCGAGCGCCTGGTCGCCGTTGTCGCGGGCCAGCGGCGCTTGCACGCTGCCGGTACCGATGGACAAATGGCGCAGATACTTGTGCGGCAGGTCGGGGCCGCCGTTGGTTTCGAGGATGAGCCGGTCCTTGTTGAAGGTGATCTTGGTGATGGTGACACGCTCGCCGGGCCGGGCGGAGATGCCCTTGTCGCGCAGCTCGGTCACATAGTCGGACCCGGCCGGGCTCAACGCGCCGTTCGCCACCAGGGTCAAGCCCTTGGACGCGAGCGGCAAGGGACGCATCGCGTAGCCCGACTCGGACTGCAGCGTCCGGGTCAGGTTCAGCGCGGTGACAGGACCCGCGTGCATCTTCGGGAGCTCGACATGAGTCGGCTGGAACTGGAGAAAGCGGCCCTCGATGGTTTCGGTGCTGACGGTCATGACCTGCCCGAACGAGGGGGCGCACAGGACGGCGGCGAGGACGGCGAGCGTGAAGCGAAGCACTGCGGGAGGCATGGGCACCCTCCTGTTCGGAAACTGGAGACTGCCAAAGCATGCAACGATTCACGGACAGGTTGCAAGGTGGATACGCATGTCCGCCTCCACACGGCGGTAACGTTGCGGGAAAGGCTTTAGTCGTGCTTGCGGCCGGGGTCCGGTGCGGGCAGGATCTGGACCAGCGGCTGCGCCTGCGCGGGAGGAGGAGCGCCCATGGCCGCCTCGTGCTGCCGGCGCGAGGCCGCATCCAGGTCGACAGGGATGCCGGCGCCGGCAATCTCCGGAAACGCCCAGCGGTGGCGCAGCTCGCGGGTGGCCCGGGCGGTCGCGAAGAGCAGGCCCAGGAGCACGAACACCGTGAACACCGCCCCTTCCGGCCCGTAGCCGCTGCCCCCAAGCCAGGCCGGGGCGGTGGAGTAGGTCGAAAACAACGGCGAAGACCCGCCCGTGCCGCTCACCGGCAGCCCGAACAGGAGGCCCATGCTCGCGTTCCAGGCGAAGTGGAGCCCCCAGGGCAGCCACAGCGCGCGCGTCCGCAGGTAGGCCATGGACAGCACGAAGCCGAGCAGCAACGAGCAGGTAAAGGTAGTGAAGCTGAGCGAGCCGGCAGTGCGTGCCGCGGCGAACACCAGCGCGGAAACGAGCGTGGCGGCGAAGGGGCCGGCCGCCTCAGAGAGCCGCTGAAAGGGGTAGCCCCGGAAGATGAGCTCCTGCGTAAAGCTGGAGGCGAACAGGGCGAAGACCGCGAACAGCACCGGGCCGAGGAGTGCCGGGCCGGGCCGAGCGGTACTGACCAGTAACCCCCCGAGGAGCGCGCCGGGCAGCACCGCCGCGACCACCCCGGCCCAGCCCAGCGCCGCGCCGAGCGCCCACTCTCGCC
>CAXUHL010000142.1:0-6654 GCA_964250745.1 uncultured Acidobacteriaceae bacterium
GGTGAGGTGGCGCTTGTGCTGGAGTGAGTGTGGATATACATTGTGGGTGGAGGTATATCCATGCAGATAGCGAAGTGGGGAAACAGCTTGGCGGTGCGGCTACCCGCGGCGGTGGTGCAGGCAATGGGTCTGAAGGATGGGGACAGCGTGGACATCGACATTGCCGGCACACGCAGCCTGAAGCTGAAGCGCAGCATGACTCGGGCGGAGGCGAGCGAGGAGCTGGACCGGTTGAGCGTGCCTTTCCCCGCAGGTTTCCGGTTCAACCGAGAAGAGGCCAATGAGCGCTGAAGATCCGGCGGAGGTGTTCTTCGACACGAACATCCTGCTTTACCGAATCAACAGCGGCGATCCTCGTCAGGCGCGTGCGCGCACGCTGACTGACCGGGGCGGCCTGATCAGCGTGCAAAGCCTGAATGAATTCACCAACGTAGCTCGCCGCAAGCTCAAGCTGGATTGGGAGGCGGTGGACCGGCAGCTGCGGGCACTCCGTCTGCTTTTCAGGGAGGTGCTCCCGGTCACGGATGCGGTACAGCGGCAGGCGGTGGAGCTCGCCCGGCGGAACGGCTTCGCCATTTACGACGCGAACATCGTGGCATGCGCGCAGATGGCCGGATGCCCGATTCTCTACTCGGAAGACATGCAGGACGGCCAGCGGATCGGAACGTTGACCATCCGCAACCCGTTCACCGAGGCGGCGTCAGCGCGAGAATGAGCCGCTCCAGCACGAGCTTCTTATCGACCGGGTTCGACCGGATCTCCCGGTCGGCGCGGGCCACGGCGCGGATCGCGGGCAGCAATTCGGCAGGAGAGCGGTAGCGGCGGGCCTGGCGGATCAGGTCGTCGGCCGCGAACGGGGGCAGGCGGAAGCCCGGCCACAATGCCGCCCACAGCCCGCGCTGGTCGCGGACGCCCTTCTCGAGAACCACCAGCATCTGCCGGAACACGCGGGCAAGCGAGTACAGGTGGCCGATCGCCGCGTCCTCCCCGGCGTCGGAGGCGTTGAGCAAGCCGTCGAGCAGGGCCAGCGCTTGCGGGCGGTCCCGGCGAGAGATCGCATCGGTGAGCTCGTAGAGCGATCGCTGCTTGGCCCCGAGCACCATCACCTCCACATCCGCGAGCGTTATTTCGGGCCGGCCGGTGGTGTACAGCAGCAGCTTCGCCCACTCGTTCGCGATGAGGAGCATATCGGCTGCCAGGGCGTCGGCCAGCGCGCGGGCTGCGTCCGGCTGGAGCACTTTCCCCGCTGTCTTTGCTTCCGCGTTCAGCCAGCGCAGGGCGTCTTCCTCATCGGCGCGGGCCAGCTCCACCGTGCCGCACCACTCGCCAAGCGTTTCGCGGATGCGCTCGTAGCGGGTCTTATCGTCCATGTCCATGCGGCGCGGGTCCGAGGGGATGGTGATATGGTCCGCGACGAAGACCAGCAGCGCCTGCGGGTTGGGCGAGCGGGCGTATCTGTCCAGCGCCGCGAACTCGTCCTTTTTCGCGCCGCGCCCGTACAGCAACTTGAGCCCGCTGATGAACACCAGCTGAAACGGGGCCATCAGCGACGGGGTCTGGGCCCCGTCGAGGATGTCGAAGATGGAGGTTTCAGCCAGGTCGGCATCGTGGAGGCAGAAGTCGCGCAGCCCTTCCGGGACGAACTGCCCGATCAGCGCGCGGCGGCAGCGCTGCAAGTGGAAGCCCTCGTCGCCGATCAGCACGTAGCCGGGGCGCGGCTTGCCCGAGCGGACCTCCGCCAGGAGGCGCTCAACGGACTGGAAACCCGCGCCCACCTAGAAGCTCTCCGTGATGTCGGCGACGAGATTTTGCGCGAAATCGCGGGACAGCCGCTGGACCGCCGCGGGATCTTCCTGGATGAAGGAAACCAGGTCCTGCGTGGACTGGTACTGCTGGCGAAACACGTAGTTGTCGTTGCTGTAGAGAGGCCGCCCGTCCCGGTCGTCGAGATGAACGCGGGCCGAAACCGTGATGACGTAGGAGGAAGACTGGTTGGTCGTCGAGTCGTAGGTGAGCGGATACACGGAAAGCGCCGTGATGTCGCCGTGCAGGGTCGCGTCTGCCGTGGTCGAAGCATCGACGGTTTCGGTGCGGAACCGGGTGCGGGTTGCGAACTCCTTGAGCACCGCCTGGGTCATCGTCAGCTCGACATGGTAGGCCTGGGTGTGGTTCTTGAACACCGGAACGTCGATGACGCGCGCGGAAGCGGGCAGGTGCGCGGCGTTCCCGGCCGCGTGGTAGCCGCAGCCGGGGGCGGCGAGGAGCAACAGCGGAAGCAGGAAGCGGGGCGGCACGACTCCATCTTCGCAGAGGCCAGGGTGCTCGAAGAAAAGTTCGCGCCGGGCCTGAACAAAACGAGCCGAAGTGCCGATAGAAGGAAACAGCGGGCGAAACCCGCGCTGGTAAACTCGGGAAATCATGACCACGTTTCCCGTCGAGCTCGCACCGTCGATTCTTGCGTCCGATTTCGCGCGTCTGGCCGAGGAGGTCGCCTCGGCGGAGCGCGGGGGCGGCACGGTGATCCACGTCGATGTGATGGACGGCCACTTCGTCCCGAACATCACGCTCGGGCCGCCGGTGGTCCGCTCGTTGCGCAAGCACACGAGGCTGCCGCTCGACTGCCATCTGATGATTGAAAACCCGGATGCGTTTATCCCCGCCTTTGCCGAAGCCGGGGCGAACTGGATCGGCGTGCACCTGGAAGCCTGCCGTCACCTGCACCGGACCGTGACCCTGATTCGCGAGCACGGGATGGAGCCGGGCGCGGTTCTGAATCCGGCGACTCCGGTGGACCTGCTCATCCCGGTGCTGCCCATGCTGCACCACGTGCTCATCATGAGCGTGAACCCCGGCTTCGGCGGGCAAACCTTCATTCCCTATTCGCTGACCAAGATTCGCGATCTGAAGCGCCTGCGCGAGGAGATGGGCCTCCGGTTCCGCATCGAGGTCGACGGCGGCGTCGGGCACGACACCGTCGCGCAGGTCGTCGAGGCTGGGGCCGAGGTGCTGGTCGCCGGCTCCGCTGTGTTCGAGGGCGGCGAAGCGGAGCGGAAAGGCCGGGCGCTGCTCGAAGCGGCCCGCATCGCCGGCCGCCGCGCGGGCGAGCTGGCTGCCTGAGCAGGACAGGACAGGGTGCGCGGCGGTAGGATAAGCAGCAGAACGAACAGGCAAACCATGGCACTTCCGGCTCGTATGCCCGCCGGAGCTTACACGCGAGGTACACCGAATGCGGTATTTCCAGCGCGGCACGCCCCTTCTGGCACTGGGGCTTTGCTTTCTCCTTTTCCCGGCGGCCCAGGCGGCACCCAAGACCAAAAAGAATAAGAAGGATGTGGACCTGAGCGCGAACCCGCTCGGCAACGTGGAGTCGAAGCAGCCGGACAAGGAGCTGTTCGACAAGGCGCAGCTTGCCCTCAAGAAGGGTAAGTACGACATCGCCCGGCTTGACCTGCAAACCTTGCTGAACACCTATCCCGACTCCGAATACCAGATGCGGGCCAAGCTCGCGGTCGGCGATACCTGGTTCAAGGAGGGGGGCGCCGCGGCGACCGCGCAGGCCGAGCAGGAGTTCAAGGATTTCATCACCTTCTTCCCGAACACCCCCGAGGCCGCCGAGGCTCAGATGAAGGTCGGCGACATTTATTTTTCCGAGATGGACAAGCCGGACCGCGACCCGCAGAACGCGGAGCACGCCGAGGAAGAGTACCGGCAGATGATCCAGCAGTTCCCCGACTCCACCCTGGTGCCGCGCGCCAAACAGCGTTTGCGCGAGGTCCAGGAGGTCCTGGCTCAGCGCCAGTTCGAGATCGGGCAGTTCTATCTGGGTCACGAGAACTGGGCGGCATCGATCGCGCGCCTGCAGACAGTGGCGGACAACTACCCTCTCTACTCGCAGTCGGATCAAACCCTGATCGGGATCGGGGACGCCTACGCGCAGGAAGCGACCACGGTCGGCACGTTCAATCTGCCGCCGAAAGCCAAACAGGACCTCCAGAAGGCCTACATGGAGCGCGCCGCGCAAGCCTGGCAGCGCGTGGTGACTCGCTACCCGCTCGCGCCGCATGTCGAGGAAGCGAAAGACCGCCTGCTGGCCGCCAATCGCGAGATCCCCGAGCCGAACGCGGCGCAGATGGCCGAGAGCGAAGCTGAGGAAGGCAGCCGCGCGCAGATCAAGCTCAAGGACCGCGCGCTGCTCCTGATCAATCACGGGCCCGCGACCATCTCGAGCGCGCGCGTAGGCGAGCCGACGATGGCCGACGCCGCCCCGACCCTTGCGCCGGCGATCGCGGACAAGACCGCGAAGGACTTCGAGCTGGCCATAGCCGGCAAGCCCATCCCCGCGCCGGCCCCGCTCGGACCGGCTCCGGCGGCGGTCGCGGCAGGCGGCGATGCGGGCGCGCCCACCGACGCCGCCGGCGTGTCCACCGCGCTGACCTTGTCCAACGTGCCCGACCCCGGTAACGGAGGCGGCAATCGGGTGGGAGCCGAAATCGTGAGCGCCCCCGAGAACGCTCCGCCCCCCGGCCCGAGCGATGCGGCACCTTCGAGCACCGACGCCCCGCCTGTCCCAAGCGCGGCTCCGGGCGCGAGCGGCACGGTTGAAAGCAACCGCGATCTGATCGCCACCCCGCCCAGCGGCTCGGCCGTCGGCTCGACTCCCATGGATCGAAGCGCACCCGCGAACGGGTCCGCGCCCGCCGGTTCCTCCGCGCCAGCCGCGGCGAACCCGGAACGAGTCTACGGCCTGACTGCGCCGGTCGGCGGCCCGAGCACACCCGCCCCCCTGCCGCCGGTCGACAAGCCGGAAGCCGCCCCGGACCAGATCAATGACGTCAAATCCGGAGGCAAGCCGCAGGTTTCAACCGGCACGACCGCGGGCAAGCCCGGCAAGAAGCACCCTAAACCGGCCTTCAACGGCAGCGACGAAAGCTCCAGCAAGCACAAGAAGAAAACCGGGCTCGACAAGCTCAACCCTTTGTAGCTTGTCTGCGAACTCAACCTGAAACCGCGTCCAAGCAACGGACGCGGTTTCACTTCCAGCCCGCCTCCCATGGCCGCCATCGCCCCTGCCTCAGAACGGAGCCGCATCGACGGGATCGACCTACTGCGCCGTCTATCCATCCTCCTCGTTCTCCTCAACCACATCCATCTCCGGCTTGCGTTCGCGAACGTGGACTATACCCACATGCTGCCTCCGCAGCTGGTCTACTCGCTGGGGTGGAACGGCCAGGCCGGGGTGCAGATCTTCTTCGTCGTTTCCGGCTACCTCATCACCTCGACGAGCATGCGGCGCTGGGGTGCTCCGAGCGGGCTTCTCATCCGTGAGTTCTACCTGCTGCGGTTCGCCCGGATCGCGCCGCTGCTTGCGCTCTTGCTGGCTGTCCTTTCTGTACTGCACGTCGCGCGGTTTCCGCAGTTCACGGTCGACGGCAAGACAGGCGGCCTTGCGAACGCGCTGCTGGCTGTCGCTACGCTGCGTGTGAACCTTCTCGAGGCGACGCGCGGCTACCTGCCCGCAAGCTGGGACGTTTTATGGTCGCTGTTCATCGAGGAGGCGTTTTACCTTTTCTTCCCTCTCGTTGCCCGGACCGCTCAACGAACCCACTTCCTGATTCCGCTGCTGCTCGCCTTTCTCGTCGCCGGCCCTTTCGCGCGGGCCAAAGCCTTCAACCCCAACCCAGTCTGGCGCGAGTACTCCTACCTCGGCGGCATGGACGCGATCGCCATGGGCTGCCTGACCGCGATCCTTCTGCACGGCAGGCGTTTGAGCCGCGAAGCCGTCCACGGCTGCGGGCTGCTTGGCACGAGCCTGCTCACGTTCGCTCTCGTCTTCTCGCTCCGGGCGTACCGGTTAGGCCTGGGCCGGAAAGGTCTCTTGATGACCGTCCTCGCGACCGGGGCCTGCTTCACGATCGCAGCCGCCGCCGCGAGCCGGTGGCAAGCGCCCCGCGTCCTCGCCCCGGTCCTGGCGCTCGGACGCCTGAGCTACGAGGTCTACCTCACGCACATGTTCTTCGTCCTCGGTCTCTTCGCAATATTCGTCCGCGCGGGCAAGCCGGTGTGGGCGGTTCCCCTGCTCTTTACGGGCGTCCTTGCCGGGGCAGGCGCGTTCGGCTGGGCACTGTCCAGGTCGTACACCGAGCCGGTAAACCGTTGGCTGCGCCACTGCGGCGGCTGCCGGCCAAAAGCCGCAGCAGCGGGCGAGTGATCGTGGATGCACACCGGCAAACGGCCGCCTCCATCGAAGGTTCAGTGCTGCTCGAGGCGGCACGGGGGCGCTCGCTGCTGTTTACCGGACCAGTCGAGGTGCTGCGGGCCGAGGCGCTCGCGGACCTGCCCGGGCTGTTCGCGCGCATCGAGCGAGCCCGAGATACGGGCCTTTGGGCGGCGGGCTACCTGAGTTACGAGTGCGGCTATCACTGGGAACCCACCGCCGCGCCCGGATGGGTGCCGAAGCCGGGCGGCTTGCCCTTGGCGCAAGTTGGACTCTACCGCGAGCCGGTCCGCTTTCAAGCAGTCCAAACCATAAAGCAAGGGTCCGCTTTCGAGGATGTCCGGTTCGGCATCGGCGCAAGCGCGTTCGCAGCCAAGGTCGGACGCATCCGCGAGCTGATCGCGGCGGGCGATACTTACCAGGCGAACCTGACGGACACG
>CAXUHL010000142.1:6754-7926 GCA_964250745.1 uncultured Acidobacteriaceae bacterium
CTCGCCGCTGACGAGAAAAACCGCGCTGAAAACATCATGATTGTCGACCTTCTGCGCAGCGACCTGGGGCGAGTCGCGGTCGCGGGTTCGGTCCAGGTCGAGACGCTGTTCGAGGTGGAGCGCTTCCCTTCCCTGCTCCAGATGAGCTCGGAAATCCGGGCGGAGCTGCGGCCGGAAGTGGACCTGTACGCGCTGTTCGCCGCGCTGTTCCCGTCGGGGTCGATCGTAGGCGCACCCAAAGTGCGGACCATGCAGATCCTTCGCGAGCTGGAGCGGCGGGAGCGCGGCGTGTACACGGGGGCGATCGGCTACGTGGAGCCAAGCGGGGATGCGGTCTTTTCCGTCGCGATCCGGACGGGGGTGCTCGCGGACGGAAGGTTCACGATGGGCGTCGGTGCCGGGATCACGTGGGATTCGATTGCCGAGGACGAGTACGCGGAGTGCCTGCTCAAAGCTGAGTTTCTCGAAGACCCGCCGCGCCTGATCGAGACGATGCGTTGGGAGGACGGGCGGTGCGCGCTGCTGCCCTTGCACCTGGACCGGCTCCGGCGCTCGGCCGGAGCACTGGGCTTTGCGCTCGATGGGGTCGAGGCGGCACTCGCAACGCACACGGGCCCTTTGCCGAGCAGCGGACCCTGGAAGGTGCGCATGGCGGTCGCGCGGGACGGCACCGTGGAGTTTTCCACGCCCGAGCCGGTCCCCGGCGACGGCGAACCGCTCCGGGCGATGCTATGGCCCGAGCGGGTGCGCTCCGGCGACCCCTGGCTCGCGCACAAGACCACGAGGCGCGCCCTGTACAACCGGGCAGTCCGGGCGGCGCGCGAGCAGGGCTGCGTGGACGCGCTGTTCCGGAACGAACGCGGCGCGATCACGGAAGGCGCGATCCACAACGTGCTGATTCGCACGGGGGAGCAATGGCGGACGCCGCCGCTCGCGTGCGGCGTGCTGCCGGGCGTTTTTCGCGCACACCTGCTCAGGACCATGCCGGAGCTGCGCGAGGAAGCGTTCGGGTTTGAGGCTCTGCTCGCCGCGGACGAGGTGTGGCTGTGCAACGCCGTGCGCGGCATGCGCCGGGTGCGGGTGGACGCCGGCTGAAGACCGGACCGCGCGGACCCGATGCTATCGTGAAAACTGCCATGAGCCACGACCTGCCGAAGCAGTACGACCCCGCC
>CAXUHL010000143.1:0-338 GCA_964250745.1 uncultured Acidobacteriaceae bacterium
GCTCTGCCCCGGCCGAAGCCGTTCCAGTTCCGCTACGGGCAAAGCTCGGTGTTCGGCATCGGCGTGCTGCACGGCCTGGGCGCGGAAACCCCCTCGCAGCTGGTGCTGTTCCTGCTCGCCGCCAACCTGGGCGGCACCAGCCGGGGCATCGCGGGGCTCCTGTGCTTTATCGGCGGCCTGCTCGTCATGAACACCGTCATGACCGCCTCGGCCAGCGGCATCTTCGCCGGGGCCGTGCAGCGCCCGCGCGTGCAGGGCGCGGTCACCCTGCTTACGGCGGCCTACTCCTTCGCCGTCGGCATCCTCGCTAACCTCCGTGTGTGATTCGCCGATTCGCC
>CAXUHL010000143.1:348-700 GCA_964250745.1 uncultured Acidobacteriaceae bacterium
GCGATGAGCTTGCCGCAGCCCTCGCGTTCGCAGAGGAGCACGGCTTCCCCGTCCGTGTCGTCGCCACCGCCGAGCTCGCCAACTCCAGCTACGCCCGCAACGACGCCGCGCGCTGCTTCCACTGCAAGGACGAGCTGTTTACCCGCATGGAGCAGGCCCGCGCCGAGCTCCGTTTCGCGCACCTGGCCTACGGGATGAACGTGGACGACGGCGGCGAGTTCCGCCCCGGCCAGCGCGCGGCCGGGCTCCACGGCGCGCGCGCGCCCCGGGTGGCGGCGGGCCTCGGCCCGGCCGAAATCCGCGCCCAGGCCCGCCCCGCCGGCCGCCGCGGATGGGACCCGCCGGCCGCCGC
>CAXUHL010000143.1:710-3666 GCA_964250745.1 uncultured Acidobacteriaceae bacterium
GAGTACGGCCGCGCGGTCACGCCCGAAAATCTGAGCCAGGTCGAGCAAGCCGAAGCCGCCCTGCACCGCATGGGTTTTCCGCAGGTGCGGGTTCGCCATCACGGCGAGCTGGCGCGCATCGAGATCGCCCGAAGCGACCTGCCCCGCGCCCTCGCCCTGCCTGTCCTGGACGCAATGACGGCCGCGCTCCGGGAGACCGGCTTCAAGTACGTCACCCTCGACACCGAAGGCTACCGGTCCGGGTCGATGAACGCCGTTCTACCGGTTTCGGCGCTGTTGAAGGAGCGGGAACGATGAAGACTGCCTATCTGGACTGTTTTGCCGGGATTTCCGGCGATATGCTGCTCGGCGCTCTCCACGGCGCGGGCGTCCCCCTTGCCGTCCTCGAGGGCGCGGCCGGCTCGCTGGGCCTCGGCGTCACTCTGCGGACGGCCACGGTGGACCGCAGCGGTATCGCGTCGGTGAAGGTAGATGTGCTGGAACACGGCAAGCTCGCCGACGGCGGACCCGCGCCGGAAGGCAGCGCCCATGCTCACAGCCATGCCCATGCCCATGCCCATGCCGAGGCCCACAGCCATACCCACGAAGCCCGGAGTCACACGCATACGCACACGGCCCACAGCCACGAAACCCATTGGCACGGCCAGGCCGAGGCCGGCCACACGCACCCGCCCGCTCCCGCGCACGAGCACAAACATACCCATGGACGTTCCCTCACCGCGATTCGCGCGCTGATCGCGGGCTCCATGCTGCCCGAGGGGGTCAAGCGGCGAGCCACCGAAACCTTTGAGCTCCTGGGCCGGTCCGAGGCCAGGATCCATAACGTTCCGGTCGACCGGATTCACTTTCACGAGGTGGGCGCGGTCGACGCGATCGCCGACATCGTCGCCGCCTGCGCGGGGATCGAGCACCTCGGCCCGGTCGTGTGGCATTGCTCCCCGGTCAACGTCGGCGGAGGCATGGTCGAGTGCGCGCACGGCACCTTTCCCGTTCCCGCGCCCGCCACGGCGGACCTCCTGCGCGGGGTGCCGACCTACTCCGCGCACGTCCAGAAGGAGCTGGTGACCCCGACCGGCGCTGCGCTGCTCGCCATGCTCCGGCCGGCGTTCGGCCCGCAGCCGGCCATGCGGGCCGGCGCGGTCGGTTACGGCGCGGGCTCGCGCAACCCGAAAGGTTTCCCGAACGTGCTGCGTCTTTCTCTGGGGGAAAGCGAGGCTGCAACGGCGCGCGAAACGGTGGTCGTGCTCGAAACCGCGCTGGACGATGCCACGCCCCAGATGCTGGCCTACGCGGCCGAGCAGGCTCTCGCCGGCGGCGCTCTGGACTGCATGCTCGCCCCCGTGGTGATGAAAAAAGGCCGCCCCGGCACGCTGGTCACCATACTCGCGCGGCTGGCCGACGCGGACGCGCTCGAAGCCCTGCTGCTGCGCGAAACCACCACATTGGGCGTGCGCCGCCGCCTGGAGGAACGCGCCACGCTCGATCGGGACCATGTCACCGTCGAGACTGTCTACGGGCCGGTCCGGGTCAAAGTCGGCTCGCTGGCGGGCGCGCGCCTCAACGCCGCGGCCGAGTACGAGGACTGCCGGGCCGCCGCGGCACGGCACGGCGTGTCCCTCAAGGCCGTGCAGCAGGCCGCGCTGGCCGGGATGGGGTAGTCCCTCGGAAGGAACCGCGCGTGCCTACGGCTTTTCGGGAGAGACTCGCCGGACCCTGACGACCGGGTTGACCGGCGGCCGTCGCAGGGGCACGATCGCGGCGGGACCGGCCTCGGGCTGGCCCTGCATGCGCGCCAGCATCTCCGACCGAACGTAGTCGACGAAGCCCTGCATCTGGCGGTTCATCTCCTCCATCCGCTCGCGCATCTGCAGGATGATGGCGATGCCGGAGATGTTGACGCCGAGGTCGCGGGCCAGGTTCAGGATGAACTCCAGCCGCTCCAGGTCCTCGTCGGTGTACATGCGCGTGTTGCCGTCGGAGCGGGAAGGCTTGAGCAGGCCCTCGCGCTCGTAGAGACGCAGGGTCTGCGGGTGGATTTCGTACATCTCCGCGACCGAGGAGATCATGTAGGCACCTTTTGATTTTCGTTTCGCCGGCATGGTCCCCTTTCAAAAAACCAAACCGCCTGCGCGGCTTGCGGCCACTTCGTGGCGGGTGTTCTTTGGGTTGAGCGGCGCTTCCGCTGGTCGCGATTCTACTTTCGATCCCGACCAACGGGAGGGCCGCGACTGCCGTTGCGCGAAGCAGAAAACACCCCACGAAGTGGGCGCCAGGCGCGCAGCCGGTATTATGTCTCTACTTTCTCGAACAGCCCCGCCCGCGGGTCTTCCGCGTTCAGCTTCGCGAACTCCCGCAGAATCTCCTTCGACCGCTCGTCCCTGAGCTGCGGCACGGCGATGTCCACCGTCACGATCTGGTCGCCGCGCTTGCCTTCGACCGAGGCCGAAGCCACCCCGCGCTCGCGCAAACGCAGCCGCTGGCCGCCCTGCGTGCCGGGCGGGATCCTCAGCTGCGCCCGTCCGTCGATGGTCGGCACTTCCACCTTCGCGCCCAGCGCGGCTTCGGCCATGGTAACCGGGATGCGCATCGTGATGTCGTCGCCCGCCCGCGTGAACACGGGGTTGAGCCCCACCTTCATGACGAGGTAGAGGTCGCCCGACGGCGCGCCCTCGGTCCCGGCGTTGCCGCGCCCCGCGAGCCGGATCCGCTGGCCGTCGCGCGTTCCGGGCTTGATGCGGAACTCCACCGTCTCCGCCCGGCGCACACGCCCCTCGCCCGCGCAGGTGGGGCAGTTGTTCTCGACCTTGCCCGAACCGCCGCAGGTCCTGCACTGCACGCTGAACTTCATCTGCCCGTGCATCTGCGTCACTTGGCCGGAGCCGGGGGCCGCCCGGCGGGGGGGCGGGCCGCCGGCGGGGGGCCGCGCCGGGGAGGGGGGGGGGGGGGGGGGCGGGGG
>CAXUHL010000143.1:3676-7920 GCA_964250745.1 uncultured Acidobacteriaceae bacterium
CCGGGGCCGGACCCGGCGCACTCCGGGCAGGTGGGCGCGCCGCCGGAGTGCGCCCGGCCCTTGCAGGTGGGGCAGGTGTCGAGCCGGTTCACCTCCAGACGCATCTGCCCGCCGCGGATCGCGGTCCAGAACTCGACGGGCACCTGGTACTCGAGATCGGTGCCGGGCTCCGGCGCTTGCCGGCTTTGGGATCCCGAGAACATGCCGGAGAAGATGTCGCGCCAGCCGCCCCCGCTCGCGTTCGACGCGGTCTGGGTCTGGCGGCGTGCGCCGGGGCCTCCCTCGAAGTTCGAGAAGTCGAAGCCCGAAAAGTCGAACGGAACCCCGCCTTGCGGGCCCGCGCCGCGGCCGCCCGGTCCGTAATCGCCGGGCCCATAGCCACCCCGCGCCGCCTCGGCCTGCGCCGGGTCGATGCCGTCCGAGTAAAAGCCGAGCTGGTCGTACACCTTGCGCTTCTTTTCGTCGCTCAGGATGTCGTTAGCCTCGGAGATGACCTTGAACTTCTCCTCCGCCTTCTTGTCGTTCGGGTTCACGTCCGGATGGTACTTGCGCGCGAGTTTGCGGAACGCCTTGCGGATCTCGTCCGGCGTCGCCGTCTTCTTGACGCCGAGCGCGCCGTAGTAGTCCTTTTGTTGGGGTGCTGCGGGCATCGTTTAATCCTTTTGGCACTGCGGGCACCAGTACACGGTGCGCCCGGCCATGGGCTTCATCTGGATCTCGGTCGCGCAAATCCGGCAGGGCTTTCCTTGCCGTCGGTACACGTAATGTACTTCTTCCTTCAGCGCCTTGCCTTCCGGGTGCGGACGGTCCTCGGGGCGCGTGCACACCATGCGCCGGTCTTCCATGCCGTCGCGCATCAGCGTCACCGCGTCGACCCACAGCGCTTCGAGCTCCGGCATGGACATGGCGGAGCCCGGCCGGTCCGGGCAGATGCGGGCGCGAAACAGGAACTCCGCCCGGTAGATGTTGCCGATCCCGCTCACCACCGACTGGTCCATCAATAAGACCCCTATCGGCGTTTTTCGCTTTTGCATGAGCGCGAACGCCGGGGCCGGATCGGCGCCCTCGACCAACGGGTCCGGGCCGATGCGGGCTTCGAGCGCCGCCCACTCTTCATCGGAGAAGATACGGCAGTCCGTGGGCCCGCGCAGCTCCAGCCAGTCTCTTCGGGTCCACATGCGGAACCGCAGCGCGCCCTTTACCTCCGGCATCGGCTGCGTGCCTTCCCAAAAGTCACCGTACTGGCCCAGGTGGACGTGCAGCGTCAGGTCGCGCCCGAAGACGTAGCCCAGGTGCTTGCCGAGCGCCTTGATCTCCCTAAGCTTGCGCCCGTCCAGCAGCTCCGCGTCGGGGAAGCCGCCGTTCGGCGAGTCGACCCGGACCTTCTTGCCCGCGAACGCGGCCGCCTGGCGGAGGGCGAAACGATGAATTTCATGGCCTTCAGGCATGGTTTTCAGATATTCCAAAAGAAAGGAGAGAGCTTGCGCCCCCTCCCTTCGTGACTACAGATAAGGAAGCCCGGCTTTAGTTCCAGATCGCGTTCGCGGCCACCGCGCGCAGACGCCAGAAAATGTCCGGCTGCTGCTGCTGCATCTGCCGCACGAACTGCTTGGCTTCCATCTCCGAGGGGAACAGCATGGTGCTGTACACCTGACCCGCGCGCAACTGCTCCGCCTGCCAAAACGTGCTGTTCATTCTCCCGTCACCTTCCCGGCTTGATGCTCCACTTGATGTTCCTTGGATCTGCATACTTGATAAGACTCGACTCAACCTCAGAAGTTGCGCGCTTGCGTGTTGTGAGAGTGGAAAGCAGATCCTTCGCCGCGCTCAGGATGATCCCTGTCTCAACCGATGAGGCAGAGGGGGAGCGCATCGCGCTCCCGCCTAGCTTTTACGCCGCCTGGACGGCAAGTCCTGCCCGAAGGGCGTCCCTGCCCGTCTGCCTAAGACTTAGGCTCGACGTCGACGTACTCGGCGTCGATCACGCCCTCGTCCTGCTTGGCGTGGCCGTTCGCTTCCGGCCCGCCGGTTGCCACGGCCGCGCCGTCAGTGGGAGCGCCGGCCGCCGGGGCTGCCTTGTACATCGCCTCGGCCAGCTTGTGCGAGGCGGTCGTGAGCTTCTCGTGCTCAGCCTTGAGCTCCGCAGCACTCGGCTGCCCGGCCAGGACGGCCTTCGCCGACTCCAGCGCCGCCTCGACCTCGGTCTTCTCGTTGGCCGGCACCTTGTCCGCCGAGTCCTTGAGCATCTTCTCGATGTTGTAGACCATCGAGTCGAGGCCGTTGCGGGCTTCGATCTGCTCGCGGGCCTCCTTGTCCTCGGAGGCGTGCGCCTCGGCCTCCTTGGCCATCCGGTCCACCTCTTCCTTGCTCAAACCGGAGCTCGAAGTGATGGTGATCTTCTGGTCCTTGCCCGTGGCGTTGTCCTTGGCGGTCACGTTCAGGATGCCGTTCGCGTCGATGTCGAAGGTGACCTCGATCTGCGGCACGCCGCGCGGCGCGGGTGGGATGCCCGACAGCTTGAACTTGCCCAGTGTCCGGTTCTGGCTCGCCATCGGCCGCTCGCCCTGGAGCACGTGCACCTCGACCTCGGTCTGCGAATCCGACGCCGTCGAGAAGGTCTCGGTCTTCTTGGTCGGGATCGTGGTGTTGCGCGGGATCATCGGCGTCGCCACCGAGCCCATGGTCTCGATCGCTAAGGTCAGAGGGGTCACGTCGAGCAGCAAGAGGTCCTTGACGTCCCCGGCGAGCACGCCCGCCTGCACCGCAGCCCCGATCGCCACGACCTCATCCGGGTTCACGCCCTTGTGGGGCTCCTTGCCGAACAAGCCCTTGACCAGCTCCTGGATCTTGGGCATGCGGGTCTGGCCGCCGACCAGCACCACCTCATCGATCTGCGCCGCGGTCACCCCGGCATCGGCCATGGCCTTTTTGCACGGCTCCAGCGAGCGCTGGAGGATGTCGTCGACCAGCTGCTCGAGCTTGGCGCGCGACAACTTCTCGACCAGGTGCTTCGGCCCGCTCGCGTCCGCCGTCACGAACGGCAGGTTGATCTCGGTCTCCATCGCCGTCGAAAGCTCGATCTTGGCACGCTCGGCGGCGTCCTTCAGCCGCTGCAAAGCCATCTCGTTGCCCTTGGCGCGCAGGTCCAGCCCTTCCTTCTTCTTGAACTCGTCGATCAGCCAGTCGACGATCTTCTGGTCGATGTTGTCGCCGCCCAGGTGGGTGTCGCCGTTGGTCGCCTTGACCTCGATGATGCCGTCGCCAACCTCGAGTATGGATACATCGAAAGTCCCGCCGCCGAAGTCGTACACGGCAATGGTCTCGTCCTTCTTCTTGTCGAGGCCATAGGCCAGCGCAGCCGCGGTCGGCTCGTTGACGATGCGCTTGACGTCCAGCCCGGCGATGCGGCCCGCATCCTTCGTGGCCTGGCGCTGCGCGTCGTTGAAGTACGCGGGCACGGTGATGACGGCCTCGGTCACGGCGCCGCCCAGGTAGTCCTCGGCCGCCTTCTTGAGCTTCTGCAGGATCATCGCCGAAACCTCGGGCGGGGTGTAGTCCTTGCCCTGCGCCTCGACGGACAGGTGATCGCCCTGCTGCTTGACCTTGTAGGGCACCATCTTCATCTCATCGTTCACTTCGTTGGCGCGCCGGCCCATGAAGCGCTTGATCGAGTACACGGTGTTTTCGGGGTTGGTGATGGCCTGCCGCTTCGCGACCTGGCCGACCAGCCGCTCGCCGCTCTTGGTGAAGCCGACGACGGAGGGGGTGGTGCGGCCGCCTTCCTCGTTCGCGATGACCTTGGGCTCGCCGCCTTCCATCACCGCCACGACGGAGTTGGTGGTGCCGAGATCGATGCCGATAATCTTTGCCATTGTGTCTGTTCCTCGCCCTGAAGTGTTGACCGCCACTCAAGAATCACATGTGAGTGGCTTGCTGTCAAGGTATGTGATGAGTGGTTTAGCCGAAAGATGCAAGGAACGTCCGCCGAACTCGTCGGGCGGCGGCGCACGTAGGCAGGATGAAGGAAAGAAGGGTCGGAAGACAGTTCGGCGGGCGCGATGAAGGGTCACCCCTGAGAAGCGCAGCGACGAAGGGTCTGCTTTATCCCGGCGTAAAAAGCAGGTCCTTCGCCTCGCTCAGGATGACCCACCGCGCGAAGGGGCTAACCTTCTCCCTTCTCCCTTCTCCCTTCTCCCTTCTCCCTCCACCCTTCTACCTTCTACCTTCTCCCTTCTCCCTTCTCC
>CAXUHL010000144.1:0-7915 GCA_964250745.1 uncultured Acidobacteriaceae bacterium
GTTGGACATGCGCGCCGCCCGCGTGGACGCACAGCACCGGCAGCCCTTCGCGCGCGGCCCAGCCCGTGTACTGGCGCGCGATCGCGGCGACGCCGTTGATCTCCTCGAAGGCGTCAGGAAAGAAGGCGACGCGCAGGGGGGTACCCGTCACCGGCTCAGAATACCGGACCGCCTCACTCGCCGAGGGCATAGCGCAGCGCGGCGCGGTCAGACCAGGCTTTGCGCAACCCTCGCGAGACGG
This sequence comes from uncultured Acidobacteriaceae bacterium, assembly GCA_964250745.1. GTDB lineage: Bacteria > Acidobacteriota > Terriglobia > Terriglobales > Acidobacteriaceae > EB88. The sequence continues at coordinate 242 of CAXUHL010000144.1, forward strand.
GCCGGGTGCCCAACCCGCGCACGCCGGCCAGCAGCGCCCGGATGTACACCGGAGCCGCCTCCCGCGGCCACAACTCGGCGATCGGCACCATCGTTCCATCCGGCCCCGGGTGCCACACACGCTCGTCCCAGCGGCGCGACCCCTGCGGGAAGTCGGGATAGTCGCGGATCACGTCGAGTGTGGACCGCAGCACCCGGTGCTTGAACGGTTCGGCGTACTGCGGGAGAAACAGCACGTGGCTGCGGCCCTCGCGGCGGATTTCGTGGACGAACTCGGTGAAGGTCGCCGCATCGGTCAGGTTGATGTTCGCGTTCGGCTCCATGCCGTGGCGGTCGCCGCCCGCGATCAGCAGCCGCCCGGTTTCCTTTGCCAGGCGCCGCACCTCGCGGTTCTCACCCCAGTCGCGCAGTCCGTTCAGCTCGAGCGCGTGCAGGTAACCGCCGTTACGCTCCAAAAATCGTCTGACCAGTGCCCGGTACCGCTCCCGGCCGATCAGGTACATGTCCCACATGGGGTGGTTGAAGACGAGCAGGACGTTGGGCAGCGCATTGAGCTCGGCGAGCATGGCGGTCAGTTCACGCTCGTCCGCCGGACCGGCAGTGAAGGCGGCGAAGCGGTCCATCCAGGCTTGGCCGCTTTCGCTCGGCAGGTTGTGCACGCCGATGTGGAAGCTCTGATTGCCTCCGAACGGCACGGACCACTCCACCGAAACCGGGATGTGGCGGGCGGAGGCGACCGTGCGCAGCAGCATGGGGGCCTCCATGTCGTCATGGTCGGTCAGCGAGACGAGCGGCTTGAGCCCGAGCTTGACGATCTGCTCGCTTTCGAGGTCGAACGCGAGCTTGGGGGTCAGCGGCGGGGTCCAGTAGCTGCGGGCGTAGTCCACGGCAACGCGATGCCGGCGCTCGGCGCGGCGCTCGACGCGCTTCACCACGGGGTCGAGCCAGCGAATGCGCTCGCCCAAGAGGGCGATGAAGTCCAGGGTCTCCTTGGACCGGTTCGTGTGGCTGTGCAGCGACACGCCGGTCAGCGCGTCCTCGGTGACCTGCTCGTCCTGCCAAAGGTAGGAAATTCGCCGCAGACTGCCCATGGCCCCGCCTCCCGCTGCGACCATACTTCCACTGCACTATGAATGGGGCATGACGGTGGCGAGAAAATATTGCGGCTTTCGGTACTTCCGTACCCTTTCCTACGCCTGCATGGCCGCGCGCAGGGCGCGGTCGATCTCGACCTCCCAGCCCTCGCCCATGGCGCGGTAGTGGTCAAGCACGTCCGAGGAGAGGTGGAGGGTGACCGGGCTGGTTTCGGGGGCTTTTTTCAGGCCGAAGGTGACCGTGGCCTCTGAGAGCCAGGCTTCGGTGGCTTCTTCATCGTTGGGGTCGTAGGGGCCGTCTTCGGGTTCGTAGGGGATCGGCAGGTTTTCCTCGAAATTGCGCCTAGCCTTGGCCCAATCGGATTGGCTTTTCACCTTTTCCTGCAGCATAGACTCTCCTCTCCTTGCGCGACGCGAATCGAAACGAGATGCACCGCACATTGCCTTCTCGCTCCACATACACCAGGGCCAATACGTCTCCGCCGACCTCGACCAAAGCTATATCCATCTTGCGCCTTTCACCCTTTCGCATGATCGCGTACGTAGCCTTGTTCGGATTTTCATAGACGACCGCCGCGTCTTCGAAGTCGAGCTTGTGCTTTTCCAGATTCGCCGCCCGCTTGCGTTCGTCCAGGTGTACACAGCCCCATTCTCCCTTCGCGAGCCGAGCCGCGCAACTCATGTTTTGCCGCTCGGAGCCGATAAGCTCCTTGACGCGATGGATGGCTGAGAGGGAGGACCGGCAATGATCATGGGGACGGAGCTGAGGGGGCACCGGCGGCTGCGCTGCTCGGGTTTTGCGGAGGTGTACCTGGCGGCGGACGCCCCGCCGTGCCCGGCGCGGGTGGTCAACCTGAGCAGGACCGGTTGCCTGCTGATCCTGCGCGGCCCGCAGCCGCTGGCCCGCGAAGCGCGCGTGGAGCTCGCCTTTACCGTGAACGGGCTGCCGTTTCGCGTCCTGGGCCTGGTCAAGGCCGTGCGCTCGGACCGCGAGTTCGGCCTGCACTTCCCCGCCCTGAGCCAACGGGCGCAGATGCGTCTGGAGGATCTGGTCGAGGAGCTGGCGGAGACGAGGCGGAGCGGCGGGATCGAGGTGCGGCAGGAGCTGGTTTCGGCTTAAGGAAGCGAGGGGCATCCCTACGCTCAATCAAGGCCGGTCAGATCGCGGCTGCCATGGACGACACGCTCGACCCTGACAATGCACCGCGCTTGTCTGACAAAATCCGAAAACCGATTGCATATGCACGGAAGAAAGCCAGACGTATCCCTTCGCCCAATTCCGGACGTAGCCGGTACGCCTCCGGCAAAGAGCCGATGTCGCGAATCCTGATTCGCAGCTCATCGATGGAGGTGAGGGCGCGTGGAGCGTTGTGTCTGGCGATGGAGTCGCCCATTTGCCTGAGATCGTCCTTGATCAGAGGCAAAGCTTTAGTGCGCATCGGCGAGTTGATACTTAGCCCGCAACTCTGCTTCGATTTCGTCGAAGACTTCGTCCACCTCCAGGTAGGGGCGTGGATCGGCGATCGCTTCCTTAAACTTTGCCCTCAGCTCCCCCGTTGTGTGCACCGTTAAGGGTGCTCGCCGTCTTCCGGCATCGCGTCGCGCTCCTGCCGCAGCATCCGCAGCGCATCCGCGATCACCGCGTCCGTGGACGCGAACTCCCCGCTCTCGACGAGCTGGGCAACGAACGCCATGGCGTCCTTCGGCAAGCGAACGTTCATCTCCGCCATAGGTTCTCCCGAGAGATCAGTTTAGGGGAACTCCGTCCAAGACAAAGCGCCCGCCACAACAGCTTTGGAATGGGAAAGAGTGCTTACGACAGCGGAGACTTGATCGGAGCTTCCTTAGAACAGATCGCGCGCGGTCCGGGCGTCCTCGACGGCCAACCAGATGTTCAGCAGTCCCAGCCCGGAAATCAGCCCGCGCACGAAGCCGCTCTCGGCCAGTGAGAGCAGGGCGGGGTTGTAGGTCCACAGATTGTTCTGCGCCCACACGCTCAGCCAGGGCAGCGCCGTCACCAGCAGACCCAGGTACAGGCGCACCACCACGCGCACCAGCGCCTCAGTCCGGGCTAAAAAGCGCACCGGGCGCCCGGCGGGTTGGGGGGCCTGCTTCGGGTTCGGGGTGAACAGGTCGGGCTGCTGGGCCATGCTCTGACTTTTTCAGGAAATGCAGAACGCCCGGCCCGCAAGACGGGCCGGGAGAAAGGACCGCTTACGCCACCGGCACCGCGTTGCGGCGGGGCCGGCGGTTGGCCTGGAGCACCTTTTTGCGCAGGCGCAGCGACTTCGGCGTCACCTCGACCAGCTCGTCCTCCGCGATGAACTCGATGGCCTGCTCCAGGTTCATGGCCTTGTGCGGGACCAGTCTTAGCGCTTCGTCGGCAGACGAAGCTCTCATGTTCGTCAGCTTCTTTTCGCGGACCACGTTCACGTCCAGGTCGTTGTCGCGCGAGTGCTCGCCGACGATCATGCCCTCGTACACCTCGACGCCGGAGGTGACGAACAACACGCCGCGGTCCTGCAGACCGTTCAGCGCGTATGTCGTCGTCGGGCCTGTCCGGTCCGAGATCAGCGCGCCCGAGGGCCTCTGCGGGATCTCTCCCTGGTACGGCATGTAGCCTTCGAAGATCGAATTCATGATGATGGTGCCGCGGGTCTCGGTCAGCATCTCGGACCGGAGCCCGATCAAGCCGCGCGAGGGCACCTTGAACTCCATCCGGGTCCGCCCGTAGCCGTGCGAGGCCATCTTGACCATCTCGCCCTTGCGCGGCCCTAGCCGCTCGATCACCGTCCCGACGAAATTATCCGGGATGTCGATGGTCAGGTGTTCGACCGGCTCCATCAGGTGCCCATCGACGCGTTTGGTGACGATCTCCGGGCGGCCGACCATCATCTCGAACCCTTCACGACGCATCATTTCGAGCAAAATCGAAAGCTGAAGCTCGCCGCGGCCGAGGACCTTGAAGGTCTCGGGCGAACCCGTATCTTCGACTCGGATCGAAACATTTGTCAGCAGCTCCTTCTCGAGCCGCTCCTTAATGTTTCGAGAGGTGACGAACTGTCCTTCTCGCCCGGCCATGGGCGAGTTGTTCACCGACATCTGCATGGCGATCGTCGGTTCGTCGATGACGATCAAAGGGAGTGGCTTCGGGTCGTCCACACTGACGAACGACTCGCCGATCGTGATGCCCGGAATGCCCGCGATCGCGATGATGTCGCCGAGCTCGGTCTGCTCGGTGTCGACCCGCTTCAGGCCGGAGTAGGTGAACAGCTTCGTGATCTTGACCTTTTCGAGTGCACCGTCGCGCTTCGAAACCAGGACTTCCTCGCCGGTCTTGAGCGTGCCGTTGAAGACGCGCGCGACCGCCAGGCGGCCCAGGTAGTCCGAGTAGTCCAGGTTGGTGACCAGAATCTGGAGCGTGCCGTCCTTGTCGCCGGGCGCGGGGGCGGCGGTCTTCAGGATCGCTTCGAACAGCGGCTGCAGGTTCTCGCCCATCTTCTCGGCGGAGTCCGACGCCAGCCCCAGCTTGCCGTTGGTATACAGAACGGGGAAGTCCAGCTGGTCCTCGGCCGCGTCCAGGTCGATGAACAGGTCGTAAACCTCGTTCAGGACCTCCTGCGGGCGTGCATCGGGCCGGTCGATCTTGTTGATGACCAAAATCGGCGGCAGCTTCGCTTCGAGCGCCTTCGAAAGAACGTAACGGGTTTGCGGTAGCGGGCCCTCGGAGGCGTCGACCAGCAGCACCACCGCATCGACCATCTTGAGCGCGCGCTCCACCTCGCCGCCGAAGTCGGCGTGGCCCGGGGTGTCGACGATGTTGATCTTCGAGTCTTTGTAGAAAATCGCGGTCGACTTGGCGAGGATGGTGATGCCGCGCTCGCGCTCCAGGTCGTTTGAATCCATGACGCGGTCGGTCAGCGCCTCGTTCTCACGGAAAGTGCCGGACTGGCGGAGCATGGCGTCGACCAGGGTGGTCTTGCCGTGGTCGACGTGGGCGATGATGGCGACGTTGCGGATGTCGGAGTGGGGCACGCTTCGGGGTCTTCCTGTCTCTTGAAAGGGGTATCAGGTCCAAGTCTAGCAGGGGGCCTGGAAGCGGTCTCATCTATGGATTTGCGGCTTCGGCTAGCCTCGTGAGCCCCGCTTTGCGGCGGGTCTCATCAGGGGCATCACCGAGATTGCGGGTTGATGAGACCGCTTTTACTCGTATTTGAGGCTCTCGACCGGGTCCAGTTGCGCGGCGCGGTTGGCCGGCAGCGTGCCGAAGACGATGCCGACCGCCGTCGAAGTCACGAGCGCGATGACCACCGACCAGGGCGAAATGGGGATCGCGTAGTCGGTAAAGGCGCGCACCGAAAGCGGCAACGCCAGGCCCAGAAGCGTGCCGATGATCCCCCCTGAAAGCGAGATAAACACCGCCTCGATCAGGAACTGCAGTTTGATCTCCCGCGAGGTCGCGCCGAGCGCCTTGCGGATGCCGATTTCGCGGATACGCGAGCGCACCGTGGCCAGCATAATGTTCATGATGCCGACCCCGCCGACCGCCAGCGTCACCGTCGAAACCAGCAGCAGCACCACGGTGAGCGCGTTGGTAATCTCGTCGGCCGTGGTGAGCAACTCGGTCAAGGTCGAAAAGGTGTACACCGAGTTGGGCAGGTGGCGCTTCTGCACCACGGCGATCATCTGCTTGGCCGCTTCTTCCACGTTGGTGCGGTCGCGCACGGTCACGTAGATCTGCTTGAGCTGGTCGGTACCGGAGAAGTACCGGCCAACCGAGTACGGGATCAGGATGGTCTGGTCGGCGATCTCGGACTCGCCGAAGGTATCCACGCTCTCCTTGAAGGTGCCGACGATGGTGAACGGAATGCCGGAGAGCGAGAACGTCTGGTTGATGGCCGCTTCCTCAGACCCGAACATGGCGATGGCAAAGTTCATGGTCACCACCGCGGCGTGCGAGTGCGAGGTTTCGTCCTCGTCATCGAAGAAGCGCCCTGCCAGCACCTTGAGGTTGCGGATGGACTGATACTCCGGCACCACGCCGAGGATCAGCAACTGCTTTTCAGCCCCGTGAATCGCGATGCGATCGTGCATTTCGAGCAGAGGCGAAGCGTACTGCACCGCCGGCACCTGCTCCTTGATCGCATCCACGTCGTCGCGCGTGAGCCAGTCGCTCTGGTAGTTGTTGACCCCGCCGCTGGCCCCGCCGGAGTAGTCGATCGAAACCATGTTGGTCCCGATACTTTCAAGCAGCCCCAGAATGTACTGCTTGCCGGTAAGGCCGATGGTGACCACGAAGATGAGCGAAGCCGCGCCGATGACCATGCCGAGCGCCGTGAGGGCGAACCGCACCTTGCTGGCGCGGAAGGAGTCGACGGCCAGCAGCACGATCTCCGACAGCACCATGGTCCGCTTCGCGCTGTCGAGCGTGGCGTCGAACGAGCGGCGGGACTGCTGTTTCGGAGGCGGCATCGGTGAGCTCATGATACTTCGCGACCGGACCCGTTACAGAGAACGCCATTGCGCGAGTCGCCAACGGAGGGGCAAGCGGAGTATGCTCCGTGCAGCAACAAAGGAGCCCGCTCAAGCGAGGCCGAACTTTTCTGCCCGGCGCGCGCGCCGGGCCTTTCCCGGCGACCCACGCAAGGCCGACCCCCCCATTCCGCATCGCCGCCGCTCTGGCGGTCGCGGTGTTCGCCGCCCACCCCGCCGCCCTGGCCCAGGGCGTGTACGGTTCCATCCTCGGCACCGTGACGGACGCGACCGGCGCGGTGGTGCCGGGCGCGCCCGTCACCATCACCGACACGGCCAAGGGCACGTCCCGCACCGTCCAGACCAACGAGGCGGGCGAGTACTCCGCCAGCCGGCTCGTGCCGGATACCTACAGCGTCAAGGCGACGTCCGGCACGTTCGAGCCGGCCGAAAACACGAACGTGGTGGTCACGGTCAACGCCGCCCCCGAGGTGAACCTCACCCTGGCCACCGCGGGCGGCGGCACCACCAACGTGACCGTGACCTCGGCCGCGCCGATTCTGAAGGTGGACCAAGCGGATGTGTCGCAAACGCTCGACAACCGGCAGCTGCAGAGCGTGCCGAGCATCAACCGGAACTTCACCCAGTTCACCCTGCTGACCCCCGGTGCGCAGCGCGGCAGCTTTTCCATCTCCGGGACGGAAAACCCTCAAGGCACCGTTTCCACCTCGCTGAATGGCTCGAACTATGGCACCGAAGGCTGGCTGCTGGACGGCACGGACGACCGTGAGCCGGTGCTGGGCATCGTGGTGATCAACCCCACGCTCGACTCCATCCAGGACCTGCAGGTGCTCTCCTCCAACTACCCGGCCGAGTACGGCGGCGCGGTGGGCGGCTTCGTCATCGGCTCCACCAAGTCGGGCGGCAACCAGTGGCACGGCGATGCATTCGAGTTCCGGCGCAGCGATGCCCAGCAGGCGCGCGACCCCTTCACGCAGTTCCAGCCCGACCCGGTGACCGGCAAGCTCCTACCGCCGTCCTTGTACAACCAGTTCGGCGGGTCGCTGAGTGGGCCGGTAATTAAGGACCGAGCGTTCTTCTTCCTGGAC
>CAXUHL010000145.1:0-7879 GCA_964250745.1 uncultured Acidobacteriaceae bacterium
GCCGTAGCCGCCGGAAGGAGCCTGGATGAACAGGCCGCGCGCGTGCGGGGGGAGCGGAGCCCGCTCCAGGGCAGCCTGCCGCCGGGCGAGCGGGCGCAGGTATGTAACGGCGAAGGCCAGCGAAAGCCCGGCGGCGGCGAGGGCGACGGTCGCCGCCGCGCGCTGGAGGGCCGGGCTGGGGAGAAAAGCGGGCAGACACGAGGCGAGCAGCAGCCAAACCAGGAACCACATGCGCACGGCGAAGAAAGCCGAACCGTTCATGCTTTCCGGGAAGAACAAGCTCGCCAGCAGGAAAAGCAAAGTCGCGAGCAGGAGGCGGCCGGCGGGGGTAAGTGGGCGCGTACGCGGGGCGGAATGGAGAAAGAAGAAGACAGTCAGCGGCAAGGTAGCGGCGATCAGGATTTGATAAGTCCAGCCGAGGATGGAGTGGACCTGGAAGTAGCCGACATAAATGCCGGAAAGCATGAGCGGCAACGTGAGCGGGTCCAGGTGCATGGTGCGTACAGACCCGGCGACGGCGGCTTTGTCGGCGATGAGCACCGGGAAGGTAAAGGCCGCGCAGGCGAGGGCAAAGGCGGCGAGCTGCTCGCGCGGCAGCCTGCCTCTTAGCTGGAGCTGGAAGAGCAGGTCGAGGCCGGTGACGGCGATCAGGACCATGAGTGGGATTGGGTGGGCGAGAATGAGCAGCAGCAGGGTCAGGATAAGTGCCGTGAGCCTCCCGGTGAGATAGAAGGCGAGCGCGAAGAGCAAGAGCCCTGCGGCGAAGGTGAAGTTAAAGAAGCCCGCCGACAGCGGCCAGGAAAACAGGAAGGGAAAGACGAGCAGGGCAGCCCAGGGCTTGCCGGGCGCGAGCGCGCGGGTAAGCGCGCGGAAGCCGAGCGCCAGGGTCGCCCAGATAAGCCCGGCGAAGAGCTTTTCCGCGGTATCCGGGCTGGTCATTCGCTCCAGCGCGATAAGCAGGTAGTAGTGGAAGGAGTAAGGCTGAACCAGGTGGCGGATCGAGTAATAGCGCGCATAAAGCGGGAAGCCGTGCGCGGCTAACTCGCGGAAGACGCTCGATAAGTAGATGTGAACGGGGCCATCGCCGTTCGGAAGGAGCGGCAAGGTCGTCAGGAACAGTTCGAATAGCGCGAGCGCAACCCAGAAAAGCAGTTCTGGGTAGATTGATGCCTGAGAATTCGAGTAAGTGCGACCTGTGCGCGGGATCATTCGTTCACGGTTTAAGCGGTTTGCGCGCGAAGTACCAGAGTGAAAATGCGAGCAGGGCAAACATCAGGACGGACACGCCGTCGTGGAACAGGAACGTATGGGGCAGCTCGGGGAGGGTGCGGCCGGACTGCGCCTCGAACAGCTTGCGCACGACTCCGAGCAGGCCGACGATGCCTCCGGCGGCGATAAGCCCGCTGGCGTAGAGCGAGCCGGGGCTGATCTCTTCCGAACCCTCGACGGGCGGCGCGGCGCGGTCGATCATCCAGCGGACCAGGCCGCCGGTGAAGATGGCGAGGGTCGTTGCGATGGACAGGTACGCGCCGACCGCAAAGGACAGCGAGCGGATGCCGAGCAGCTCGATCGCCACGACCAGGAACACCCCGAGCAGGACCAGCCCCCAGGGCAGCTGGCGGGTGAGGATGCCGTTGATCACGGTCGCCATGAGCCGGGCCTGGGGGGCGGCGGCTTTTTCGCTGCCGATGCCTTGGATCCATTGCACCTCGATTCGCTGCGTCGTCGGATTAAAGAGGTATTTGCCATCGGCGAGGTCGTGGGAGCCGAGCGCGTTCAGCAGGATGTACGCGTTCCCCGGACGGTCGGCTTTGTCGTCGAGAATATGAATGCGCGGGCGCGGAAAGCGGCCCTGCACCTGCACGCCCTGATGCGGGACGGAGATCGACCATGGCTTCGAGGTGGAGCGGAACTCCTCCAGCCCGCGGTTCATCGCGTTCAGCGTCGCGCCGATGGCGATGGTCGAGACCACCACGCCGACCATGAGCGCGAGCTGCTGCTTCCAGGGAGTCGCGCCGATCAGGAAGCCGGTCTTCAGGTCCTGCGAGGTGTCGCCCGCGTTGGCGGCGGCGATGCAGACCACCGAGCCGATGGTGAGGGCGAGCGCGGCAAAGGCGGGGGCGGTCCATCCGTTGACCAGGAAGATGGCGGCGGTGGCCATCAGGGTCGCGATGGTCATGCCGGAGAGAGGGTTGGCGGAGGAGCCGATCAGGCCCACGATGCGGGACGAAACGGTGACGAACAGGAAGCCGAAGACGACGATTAAAAGGGACGCGGCGAAGTTGGCGAGCAGGGAGGTTTGCGCGCCGGGCACGGGCTTGAGCGTCAAAAACAGAAAGATGCACACGACCAGCAGCACCGAGCCGCCCAGCACCACTGCCGGAGGCAGGTCGCGATTCGTCCTGTTCTGCGCCGTGGTCGTGCCGCGTTTCGTCGCGCTAGCGAGGCCGGCGCGGAGGGCGTTGAAGATGGTTGGCAGCGTCCTGAGCAGCGTCAGCAGCCCGGCGGCGGCAACCGCGCCCGCGCCCATGGGCCGCACGTAGGTGGACCACAGCTCCGACGGGCTCATGGCGGCGATGGGCTTGGTGCCGGGATAGAGAGCCCCCGGCATGTGCGCGCCGAAAAAATAAATCGCCGGCATCAGGACCAGCCAGGAAAACACGCCCCCGGCGAAGATCGTTCCGGCGACGCGCGGGCCGATGATGTAGCCGACGCCGAGGTACTCGGGCGTGGCGTCGCAGCGGATGGCCGCGCCGCGCAGCACGTGTCCGGGGCCCAGGTCGGGCTCGTAGTTGGGGGTGCCGGGCCATGCGCCGAGCAGGTTTTCGTTCTGGAACAGGGTGTACACCGCGCCCAGGCCGAGGCCCAGAAAGACCCGGCTCGCGAAGGACCCGCCGCGCTCGCCCGCGAGCAGAACATCGGCGCAGGCCGCGCCCTCGGGGTAGGTGAGGGTGCCGTGCTCCTCCACGATGAGCTGCCGGCGCAGGGGGATCATGAACAGGACGCCCAGCCAGCCGCCCAGAAGCGCGAGAAAGAAGATGCGGGCGTATTCGAGGTCGAAGCCGAGGAAGATGAGCGCGGGCAGGGTGAAGATGACCCCGGCCGCGATGGACTGGCCCGCGTTGCCGGTGGTTTGGACGATGTTGTTTTCGAGGATGGACGCGCGGCCCAGCGCGCGGAGTACGGAGATGGACAGGACCGAGATCGGGATGGACGCGGCCACCGTGAGCCCGGCGCGCAGGCCGACATACACCGTCACCGCGCCGAAAAGCAGCCCGAAGAACGACCCGAGCAGAAGCGCGCGGGCGGTAAGCTCAGGGCGCGTTTCGTCCGGCGGCACGAACGGATGGAAGATCGGGGCGCTCGAGCGCGGTGGGGTTTGCGGCATGCCGGGACGGGTCTCCACTCACGGACAGGGGCTGAAAGCGTGAGTGTACCGCATGCGTTTCGGGCCAGGGCGCAACCGGCATCCGCGCCTCCCCGCGGTATGGAGCCAGGGCGGTTTTGCGCTCGAGAAAGAGCTGCTCGAAGTAGCGGCGCGACAGAAAGGCAACCGCGATTGAGGCCGCCGAAACCGCGAGAAAGCGTAGCGTGAGCAGGGCGAAGCCGGTGTGGAAGCCGTCAAGGGCGGTCCCGGCAGCCAGCCGGTCGTACACGCCGAACAGCAGAGGGTGCACCAGGTAGAGTCCATAGCTGATGTAGCCCAGGAAGATAAGAAACCGGGAAACAGCGGCCGGCTGGGCTGCCTTCGCCACCTGCGCGGCCCGGACCGATAGCAGGACGCCGGCGGCGAAGAAGCAGAAAGGGTCAAGGCGGCCGAGGGCATCCCACAGCGCGAAGGACCAGCTGGTTTGCGGGGGAAACGCATGGAAGCAGAACAGGTAGACGTAGGGCACCAGAAACACCATGCCCAGGACGGCCAAGCGGCGTATCGCGGCCCCGAGGTTGCCCGCATGGAGCTTGCCGGTCGCGATCAGGATGGCGCACACCGCGCCGTACAGAAGCGAGTCCATGTTGGTCGGAAGGAAGGTGTACGTGCTTACGTCGTGGAGGTCGAGCGCGATGCGCAGCAACGGGGCGAGCGCGCAGCCGGCGAGCGCGGCCCCGAGCAAGTATCGGGGGCTGCGCAGGCGGCGCACGGCGGTCGGCCACAGGAGGTAGAACTGCTCCTCGACGGCGAGGGTCCACAGCGCGCCGTACTCGTTGGTGTGCGAGTGGACGAGCCGTGCCATGTTCGCGACGAACAGGAGACAGGCAGCCACGAACGGCCAGTGCACCAGGCCGGACGCTTTGAGCACCAGGAGCAAAAGCAGGTAGACGGGCAGGATGCGGAGGGCGCGCCGGATGTAGAAGTTCTTGTAGAAGTGGGGCCGGTCGCGCTGCTTGAGCAGGATGGAGGTGATCAGAAAGCCGGACAGGACGAAGAACAGATACACGCCAAGCTTGCCCAGGCTGACGATCTGGACGAACACGGGGCCGAGCCCGCCGTGCGCCATGCTGTAGCCGCCGTTCGCGAAGCCGTGGAAGACGACGACCCCGGCGACGGCCAGCCCCCGCAGGATATCGAGGCCGGGCATATGGAGATGGAGGCGCAGGCGCTCGGCGTCGGACGTGGGCATGGCAAGGTGTATACCACAGTTCCCTCCTGGTGGTTACCCTGGAAGCGGCAGCACACGCGACGGCGGAGCCACAGTGCGCTCCCGCTCGGGCTGGACCGGGCCGAAGCGGCGGACGCGCCGGTACCAGGCCGGGACCACGATGGCGAACAGAGCGAAGGTCATGACGACCGCCCCCAGCCAGTTGCCGATAAGCTGCATGTGGTAGTGGAAGACCAGCAGCGCGCTGACCGGTACGCCGATGAGCCAGGTGCAGGCGGTGGAGGCGTAAAAGGGCAGGCGCGTCTCGCCCATGCCGCGCAAAGCCCCTTGCAGGACGCCCTGGAGGCGGTCTAAGCGGGGGTAGGAGCCGCATTTCAACAATTGGGGCGGCGCGGCCGCGACGACGCCGGGGTCGTTAGTGTAGATGCTGGCCCAGAACCGCGGCGCGGAGATGAACAGGATGGACGCCAGGAGCATGGCGCCGCCGCTGATGGCCGCGCGGGCCAGGCCCGCGCGGCGGACCTGCGCGCCGTCGTCGCGGCCCGCGCCCTGGCCCGTGCGCACGGCGGAAGCCGCCTGAATGCCGTTCGGAATCATGACGCAAAAGGCGTTCAGGTCGATGAGAACCTGGTTGGCCGCGAGCATGGTGATGCCGAGGGTGCTGGTGAGCACGGTCGAGAAGCTGGCCAACGACAGGTCGCCGAAGTACTGGAGGCCGATGGGCCAGCCTATTCTGTAAAGTTCGCGAATGCGCCCCAGGTCTGGGCGCCAGGCATCGGGGCGCAGCTTGATCGGCGTCTTGCGCAGCGAGATCGCTAGCGAAACAAGCAGCAGCCCCAGCATGTACAGGCGCACGACGCTCGTGGCCCAGCCCGACCCGGCGATGCCGTGGGCGCGGAACCCCCAGTGGCCGAAGATAAAGAGCCAATCGAAAAGCCAGTTGACCAGGTTGGCGGTCAGCAGCGACACCATGACCCAGCCGGGGCGGTCGATGGCCTGGAGGTAGTGGCGCACGGCCATGTAGAGCAGCAGCGGCGCGGCGGACCAGCGCAGCGCGGCCATGTAGTGCTCGGTAACCGCGATGAGGTTTGGGTCGACGTGGATAAGGGTGAGCGCGTGCGGGGCGAGCGTGGCGAGACCCATGACGACCGGCGTGCATACCGCGACGACGAACAGCGACTGGACCAGCGAAAACAGGCCGTCCTCGGCGTCGCCGCGCCCGAAAGCCTGCGAAACCAGGGTGTCGAGCCCGAACAGAAGCCCGACTCCGGCGAAGAGAATGGCATAGAACAGGCTGTTGCCGAGCGAGGAAGCGGAGATGGCGAGCGCCGAGTGCGGCATGCGCCCTACCATGATGGCGTCGACGATGTAGGTGGACATCCAGCCGAGCTCACCGATGGCCAGCGGCGCGCCGAGACGGGTGGTGAGGCGGAGCTCGGAGCCGAAGGAGTGGGACGGGACGGCTCCCGAGCGAGTGGAGGATCGTCGGCTGCCGTCGGTCATCGGGAAGGTCTCATACGGGTCGCTCTATTCTGATGGCGCGGCCCCGCCCCGCGAAAGGGCGGCGCGGAACGGGGTATGGCGGTATCAACGCATACGTTTCAGGGCAAAAAAGAGTGGCCCCAGTGGGATGCGGGTTCGCGGTACTCTGGCGTGTTTGCCCCCGCGACCGTATACTCTGTGGCATCGGGATGCGAGGTGGACCTTCCCCAGCCAAGGCGCGGCACTGGAACTCGGAGCGGCGACAGCCGGCGCGGAAAGCCGGTGGCGCGCCGTGGCGCGTGTGCTCCGAAGTCCCGTGGATGCCGTAGGTTCCGCGATCTTCCCTGCCGAGTGCCGGGTGTGCAACACTCCGCTGGCCCGCCTGAGCCGCGCGCCGGTGTGCGACGGCTGCCTGGCCGGCCTCCCGCCCCAACGCGGGACACTGTGCCTTCGCTGCGGCGAGGCTTTGGGGGCGTTTCTCTTCGCCACCGAGGATCGCGCGCCGGGCGACTGGCTGTGCCGGCCCTGCCGGATGGTGCCGCCCGCCTTCGACCGGGCCGTGGCGCACGGGCTGTACCGGGGCACCCTGCGGGCGCTCCTGCACCTGCTCAAGTACGACCGGATCGAACCCGTGGCCCGGCCCCTGGGGGCCTTGATGGCCGCCCAGTACGCGGCGCTGCCGGGTGCCCCGCGTACTGTGACGGTGGTACCGGTGCCGCTCCACGAAGCCAAGCGCAGGCAGCGCGGCTTCAACCAGGCGGAGCTGCTGGCGCGGGCGCTGGTCCGGGAAGGTAAGCGGCGCGGCTTTGCTTTGCAGCTGGAAACGGGATCGCTCGAGCGGCGGCGCTCGACTGAGTCGCAGGCCGGGCTTTCCCCCGCGGGGCGCAGGCGCAACCTGCAAGCGGCCTTCGCGGTGCCGGCACGGGCAGGCCTGGCCGGATGCGACGTGCTGCTGGTCGACGACATCTTCACCACCGGCGCGACGGCCCGGGCTGCGTCCTCGGCCCTGAAGCGGGCTGGGGCCCGGGAAGTGTGGGTCGCGACCGCGGCCAGGGCGCAGAAGCAGGAGTTCGTCGAAACGGAGCCGGTTCACGCCATGGAAACGCCCATGGAGGAAGATGTGGCGCTGTGGGGTTAAAACGTAAGTAGAGGCGGGAACACAAAGGGGAAACGGGAATGGCGCTCGCGAAAAGCTCGATGCACACGCGCAAGGGAAGGCTCAGCCGGGATCACGCGCACGCGCCGGGCCCGGTCTCGGGTTCGGACGACCGGACGCTCCCGTTTCAGCAGCCCATGCAGACGCCGGTGCTGGTTTTAAACGCGTCCTACGAGCCGATCAACATCTGCGGGGCGCGCCGGGCGCTGGTATTGGTGCTCAAGGGCGTGGCGAAGACGGAAGAAGAGCAGGGGGCGATCCTCCACGCGGCGCGGACCCGGATGCCGCTGCCCTCGGTCATTCGGCTGCTCGAGTACCGGCGCATCCCCCACCAGACCCGGGCGCTTTCGCGCAAGAACATCCTGCTGCGCGACCGCAACACCTGCCAATACTGCGCGACCGTGATGAATGCGGCGGAGCTGACGCTGGACCACGTGATTCCGCGGTCGCGGGGCGGCGCCAGCACGTGGGAGAACCTCGTCGCCTGTTGCCACACCTGCAACCGCCGCAAGGGCAACCAGCTGCTGCACGAGCAGGACGCGATGCGCCTCCTGCGCGAGCCCCGGCCGTTCTCGCTCCACACCTCGCGGCACATCATGCGGATGATCGGGAACTCGGATTTGAAGTGGCGGAAGTATCTGTA
>CAXUHL010000146.1:0-7826 GCA_964250745.1 uncultured Acidobacteriaceae bacterium
GGCCTGGCCGCGGCGGCAGCGCTGGCGCAGGCGGGCGCGCGGGTCACGCTGCTGGCGCGGACAGCTTCCGAGATCGAGGCGGCGGCCGAAGCGATCGGCAATGGCGCGCGGGCCCTGGCCCTGGTTGCAGACGTGCTCGACCTCGCAGGGACCGCCGCGTGCATCGCCGAGGCGGGGCCATTCGACATCCTGGTCAACAACGCGGGCACCAACCGGCCCAAGCCCTTCGACGCGGTCACCCCGGAGGAGTTCGACGCGGTCATGGACCTGAACGTGCGGGCCGCGTTCTTCGTCGCGCAGGCGGTCGCGCGGGGCATGATCGCGGCGGGCAGGCGCGGGTCGCTGATCCACATGAGCTCGCAGATGGGCCACGTGGGCGGGCGCGAGCGGACGCTTTACTGCGCGTCGAAGTGGGCGCTGGAAGGCATGAGCAAGGCCATGGCGCTGGACCTGGCGCCCCGCGGCATCCGGTCGAACACGATCGCACCGACTTTTACCGAAACGGCCCTGACCCGCCCGTTTCTTGCCGACGAGGGCTTTCGCGCGGAGGTGGGCGGCAAGATCAAGCTGGGGCGTTTGGGCAGGGTCGAGGATCTGATGGGGGCTGTGGTGTTTCTGGCCTCGCCCGCTTCCGCGATGGTGACCGGCACGAGCCTTGTGGTGGACGGCGGGTGGACCGCCGAGTGAGGAAACGATGAGCCAAGGACATATCCAGACGACGCACGTGGGCTCGCTGCCGCGAAGCAGGGAAGTGACGGATTTGGTTTTCGCGCACGAGCGCGGGGAAGCGGTCGACCCTTCGGAGTTCGACCGCGTCATCGGCGAGGCCGTGGCGGCGTGCGTGGCACGGCAGGTCGCCTCCGGGGTCGATATCGTCTCCGATGGCGAGATGTCGAAGATCTCCTACGCGACGTACATCAAGGACCGCATCACGGGCTTCGACGGCGACAGCCCGCGCATCGCGCCCGCGGACCTCGAAGCGTTTCCGGCGTTTCTGGAGCGGGCGGCGCGCGGCGGCGGCACGCCCACGTACCGCAGGCCGCGCTGCGTGGGGCCGATCGCGCCCAGGACGCTCGAGCCGCTCGAAGCCGACCTGCGCCACCTCGAGCGCGCCGTCGAGGAGCACGGTCCGGGAGGCGCGTTCATGAACGCGGCCTCGCCGGGGGTGATCGCGCTGTTCCAGCCGAACGATTTCTACCCGAACGAAGATGCCTACCTGGAGGCCCTGGCCGAGGCGATGCGGCCGGAGTACGAGCGCATCGCGGCCGCCGGGTTCACGCTGCAGCTGGACAGCCCGGACCTTGGCCTGGGCCGTCACATGATGTACAAGGACCGGCCGGAGGACGAGTACCTGCGGCGGATCGAAAGGCACGTGGAGGTGCTGAACCACGCGCTGTGCAACGTGCCGGCCGCGCAGGCCCGCATGCACGTGTGCTGGGGCAACTACGAAGGGCCGCACCACCGCGACGTGGAGATGGGCACCATCCTGCCGGTGCTGATGAAAGCCAAACCGCAGGCGCTGCTGTTTGAAACCGCCAACCCGCGCCACGGCCACGACTGGACGTACTTCCGCGACCTGCGCGGCCTCATTCCGGACGACACGGTGTTGATCCCCGGGGTGATCGATTCGACGACCAACTTCATCGAGCACCCGGAGCTGGTGGCCGAGCGCATCGGGCAGTTCGCCGCCATCGTGGGCCGGGAGCGCGTGATCGCCGGGACCGACTGCGGGTTTTCGTCGTTCGCGGGCTTCGGCGCGGTCGACGGGGAGATCGTGTACGCGAAGCTGCGGACGCTCGCCGAGGGCGCCGCGCTCGCGAGCCGGAGGCTCCGATGAACCTGAAAGCCCGCTTGGCCGCCCGCGAACTCATCGTGGGGACGTTCGTCAAGACCCCCTCCGCGATCGCGGTCGAGGTTTTGGCGCTGTCGAGCTTGGACTGCCTGTGCCTGGACGCCGAGCACGCGCCCTTCGACCGTTTGAGCCTCGACGCGTGCCTCCTGACTGCGCGCGCGGGCGGCATGGCGGCGCTGGTGCGCGTCGCCTCATCCGCGCCGGAGCACATCCTGAACGCGCTCGACTGCGGGGCCGCGGGGGTGCTAGTGCCGCACGTGCGGTCGGTCGCGGAGGCCGAGGCGGTGGTGCGTTCGGCCCACTACGGCGCGGGCGGGCGTGGCTACGCGGGCTCCTCGCGCGCGGCCGGCTACGGCACGGTGCCCATGGCCCGGCACAAGGAGGCAAGCGCGGCGGCGACGGTGGTGGTCGCGCAGATCGAGGACCCGGAGGCCGTGGACGCGGTGGAGGCGATCGCCGGGGTCGCGGGGCTGGATGCGCTGTTCATCGGCAGGGTGGACCTGACCGTCGGCTACGGGGCGGAGTCGCAGGACGACCCGCGCGTGGTGGCCGCGGTGGAGCGGGTGTGCGCGGCGGGCGCGGCCGCAGCGAAGCCGGTGGGCATGTTCCTGGCGCGGGTCGAGGATGCGGCGCACTGGCGGGCGCGCGGCGCATCCTTGTTCCTGCTCGGCTCCGACCACGGCTTCCTGCTCGCGGGGGCGAACGATCTTGTGCGGCGTGTGAAAAACTAGGGTTCGGGGAGAGCGAAACGAATGAGCGTGCAAGGGTTCGAGGGGCAGGTGGAGTACGTCAAGGCACCGGGGCGCAGCTCGCTGGCCGATGGGGCCGACGTGGTCGGGCTGGTGCGGGAGATTCTGCACGCGGTGGAAACGCGCGGCGACGCGGCGGTGCACGAGTATTCCGAGCGCTTCGACAAGGCGAAGCTCGACCAGTTCGAGATCCCCGCGGCCGGCCGGGCCAAGGCTGTCGATGAGCTCGACAAGCAGACCCGCGAGGATACCGAGTTCGCGATCGAAAACGTCCGGCGATTCGCCGAGGCGCAGCTCGCGACCATCCTGCCGCTCGAAATGGAAGCCCTGCCGGGGCTGCACCTGGGCCACCGCGTCATCCCCATCGAGCGCGTGGGCGCGTACGTGCCGGGCGGGCGCTTCCCGCTGCTTTCGGCACCCATCATGACCATCGTGCCGGGCAAGGTGGCGGGCTGCGACGAGGTAGTCGCGTGCCTGCCACCGAACGCGCACCCGGCCATGGTCGCCGGCTGCCACCTGTCGGGCGCGGACCGCATCTTCCGCATCGGCGGCGCGCAGGCCATCGCCGCCATGGCGTTCGGCACGGAAACGGTCCCGCAGGTGAACAAGATCGTCGGGCCGGGCAACGCGTTCGTCAACGAGGCCAAGCGGCAGGTGTTCGGGCCGGTGGGCATCGACCAGCTGGCCGGCCCTTCGGAGATTTTCGTCGTGGCCGACGCGTCGGGCGATCCGGAGCTGATCGCGACCGACCTCCTGGCGCAGGCCGAGCACGATGTGCGCACCCGCGTGGGCCTCATCACGACCGACCGGGCGCTGGCCGAGGCGACGGCGGAGGCGGTGCTCGCGCAGCTCGAGACGCTGTCGACCGCGAAGATCGCGGGCGAAAGCTGGACCAACTACGGCGAGATCACCCTGTGCGCGGACGAAGCGGCGATGATCCGCTACTCGGACCACATCGCGGCGGAGCACCTGCAGGTCCATACCGCCGAGCCGCGGGCGTTCGCGAAAAAGCTGCGCAACTACGGGTCCTTGTTCATCGGGCAAAACGCGAGCGTGGTGTACAGCGACAAGTGCGTCGGCACCAACCACACCCTGCCCACCATGCACGCGGGGCGGTACACGGGCGGGCTGTGGGTCGGGTCCTACGTCAAGATCGCGACGCACCAGTGGCTGGACGACAGCGCGCTGGATTTGGTGGCGCCGCCGGCGACGCGGCAAAGCCTGAGCGAAGGGTTGGAAGGCCACCGGCGGGCGGCCGCCATCCGCCATGACCGGCGGGCGGCGACCTTTGCGGCCCTCACTCGTTGAAACGGCGCGCTAAGCTGATACTCCGGCCAGCTCCGCAACCGGGGCCGAGGCAAATACGGGCCGCTGCGGGTTCTCCGTCCCGCGCACCACGAAGATGACGGCGGCCCCGGAGGTCGTGTTGCGGAAGCTGTGCTCCAAGCCGACCGGCACCGACAACGTATCGCCCGCGCCCAGCAGCAGCGCGTCCTGACGGCCGCCGCTTTGCCAGGCGATCGCGACCGTGCCCTCCTGGACAAAGAGCACCTCGACCTCGGCCCGGGCGTGCATGGGGATGTACGCGCCGGACTCCAGCGTGAGCCGGCGCAGGTTGAAGTCGTGCGGCCACCAGCCCTGGATGGGCCCGGCGGGGAAGCCGTCGCCGGTGGCCTGCGGCACGATCACCCCGGCCTCCTCCACGCCCTCGCCCGCGAGCGGGGAGCCGGGGTTGGGCCGGAGGCCGGCCGCGCGGGCGACGCAGGATTCGAGCTTCTCGCGCGAGGGAGTCCGCAGTCGGTCGAGCTGCGCTTCGTCGGGCGCGGTTTCGAGCTCGACCTCCTTGAGCGCGTAGCCGCCGTTGGCCGTGTCGATGAGCTTGCCGCCCCTGGCGAGCTTCAGGCCGTGGCCCTCCGCCGCCGTGAACACCGCCGGCGCCCAGGTCACCTTGCCGGGGTCGTCCTGGCCCAGCGGCATCCACAGGAAACCCTTGCCCTGGTCGAGCTTGCTGAAGCCGCGAAACATGTGGATGGGCACGGACGCGACGTCGCCGGGGCCGATGTCGAGCGAGCCGTCCTCCTTGTTGGGGCCGAAGTGAAGCCGCCAGTGGCCGGTGTGCACCACGAATACCTCCGCCGTGTCGTGGCTGTGCTGGGAGTTGACGCAACCGAACGGCTGGCGCGCCCCGCCGATGTTGAAACCGTGTTTCTCGCGGATATGTACGTGCTGGTCCGGGCTTTCGGACACGCCGGGCCCGATGATGGTGAAGTTTTCCTTTTCCGTCGAGCCGGGCGTGCGCGTGTCGATAAACGCCGTGCGGCAGGCCTGCAGGTCGGCATAGCGGACCAGGCGTGCGTGCATGGTTTCCAGGGTCATGGCTTCCGGTGTCCCGGAGGTTGGGTTGAGTGGCGGCATGGGCGGCTCCTTCGGCGGCAGTGGGCGCGGCGAACCCCCACAGTGTACCGAGCCGCGCGTGGCTTTGTATGCCCTGGCGTGCTAGGGTGCATACCGTGCCCGACGCACACAGTCCTTACCGGCAAGCCCTGCCGCTCGTGCTGCTGCCCGGCACGCTGTGCGACGCGCGCGTGTTCGATCCACTCCTGTCTCGCTTGCCGGGGGTCGATGCGCGGGTGGTGCTTTTGCGCGAAGCGCGCACGCTGGAGGAGGCGGCGGAGCATGTGCTCGGCCGGGCGCCGGAGCGGTTCGCGCTGCTGGGTTATTCTCTCGGCGGCCTCGCGGCCATGGAAACAGCTCTCCAAGCCCCGGAGCGGGTCCGCGGCCTGGCCCTGCTCAGTACTACCCCGTATGCGGTCGCCCCGGAGCACCACGCCGCGCGCCGGGCCGCTGTCGGGGAGGCTGAGGCTCTAGGGATGCGGCGGTTTGTCCGGGAGCGCCTTTGGCCGTGGTATGGGGGCGGCCCCGACGCGGCACCGCTGAGCTTGCTCGAGAACATGGCGGAGGCGTGCGGGCCGGCCGTGTTCGCCCGGCAAACCGAGACGGCGCTCCGGCGCGGCGACTACCGGGACCGCTTGGCGGCCGTGCGGTGCCCGGCGCTCGTACTGGCCGGGGCGTTGGACCGTGTGTGCCCGCCGGCGGCGCAGGCGGCGCTCGCCTCGGCCCTGCCGGGCTGTACGCGCGTGCTGCTGCCGGGGACCGGGCACGTTCCACCGCTCGAATCGCCGGACGAAACCGCCTCCGCTGTGGCAGCATGGTTGCACGCGATCGAGCGCCGCTGAGGAGGCCATGTGGGCGACAACGGAACGGGGCAGGAAGGCGGCAAGGTCCTGCAGGTGGAGCGCCGCGATTTCACCGAACTGGTGCCCTCCGGCCGGCCGCGCGCCCATGGCATGCGCGGCTTCGATCCGGAATACACCGACATCGTGGACTACATCGTGCGCTGCACCCACCGCATCTGGGACGAGCGCGACGTGGGCCTGATCTACTCGCACTACACCCACAACTGCGTCCTGTACGGGGTACTCGGGACTATGTACGACCGCGAAAGCATCGTGCGCGAAACTATCCAGCGCATCGTGGAGCTGCCGGACCGCCGCGGCATGGCCACCTCCGTGGTGTGGCGCGGCGACGACACCACCGGCTTCTACACCTCGCACATGACCCACGGCACCGGACGGCACACGGAATACGGCATGTTCGGCAGGCCCACGGGGCGCACGTTCGTCACGCGCACCATCGTGGACTGCATGATCGTCGAGAACAAGATTTACCGCGAGTGGGTCGCGCGGGACAACATGGCGCAGCTCGTCCAGCTGGGGCTCGACCCGCACGCCTATGCCTCGGGCATCGCGCAAAGGAAATTCGACGCGGGCGAGGCGGTGGTCGAGATCGCCGAGAACCGGCGCCTGCTGGGCCAGTACCCACCCGAAAGCGAGCCCGACCTGTCGCTCGCGCACTCCGGGCTCGAAGCCGAGGTGCTCGGCTGGCTCCACCACATCTTCAACAAGCGCATGTTCGGCAAGATCGGCGAAGTCTACGCTTCCAACTGCCAATGGCACGGCCCCTTGATGCGCGAGCTGTACGGGCCGGCAGCGGTGCTGCACCAGACCATGCGCCTGGCCGCGATGATCCCGGACTGCGCCTACGTGCCGCAGCACATCTGCTCGGTCGAGAGCGAGGAAGGCGGCACCAAGGTGGCCGTGCGCTGGGTGCTGGACGGCCACCACCTGGGCTACGGCTCGCTGGGGCCGCCGACCGGGCACAAGCTGGTGGTCATGGGCTTCACGCACTTCCACATTCGCGAGGGCAAGATCGTCGACGAGTGGACGGTGTACGACGAGCTGTCGATGCTGGTGCAGGTAAAGCTCGGGGCGCTGGAGCGGGCTGCCGATACGCGCTGACAAGCGGGAACCGCCGGGAAGGGAGGCCGCATGATCGCAACCACACGCGCACCGGGCACGGCGCTCGCCGGGGCGGAGTCGAGCGCGCCAGCCTCGCTGCTGGACCTGCCCCTTGCTCGCCGGCTCGGGGCGTTCGGCTTCCTTCTGGTCGCCGAGTTCTTCTACGGCTGGGCGTGGAACACGGTGGACGTGCTGCGGCCGCTGTTTCGCGCCAGCTTCGGCCTGACCCTGACGCAGGCTGGGTCGATGTACTCGGCGCAGGGCGCGGGGGCCTTGCTCGGGGCGCTCTCGATCGGGCAGTTGGCCGACCGTTTGGGCCGGCGGCTGATGCTGGCCGTGGTCATGGCGGGCTATGGGACGATGCTGCTCGCCGGCACGCTCGTAACAGGCTACGCGGCCCTGCTCGCGCAGCGCTTCGCGCTGGGCTTGTTTCTGGGCGGCAGCTTTCCGGTCGTGGTGGGCATTTATGTCGAGCTGTTCCGGCCCACGGTGCGCGGCATGCGCGCGCGCGCCATCAACGCCACCTTCCGGCTCGCCTGCATCGCGCGCGGCGTGGAATTCGGCCAGCTGGGCGGGCGCGACTGGCGGGCGCTGCTGTGGCTGGGCGGGCTGCCCCCGGTGCTGCTGGCAGGGCTCGCGTTCGTCGTGGTGCCCCGCGGCGAGGCGGTTCCGCGCAAAGGCAAGCTGCCGCTCGCCGAGCTGTTTACCCCCGCCCTGCGGAAGCAAACCCTGGCCCTGGCGGCCATGACGGGGCTCAACTTCTTCGCCTACCAGGCGTTCAGCGGCTGGGTCACGACCTTTCTGCTCACCGTGCGGCACCTGCCCGCCGCCGACGTAGGCCGTCTGGTGGCGGCGCAGTTCCTCGGC
>CAXUHL010000147.1:0-4587 GCA_964250745.1 uncultured Acidobacteriaceae bacterium
GGGATGGGGTGGCCGGTGACACGGCGCACCGCCTCGATGATCTCGCGGACCGAGAAGCCGGCGCCGTTGCCGATGTTGTAGATCAGCCTGGCCGGCTCGGGACGGTCGAGGGCGGCCAGTGCCGTCTCATGAGCGCGGGCGAGGTCTTCGACATGAATATAGTCGCGGACGGCGGTGCCGTCGGGGGTGGGGGAGTCCTGGCCGTAGATCTTGATGTTGGCTCGGCGGCCCAGAGCGACGTCGAGGATCAGCGGGATCAGGTGGGACTCGGGCTCGTGGGCCTCACCGCGTCCGGGGACGGCACCGGCGACGTTGAAGTAGCGAAGCGAGGCGTAGGAGAAGCCGTGGAGGCGGTGGAACCAGGAGAGCATCTGCTCGACCAACAGTTTGGACTCCCCGTAGGCGTTGGTGGGACGCAGGGGGGCGGTTTCAAGGATGGGAGTCTCCTCGGGCTCACCGTACAAAGCGGCGGTCGAGGAGAAAACGAGGCGGCGGACGTCTGCGGCGAGCATGGCTTCGAGCAGGGTCAGGGTCGAGGCGGAGTTGTTGCGGAAGTAGATCTCGGGCCGCTGCATGCTTTCGCCCGCCTCGATGAGGGCGGCGAAGTGAAGCACGCCGTCGAAGCCCTGCTTGAGCGTCGATTCCAGGCGGGCGCGGTCGGCCAGCTCGCCCTCGACAAACACCGCGCCCGCGGGAAGCATGGAGCGGTGGCCGTGGCACAGGTTGTCGTAAATCGTGACGGAGTGGCCGGAAGCGAGCAGAGTTTCGGCAACGGTGCCGCCGATGTAGCCGGCCCCGCCGGTGAGGAAAACATTCATTTCTGATTCCTTTCAGAGGCGAAGCGGGTGGAGGGAGCAACCGAAGGAGTGCCCGGTCCGTCCAAGTGGCAAACCCGAAGCGACACCAATTCCCAAAATGGGAATGGACGCACCCAATGGTAACCGATGACTGTACTCCAGATGGCTGCACTTTTGTCCAGCACGGTTAGAATGTACCCAGTTTCCCGCAATCTCCGCCGTCGAAACGTAACCGGGTGGAGTGTCGGCGCGGAAGCGCAAGATCGGTAAAAGGGGCGTGGAATGCGCGAAGGCATGGCCGGGCAAAAGAACGGGGCCGTACAAGAAAGGGTTCATGTCGGCGAGGGATTCGCCGATAACACCAGCATGCGGGGCGGGAACGAGTACGCGCCGCGGCACTACGAGGCGGTACCGGGAGCGGGGATGATGTCCCAAAAGGTCGACGATCGGATGGAACAGGCGGTGCCGCACAGGGATGTGCTGAACCACGCCAACTTCGGGCTGCTGCCTGAGGAAAAGAAGCGTTTCGGTTCGTTCGGGGTGGCGGCGGGCATCAATATCGCGATCGCGATCCTGCTTTTGTTCATTACACTGGACCAGGTGCACGAGGCGAAGGTGCGCCGGCAGGAGACCCTCACTTACCTCACCCCTCCGCCCGAAATCAAGCCCTACAAGCCGCCTGTGCCGAAGGTGGAAATGCCGCCGATCCCGCCGCTGCCGGTCGAAAAAGTGCAGCCGCCCGTGCCGAAGCCGGTGATTGAGCCGCCCAAGGTGGAGCTGCCGAAGGAAGCGGCGAAAGCGCCGTCGATCCCTGCTCCGGCTCCGAGGCCGGTGGTGACCCCGCCCAAACCTGTCGTGGGAGCGTTTCAGTCCCCGCAGGCCCCGGCAGCGCAAGCCCCCAAGGTGGCGGCGACGCAGGCGGCCGGCTTCGGCCAGCCGACGGGTGTGCAGGCCAACCCCAACGCGAGTCGCCCGACGCAGCTGGCTGCGGTGGGCGCATTCGGCGCGGCGGCGAACAACAATCAGGGCGCGGCCGCGAAACAGGGTGCCGTGGCGACGACGGGTTTCGGTGCCGGGGCCCCGGCGGGCTCGCCGAACGGAAGCACGCATGGGGTGGTTGCCTCGACGGGGTTCGGCGCGGGCACGCAGCCGGCAGGCGCTCCAGGCGGGCGCGGGACGGGAACCGTGGCTTCGACCGGCTTCGGCGCGAGCGCCCAGCCGGGCGGAACGACGGGCGGACACGGAACCGTGGCTTCGACGGGCTTTGGACAGGGTGCCCCTGCTTCGAGCGGACCGGCGGCGCGGGTGCAGCAGCCGGTCACGACGCCGATCGTCATTCTTTCGAAGCCGCTGCCGCAGTACACGGCGGAAGCACGCGACCAGCGCATCCAGGGCGACGTGACTCTGGAGGTGCGCTTCTCGGCGGATGGCCAGGTCGAGGTGCAGCGGGTGGTCAGCGGGCTGGGCCACGGCTTGGACGAGCAGGCGAGACTGGCGGCGGCGCGAATCCGGTTTAAGCCCGCGACGCGGGACGGCAAGGCTGTCGACCAGGTTTCGGTCATCCACGTAGCCTTCCAACTCGCGTAAAGCGGGGCGGTAGACGAAACTAAGGAACGCCGGACGGGTTTCCGGCGAATGAGGAATCGTATTATGGTTGGACGCAAGCTCGGGCTGTTGAGCCTGGGCGCAGTACTCGCAGCGGCACCGGCGTTTGCCAAGAAGGAAAAGCCGCTCGTTCTGGTCCCGTTGACGCCGGACCAGAAAGAGCTGGTTCTCAAGGCGATGGCACAGGAAAAAGACACGGTCAAGCAGATTGCCAAGCACACGCCGGTCGTCCAGACCTATATCCAGAATATGAGGCCGGACCCGGTGCAGTTCCAGGTGCCTGTCTCGGACCAATATTTCATCGGGCGGGTCGACTTCGGCAAGACCTTCGCGAATAACCAATACGATAGCAAGGCGACGAAGCATGGGCTGCTGCAAGGATCGCTTGGGTACGTCACGGGGCTGAGCAAGGCATTCGAGCTGAGCTACTCCGCGACCGGGTTCCAGGACATGATGTTCATCGACCCGGTGGGCTTCGACCTGCAACACTACGACGTCTCGTTCGTGCGGCGCGAGTTCATCGGCAATGTCCGGACGGCCGTGTTCGACGTGAAGCCGAAGAACAAATCAGGGGCCGGCCGGTTCTTCGGGCGCATCTGGGTCGAGGACCGGGATGCGCACATCGTGCGCATCAACGGCACCTACACCAGCAACCCCAACGACGAGGACACGCACTACTACCACTTCGACTCCTGGCGGACCAATCTTCAGGAAGGCGTGTGGCTGCCGGCCGTGATCTACACGGAGGAAAGCGACCACTCCGCGGCGGCTCACGCGAAGGGCTTCAAGGCGCAGACCTACTTCTGGGGCTACTCGCTCAAAATCCCGCAGAGCGCGTCGGACAATGCCTCGATCGAGATCGAGAACGCGCAGGACCAGAGCCAGAACTCGCAGGACGTGAACCCATTGCAGGCGCAGCGCTTGTTCGTGACGCAGGCCGAGAACAACGTTCTGGACCGTCTGGTGCAGGCCGGAATCCTGGCACCGGCGAGCCCCTACGACAAGATCCTCGAGCAGGTGACGAACAACATCATCATCGGCAACAATCTCCAACTGCCGGGCGATGTGCACTGCCGCGTGATGTTGACCCAGCCGCTCGAATCTTTAGCTGTCGGCAACACGATCCTTCTCAGCAAGGGACTGGTCGATGTGCTGCCGACCGAAGAGTCTTTGGCGGCGGTCATCGCTTTTGAACTTGCGCACATAACGCTCGGTCACCGCATCGACACGCGTTACGCCTTCAACGACCGTCTGCTCTTTCCGGATGAGTCCGCGTTCCAGCGAATCAATATGAACCACTCCGCGATCGATAACGAGTCGGCAACGAAGAGAGCGATCGAGTTCTTCAATGGCTCCGTATACAAGGACAAGTCGGCGAGCGTTGGGCTGTTCTTCGCGCAACTTCAGAATCGCGAGAAAGAGCTCACTTCCCTGCTGACGCCGAGGCTGGGCGATTCCCTCATCAAGCCGGACGGCACGCCTTGGCTCGAACCGATCGGGAAGGGGCAGAAGCTGAACATTCCCGACGTTCACCAGGAAGCCGCCCTGCCCCTGGGCAGCCATCTGCGGGTCGACTCCTGGGACGACAAGGTCATGGCGTTGAACGCGCCGGCACCGCTGATCCTGAACCCGAGCGACAAGCTGCCCCTGGAGGTCACGCCGGTCTACGTGCGGCTGCAGTATTACCAAGCCGCGGCAGCGACACCTCCCGCGCCTACCCAGGCTCCCGCACCGGGTGCGGCCCCGGACACCGGGGCGGCACCACCCGCCGGGAACCCCGCCCCCGCGACGCAAGCCCCGGCAGGCACCGCGACCGGCACGCAACCGGCTCAAAACGGACCGCAGTAAGCGCGGCTCACGGCGGCAGCGGACCGCAAAGCTGCCGCCTGCTTTGTTTGCACGAGAAAGAAGTCCTGGATTTTCGGAGACCGATGATGCGCCCCACGCGAGTTCTGCTTTTGTTGTGCTTGTTTCTTTTCGTTCCTTTCCAGCTGATTCACGCCCAGGTCGCACCCGCTTCCCAGGGCTTTACACGCCAGCTTTGGGCAGGCGTGGAGGTTTCCAACTTCCAGAACGACTACGTCAAGTACATCCGCTCGGACGGCATCGGCTTCTGGGGCGACTACCTGTTCACCCCCCGCCTGGGAGTGGAAGCGGAGATCCGGCTGCTGGACCTGAACAACGT
>CAXUHL010000147.1:4687-7725 GCA_964250745.1 uncultured Acidobacteriaceae bacterium
TTCACCGCGCCGCGCCCAAGCACCGGGCTGACACCAAACGGTTTCAGCGTGGGTATCTCCTACAAGATCTTCTAGCTTCGCTGCGGGTGGAGGCTACTCCGCCCGCAGTGCCTCGACCGGATCGATCCGCATGGCACGCCAGGCCGGGAGCGCTGCCGCCGCAAGCGCAACCGCAAACAGCACGAAGACAGAGCCGAGCATAACAAGAGGGTCAAGCGGGGTGACTCCGTAGAGGAAGGCGCGGAGAGCGCGTCCGGCGGGCCAGGCACAGAGGAGGCCGACGGCGAGGCCGAGTGCGACCATGGCTGCGGCTTGTTTCACGATCAGGAGCATGGCGGTTCGGCGGGGCGACCCGAGGGCGAGACGGATGCCGAGCTCGCGGGTGCGCTGGGCGACCGACGAGGAAAGGACGCCGTAGATGCCGACGGCGGCAAGCACGAGGGCGAGCAGGCCGAAGGCGGAGGCGAGCCGGAGGGCAAGCTTCTGACTGGTCAGCGACTGGGCGATGCTCGCGTCGAGCGGGGTGATTTGCATTTCGGCCATGTCGGGGGCGGCCTGCTTAAGGGCGAGGCGAAGTTCGCGTTCGAGCACGGCCTGTGGCAGGCTGGAGCGTACGGCGAACTGGGGAGCCATACCGAAGAGCAAGTGGGCGTCGTCTTGTCTGGCCGGAAACTGGGTATACGGAACGTAAATCTCCGGCGAGATGTCGTCGGCCAGTGCGCCGGCTTTCTCGTCCATGAGAACTCCCACGATCGTCACAGGCAACGGCAGGAAGGTCGGGCTGGTGTCGTCTGGACGTTGATGGGTGAATGCGATGACTTCACCAAGCGGGTGAACACCCCTCAGATATCTGCGTAGGAAGGTTTCATTGACAAGGCAGACCGGCTGCGAGGCCGCTGTGTCCCGAGGCGAGAAGGCTCGACCCTGAAGCAGCGGCGCATGCATGGTTTTTACGAAACCCTCGTTGATAAGGCTGACGGAGGCGGTCTGCCCCTTAACGGCGGGGCGGCCCTCGATCCGAAAGGCGCTGCCGAGCTGGAGCGAAAACTTCGAAAACGGGAGCGAGGTCTCGGTGGCGGCACCTTCCACACCGGGCAGGGCGGACAAAGCGGCGAGAAGCCGGTCGTAAGTCTGTTTCAGGACTAGTCCGTCGGCATCGGGATCGGTGGGAATGAGGGTGATCTCCGAAACACGATGCGGGTCGAAGCCGAGCGGGATACGCTCCAAGGTGCTGAAGGTGCGCAGGAACAAGCCGGAGGTGACAAGCAGGACGGTGGTGAGCGCGATCTCGACAGCGACCAGCAAGGCGGGAACACGAGAGCGGCGAGTCACCCTTGTGGATTGCGAAAACGACGAGGCGGTTTGCAGGGCGGCCCACGCCGGAGCCAATGCGGCGAGGATCCCGGTGAGGACCGCGAGCATCGCGCAGGCGGCGAAAACCGCTGGATGCAGGGCGAGTTCGTTGAAGCGCGGGTAGGTTTGGCCGTACGCGGTACGGACAGCGAAGAGGATCAGGGCGGCAAACAGAAGACCGAGCCCAGCGCCGAAGAGCGAGACGGTGACGCTTTCAGTGGCGAGCTGGCGAAGTATACGAGCGCGGGTTGCGCCGAGAGTCGCACGCACCGCGATCTCACCCGCGCGCGCGGCGGCTCGGGCCAGTTGAAGGTTGGCCGTGTTGGCGCAGGCAATGAGCAGGATCAGGGCGCAGGCCCCAAGCAGCGTAATGAGCGCGGGCTGTACATCGCCGGTCATGGAGGCGCTGTAGGGGCGCAAGGTCAGC
Source organism: uncultured Acidobacteriaceae bacterium (assembly GCA_964250745.1). GTDB lineage: Bacteria > Acidobacteriota > Terriglobia > Terriglobales > Acidobacteriaceae > EB88. Next base: position 6,468 of record CAXUHL010000147.1, read on the forward strand.
GCGCCTCGATCTTCGTCCTTCGACTGCGGAGCGTGGCCGTAAACGGCCCCAGCCTGGGCGCGTGCGGTTCCAAGAGACACCCCGGGTTTCAGGCGGGCAACTACGGGCAGGGCGGAGAACCCGCGGTCGTTCTTACCTTCCGCGTCCAGCAGGAGAGGGGTGTACACGGTCGGGCCGAGAGCCGTCCGAGGGAAGCTGAAGTTGGCGGGTAGAACGCCGACCACGGTAAGAGAGCGCTTCTCGACGGTGATCCCGGTGCCGAGTACGTGCGGGTCGCCGTGCAGATTGTCCTGCCAGAACTCGTCACTGACCACGGCGACCGGCGCGTGCGCGTCGCGGGCGGTAAGGGTGCGTCCCAGGTGGGCTGCGATACCGGCGACGTCGAAGAAGCCGGGCAAGACCGAAAGCTGGAGCGCAACCCGGGTGCCCGCGGCGGTGGTCACCGGTGCCGGAAGACTCTGATAAGCCCCGAAGGCCTCGAAGGCGGGCGCGTCGCGTTGTAATGCCTCAAGATCAGCGTAAGGGAAGAACGACTGCGGCTCACCCTTGACTAGACGGCCCAGGGTGACGATCCGCTCCGCGTGGGGCAAAGCCACGGGGCGGATCAGCACTGAGTCGATGACGGCGAGCATGGCAGTTGCCGCGCCGAGGCCGAGGGCCAGCGTCAGGATGGCGGTGAGGGCGTAGACGGGGGCCTGGCGGAGTTGGCGGAGGGTATAGCGGAAGTCTTGCCAAAGCGTGCGCATGGGCGGCTCTCCTGTGCAGAGATGCTTTGCACATCGAGGGCCATTTATGACGCGTCTAAGTTGTTGATTCGAATGAGATCGGCAGAGAGGAGGCCGTCCGGAACCGGACAGTGGTGTTCGGAATCGGACAGCTGCGAGCGCGTGGGTCAAGGGAGAAAGCAGGTCCTTTGTCGCTTTGCTCCTCAGGATGACCCGGGTTCGGAGGCCTCCCTGACCCGGGTCATCCCTGAGCGAAGCGAAAGACCTGCTTTTCTCCCGTCTTGGGGGGAAAGCAGGTCCTCTGTCGCTTTGCTCCTCAGGATGACCCTGAGTCCGGAATGCCCGGGAACGCCTACTGCGGGTCCGGCTGGACGCGGGCGTCCGACTGCGGACGGGTTTGCAGCGTGGGCGACGGATACGCGGCGGACTGAAGCGGTTGCCCGTCACGCATCTGCACGGCGATGTCGACCGGCGAGGCAGTGTGGAACTGGAGCAGCTGCTCGGACTTGACCACGATCTCCTTACCTTTGGTG
>CAXUHL010000148.1:0-7440 GCA_964250745.1 uncultured Acidobacteriaceae bacterium
CCGCCGCCTGGGCGCTGGACTGGGAGGCCGACGGCGACCTCGACATCCTCGCCGCCCCCGCCGACGGCCCCCCCTCGCTGCAGCGCAACAACGGCGACTCCACGTTCACGCCTCAGACTCCCTTCCCCAACATCGACGGTCCCGCGCAGCTGGCGTGGGCCGACCTGAACGGCGACGGCAACCCCGACCTCGCTCTGCTGGACCGCGCAGGGCGGCTGCATCTGTTCCTCAACCGCCGCTCGGGTTCGTTCACGGAGGTCTTCACAAGCGAAAACATCCGGGCCGTCGCCGCCGCGGGCATCACCCAAGGCTCCAGCACCCTCGACCTCCTCACCGCCGACGATTCCGGCCATGTCAGCCGCCTCAGCACCCCGGACGAAGGCCGCTCCTGGCGCGCCGTCCCGCTGTTCACCGCGCAGCCCGTCCCCGCGGACGCGCGCCTGCTCGCCGCCGACCTCGACAACAACGGCGCGGTCGACCTCGTTGTCGCGCCCCGCACCGGCCCGGCGCAGGTGTGGCTCGGGACCGACCACGGTTCCTTCGTCCAGCTCAAGGCCGATTTGCCGCCCACCCAGGCCATCGCCGACCTCGACAATGACGGCCGCCTCGCCCTCATCGGCCCCGGCAGCACGGCCAAGGTCCAAAGCACCCAAAACTACCATTGGCAAACCATCCGCCCCCGGGCGCGGCAGGCCACCGGCGACCAGCGCGTGAACCCGTTCGGCATCGGCGGCGAGATCGAAATCCGCGCCGGCCTCCTAACGCAGCGCGCCCCCATCGCCGCGCCCGCCGTACACTTCGGCCTCGGCACCCAACCCGAAACCGACGTCGCCCGCATCCTGTGGCCCAACGGCTCGGTCCGCGCCGAGTTCAACCTACGGGCCGACGCGCAGATCGTGACCGAGCAGCGGCTCAAGGGTTCCTGCCCCTTCCTGTTCGCGTGGAACGGCCGCGCCATGGCCTTTGTGAAGGATTCCGTCCCGTGGGGCTCCGCGCTCGGTTTGCGCATCAACAACCTGGGCACCGCGTCCATCGCGGCCACCGAGGAGTGGTACAAAATCCCCCGCGAGCAGATCGCCCCGCGCGGCGGCATGTACGACCTGCGCGTCACCGGAGAGCTGTGGGAGTCCTATTTCTACGATTCGCTGGCGCTGCTGGCGGTCGACCACCCTGCCGGGACCGAGGTCTACACCGACGAGCGCTTCCGAGTCCCCGCCATCCGACCCGCGATTACGGTGACCGGCCCTTCCCAGGCGCTCGTGCGCGCCGTCGACGACAACGGCACCGACGTGACCGCCACCCTGGCCAACCTCGACGCGAATTACCTCGACACCTTCGGCCGAGGCCGGTATCAGGGCATCACGCGCGACCATTGGGTCGAGCTGACCCTGCCGGACCGGCTCCCGGCCGGGCCCCTGACCTTGATCGCGAAAGGCTGGCTGCACCCGTCGGACTCGTCCGTGAACGTCGCCCTCGCCCAAGGATCGGGGCCCAAACCGCACTGGCTCAGCCTCGAAGTCCCCGACGAACGGGGCGGCTGGCGCACGGCCGACCCGAACCTGGGCTTCCCCGCCGGGCGCAACAAGATCTGCCTCTTCGCGCTGACCGGCTTGTGGAAACCCGGCGAGCCGCATCGCCTGCGCCTGCGCACCAACCTCGAGGTGTATTGGGATCAGATCCAGTGGGCGTCCGTGCTGTCCACCCGGCCCCTAGTCCAGACGCTCAAGCCGGAGACCGCCGACCTCCACTCCCGCGGCTACTCCGCCATCCACCAGAGCAACCCGAGCTCCCCGGAGCTCCCCGCCTACTCCGACGTCGCCTCCACCACGCAGACCTGGCGCGACCTGCCCGGCTTTTACACCCGCTACGGCGATGTGCGGGAACTGCTCGGCAGCGCCGACGACCGCTATGTCATCATGAACGCCGGAGACGAAATGACCCTGCTGTTCCCCGTTCCCGCTCCACCGCCGCCCGGCATGGTTCGTGATTTTGTCCTGGCCGGCGACGGTTGGATCAAGGACGGCGATTACAATTCGACCTGGTCGTCCTCCGTGCTGCCCTACCCTTTTCACGCCCGCCGCGACTACTCCGCCGCCCCGGGCCGGCTGGACGACGACCCCGAGTACCGGGCGCACCGGCAGGACTGGCTCACCTGGCAGACCCGCTGGGTGGACGCGCGGCCTTTCGCCGCCGCGCTGACTCAATGAAACGCACCCTCCTCGCCCTCGTTTTCGTCGCCCTGCTCGTCACCCCCCTGGCGATCCGGCGCGCCCACACCCACCGGCAGGCCGCGCTGGACGAGCAGGCCGCCCTCGCCCGCCACGGGTTCTTTCTTCGGGAAGTTTCGCAGGAGGCGGGCATCCGCTTCACGCATCATGCCCCGACCCTCGACGCGAAGCTTGCCCCCATCATGCCGGAAGTCGCCGTCATGGGCGCGTCCGTGTCGATCGTCGACTACGACCGCGACGGGTGGCCCGACATCTACGCCACCGACAGCGCCTACGGCACCCCCAACCACCTCTACCGCAACCTCCATGACGGCCGCTTCGAAGATGTCGCGGCGAAGCTGGGCGTGGCCGACCTGAACCGCCCCGGCACCGGCGTGAGCATGGGCGCGGTCTGGGGCGACTACGACAACGACGGTTATGAGGACCTGTTCCTGGTCAAGTGGGGGCGGCCGGAGCTGTTCCACAACGACGCGGGCCATGGCTTTACCCGCGTCGAGGACCCGAGCTTCCCTAAGTGGGTCAACGCGAACACCGCCCTCTGGTTCGACTACGACGGCGACGGCAAGCTCGATCTGTTCCTCGGCGGCTACTATCCTGAATCTGTCGACCTATGGCACTTACAAAACACCCGCATGATGCCGGAGTCGTTCGAGTACGCGAAGAACGGCGGCCGTAAGTACCTGTTCCACAATCTGGGCGGCGGACGCTTCGAGGAGGTCAGCGAGCAGGCCGGCATCGCGAGCCGCCGCTGGGCCCTGGCCTCCGCCGCCGCCGACCTGCGCGGGACGGGCCGCCCCGATCTGTTTCTCGCCAACGACTACGGTGTCTCCGAGCTCTACCTCAACGACGGTAATGGGCGCTTCCACGAGGCCGGCGCGGAGACCGGCGTCGGCTTCGCCCCCAAAAGCGGTATGAACGTAGCGGTCGGCGATGTCTTCAATCAGGGTAAGTACTCGGTCTACGTGTCGAATATCTCCGAGGAGGGCGTCCTGATCCAGGGCAACAATCTTTGGGTTCCGCAAGAAGCTAAGTCACTCACCTACCGCAACATGGCCCGCGACTTAGGGGTCGAGCTGGGCGGGTGGAGCTTCGGCGCGCAGTTCGGCGACCTCAACAACGACGGCACGCTCGACCTCTACTTAGTCGACGGCTATGTCTCGCTCGACCCCAAACGCGACTACTGGTACGACTTCGCCAAGGTCGCCGGGGGCAACGCGGCCATCATCTCCGACGCCGCGCACTGGCCCGCGGTCGACGGCCGCAGCCACTCCGGCTACCAGCAGAAGCACGTCTGGCTCAACGACGGCGCGGGTCGCTTCGTCGATGCCGCCCGGGAGGTGGGCGTCCGCGATACCTTCGACGGCCGCTCCGTGGTCCTCGCCGACCTGTGGAACAGAGGCGTGCTTGACGCGGTGGTCGCCAACCAGCGGGGGCCGCTGCTCGTGTACCGCAACACCGTCGCCCCCGGCAGCCGGTGGATCGGGTTCGCGCTCGAGGGCACCCGGTCCAACCGCAGCGCGATCGGCGCGCAGATCACCCTGAAGTGGAACGGGCAGACGCAAATCCAAACCGTTTCCGGCGGCTCCGGCTTTGCGTCCGAAAACGACCGCCGCCTCCATTTCGGCCTGGGCCAAAACCCGCAAATCGAGAGTGTCCAAATCCAGTGGCCCTCTGGTACGATTCAGTCGCTGGTCGCCCCGCAGGTGGGCCGCCTCAACGTCGTCAAGGAACCTCAATGAGCGGATATGCGATCCCGTTAGCACCGGCAGCCGGAACCCCCAATCCATGGCGGCGCTGGTTTTCGTTTGAAAACCGCTTCGTGCCGCCGATCTTCATCACGCTCATCCTGGTCATCGGCAACGTCTCCTTCGGCATCCTCGAAAGCTGGACCCGCACCGCCCTCGCCATCACCGTCGCCATCGGAACCGAGCTCGTGCTCGGCAAGGTCATGCTGGGCAAGTGGCCCAACGTCGCCAGCGCCTATATCAGCGGCATCTCCATCGGCATCCTCCTGCGCTCGCCCGCCGTGTGGCCCTACGTGCTGGCCGCGCTCATCGCGATCAGCTCAAAATACGTGGTGCGCTACCGCAACCGCCACCTGTTCAACCCCTCGAACTTCGCCATCTGCGTCGTGCTTTTCCTCGCCGCCGACACCGTCGCCAGCCTGTCCATCCAGTGGGGTAACAATCTGGCGGCCATGGCCGCGATCTGGGCGCTCGGCTCGGCCATCGTTTACCGCCTGCGCCGGTTCCACATCTGCGCCGCCTATGTCGCGGCGTTCACTGGGTTCGCCGTCCTGCGCCACTTCCTTACCGGCGACCCGCTTCTTTCCGAGCTTTCACCTATCACAGGCCCCGAGTACCAGCTGTTCATCTTTTTCATGATCACCGACCCCAAGACCACCCTGCGCTCGCGCCGCGGGCAGTGCCTCGTGGTTGTCGCCGTCGCCGCCGTCGAGTGCGTCCTGCGCCTCCACAGCAGCATCTACGCCCCGCTGTACGCGCTGTTCCTGGTGGGCCCGCCCGCGCTGCTCGTGTCCACCTGGTGGAACGCCCGCCAAGCCAAAACCCAAGCGCCCGCCCTCGTCCCGGCCGGCTGACAGCCGAACCGGGCAGCCAACCAGGGTCATCCTGAACGAAGCGCAGCGCCTGCTTTTCCGGCCCCAACGAGCTAGTCCGCTCAGGAAACCTCAACGTTGAAGTACAAAAGCTTTTCGACCTTCGCACTGGCCCTGCTCGCGACGATCGCCCACGCCGCCCCCGTCCGGTTCACCGACACGACGGCCCAGGCCGGCATCCACTTCCGCCATACCAACGGCGCGTTCGGCAAGAAGTACCTGCCGGAAACCATGGGCTCCGGCGTGTGCGCGATCGACTACGACGGCGACGGCCGCCAGGACATCTTCTTCGTCAACGGCCACGCCTGGCCAAATCACCCTCCTGCCCACCCCGACGCGCACGCCACCGCCGCGCTCTACCGCAACGACGGCAGCGGCACCTTCACCGACGCTACCGCCGCCTCCGGCCTCGCCATCTCCGCCTACGGCATGGGCTGCGCGGTGGGCGACTTCGACAACGACGGTCGCGATGACCTGTACCTCACCGCGCTCGACGGCAACCACCTGTTCCGCAACCTGGGCGGCGGCCGGTTCGCCGACGTGACCGCCCGCGCCCGCGTCGCCGACAGCGGCTTCTCAACCGGCGCGGTCTGGTTCGACTACGACAACGACGGCAAGCTCGACCTGTTCGTTTCGCATTACGTCACCTGGTCGGTCGCGACGGACCAGACCTGCTCGGTCGACGGCACCCACAAGTCCTACTGCACGCCCGAGGCGTACAAGGGCCAGAGCGGCACGCTGTTCCACAACCTGGGCAGCGGCGTCTTCGAGGACACGACGAAGCGCGCCGGCTTGTACGACCCGTCCAGTAAATCGCTCGGCGTCGTGCTGCTCGACTACGACGGCGACGGACGGCTCGACCTGTTCGTCGCCAATGACACCCAGCCCAACAAGCTCTACCGCAACAACGGCAATGGCACTTTCATCGAGTCGGGCTTCGCAGCGGGCGTGTCCCTGAGCGACGCGGGCAGGGCGCGCGCGGGCATGGGCGCCGACTCCGCAGACTTCGACAACTCCGGCCGCGCGGGGCTCGTCGTCGGCAACTTCACCAACGAGAGCCTGTCACTATACCGTAATGAAGGCGAGGGCCTGTTCACCGACCTGTCCGCAGCCTCCGGCATCGCCCCGCCGTCCGCCAAGTCGCTCACCTTCGCGACGCTCTTCCTCGACTACGACCTCGACGGGCTCCCGGACATCTTCGCGCTCAACGGCCATGTGGCCGACGACGTTTCCGTCACCCAACCCTCGGTCAAGTACGCCGAAACGCCCCTGCTTTTCCGCAATGTCGGGGGCGGCCGCTTCACCGACGTTTCCGGCGGCGCGGGCTCGCCCTTCGCCGCCCCGGTCGTCGGGCGGGGCGCAGCGGCGCTCGACTACGACCTCGACGGCGCGCTCGACCTGGTCCTCACCACCTCCGGCGGCCCCGCGAAGCTGCTCCGCAACGAAGCCGGCTCGGGCAACGCCGCGCTGCGGGTCCGTTTGGTCGGCAGCAAGTCGAACCGCGACGGGATCGGGGCCAAACTGCTCCTGAGTACCCCACGCGGCAGGCAAACGCGCATGGTCCGCTCCGGCTCCTCCTACCTGTCGCAGTCGGAGCTGCCCGTCACCTTCGGCCTCGGGCCCGCTCCAAAAGGCCCGTTTACGCTCGACATCGCCTGGCCGAGCGGGCAAAAACAGTCCATCGCCGGGCTGCGGCCGAACAGCTTCGTCACCATCGACGAGACCAAAGGCGTCACCGCGACCGTGCCGCTGCGTTAAGAATCAGCCCCGGCGCTGCTCCGGCGGCGCATAGAACGTGCCGATCTCCTCAGCCGAAACCTCGATCGCCGAGCTCGACTCGATCAACGCCGCGATCGCCGCATCCGTCTTGCCCTGCCCGCGCAGCGCTTCAATTTCGTCGCTCACCATGCCGACAAACGACTCGATCGAAAACTCCTCGGCCTCGAGTCCCGCCGCGTCGCGCAAAGCACCCTGCGCCTTCAGTGCATTCTCAATCCGTATCGACCTCATCCCGCAAACCCCGCCCTTTCCAGCATCGCCCCGATCTCGCCGCGCGAAACGCCCAGCAGCCCGGCCCCGGCGTACAAATCCTCGGCCAGCACCGGGTATACGCCATCCGGCGGACGCTTGCCCAGCCCGGCCACGTCGAAGCGGGCCACCAGGCGGTATACCCGCGCCTCGTCCACCCGGCCCGCCAGGGCCTCGGCGAAGATCGCCCGCGACTCCGGCCCGAACACGGGATCGCCCCACAGCAGGAACCCCGGCACGGCGCGCCCCAGCCGCCGCAGCGTTTCCGCCCAGCTTGCCGCCGCAAAGTACAGGAGCGACAATGTCCGGAAGGCGCGGGAGTCCCCCATGTGCGCGTACAGAGCCCCGACCAGCCGCGCGGCCGCGAGCAGGTCCTTGTCCGCCGCCCGCGCATACTCTTGCCAGTCCATCGCGCCTTCCAGCACGCGCCCCAGCCGCTCCACTCCCAGCAGCGACAGCGGGAACCCGGTCGAAAACAGCGGGTCCACAAACCCCGCCGCCCCGGGGAGCAGCGCCCAACCCGGCCCGGCAATCTCCGCGCTCCGGAACGCCAGACGCGGCGCATAG
>CAXUHL010000148.1:7450-7713 GCA_964250745.1 uncultured Acidobacteriaceae bacterium
GGGCCCCGGCGAACTGCGCCTGCGCGCACGGCAGCGCATCCAGCAGACGCTCCCATCCCGCCGCGCCCTCGCTCAAGCCGAACCGCTCCGCCGCGCCCCGCGTCGCCGCGCAGCCCGCACTGGTCCATCCGTTGTTGAAGCGCAGCACCCATATCCAGCCGCCGTCGAACACGTGGTGCAGCGCCGCCCGGTCCGGCGGAAACGGGTCCTTGACCTCGAGCCGGATCTCGACTCGACCACCCACCTCGCCCACCCCGGAGAAG
>CAXUHL010000149.1:0-7261 GCA_964250745.1 uncultured Acidobacteriaceae bacterium
CCGCGATCGACAACCCTGCGACGCCATCCCCCGACCTCCACACCCCCGCCCTGGTCGCCGCGCACATCGCGGCCTCGGCGCTGGCACTGCTGATGGCGCGCCTGCAGGACGTGGGCGCGGTCCGCGGCGCCTGGGCCACCCTGTACGAGCCTGCCTCCGAGCACGGGCGCGCCGCTGTCGACGAGCTGCACCGGCAGACCGTGACTCTGCTGAACTTCCAGAGCATGCCGAAGGAGGTCTACGACATGCAGGTGGCCTTCAACATGACGCCGACCCTCGGCGAAACCTCCTCGATCGATCTCACGGCCAACGAGGCGCGCATTCGCCGGCACTACGATCTGCTCTCCGGCGGACGCCTGCCCCGGCTCGGCATCCAGCTCGTCCAGTCGCCGGTTTTCCATGGCTACTGCGCCTCGGTCGGCGTCGAACTGGAGCGCCCGGCGGCAGTCGAACACCTCGAAGCCGCGCTCGCCGGCGACCACGTCGATGTGATCCTGGGCGAGGCGGACGCGCCCTCGAACCTGAGCTGCGCCGGGCAGGACGAAATCCTCGTCCGCGTGCGCCCCGCCGACCCGAGCGAGGCGCAGCCGAGCCGCTTCTGGCTCTGGGCCTCCTTCGACAACCTGAAGATGGGCTCGCTGAACGCGATCGCCTGCGCGGGGGAGCTTGGGAAGCTGCGGCCCAAAGGGAAGGTGCAGTAGTTTTTCCCGAGGCAAGTACCAAAGTACTTTTTGCTCTGTTTTCCAGTGCAGTCGTTCCCCGCCGTATCTTAAGCTCGACTCAGATTGGAGGGTGCCGGTGCAGAGCTTGCCCAACGAGCAGAGTCATCCGCTTCACATCTTCGAGTCCCCGGTAGAGGAGCGTCATCTCGACTTCCTCCTGGAGGAAGAGTTCGCTTGCAATCCTGAGTTCCTGCAGTTTTTCATTGCGGAAGCCATGACTGGAGGCGGAACTGCTGCGACATTTGCGATCCCTCATGAGAATTGGGACTGTAGAGCGGTCCGCTCCGTGACGACCGGGAAGGGCGAGACGGATGTGCTGGTCATTTACACCTCCGTGGGGCATGAGCAAAGCCGCGTCGCCATTCTCATCGAGAACAAGATTCGCGCCGGCTTTCAGAAGGCGCAAGCCGAGCGTTACCGGTTGCGCGGCAAGGAGGGAATTGGAAAGCAGTGGGATAGATTCTGGACCTGTCTGGTTTCGCCCAAGCGTTATGCGCCGCATAATCAGGACTTCGACGCCAAAGTCTCGCTTGAATCGCTGCAGAGCTACTTTGCTGGGACGGCGAGGCGAGCCGCTTTCAAAGCCGCTGTATTCAGGCAAGCAATCCTTTTAAATGCAATCAGCGGTGTACGGAAGGTAGATCCGCATATGACAGAGTGGCGTGCTGCTTACGCCGCCGCCGCCGGGGCTCGGTTCGGCTCTGAAGTACGTTGGGAAGAAGCGCGCCCGGCCTGTGATCAGGATAAATGGTTTTGCTTTCGCAGTCCGTTGCTGCCGCCCGGGGCGGTCATCACCCATAAAGCGGGGATGGGAGCAGTGCATCTGTCCTTGCCTCAGCTTTCCGCGGACAAGCTGCAAGATGCCGTTCGACAGAGCGGGATTGAGGGGAGTCCGCAAATCAGACAAACTCACAAAAGTGCCTCCTTTTGTTTTTCGGTCGCCAAAGTGGATTTCTCGCGCGCTTTCCAGCAGTCCTGGTCCGCTGTAGACCAAGCTTTCGCCCGGGTGAGCGATCTGCTGGCATTCTGGCGCGAGCATGGAGAGAGTGTCCGGTCCGTTCTTCTATCCACGAAAGATCCGATCGGATCGCCGACGTCTACCGCTTCCGTACCAGGAAGGCATGCTGCCCAAGAATGAACGCATCCGTCATCCCCGCGATATAGTCCGCGACCACCCGGGCCGGGCTGACCTGCCCGCTTTCAATCCGAGCCCGGTACGTGGGCGGCAGCAGGGCGGGGTCGGCGAGCCAGGCTCCGAACAGGTCGCGCACCACCGCCTCGGCCGTCGCATGGTCGCCTTTGAGCGGGGCGGAGCCATATAGGTGAGCGTGCAGATAGCGCTTGGCGGCGAGCCGTTCGCGCTCCATCTCCGGGGAGAAGCCGACCAGGCGACGGCCTGCCGCGCGGACCTCGTCCAGTAAGTGAACTCCAGCAAGACGAGCGTTGGCGACGGTGGCCTCGAGCAGGTCGCCGACCAGTGCATTGAGCATGCGCTTGAGTGCCTCGTTGAACACCAGCTGGGGCGCGGCGGAGACGTGCTCCGCGGCCATGGGCGCGTAAAAGCGGTCGAACAGCGGCACCCCGGCCCGGACGTGCGCGAGGTCGAGCAGCCCGGCCTCCCTCCCATCGTCCAAATCGGCGGTCAGGTAGGCGATCTCGTCGGCCAGGTCGATGAGCTGTGCTTCCAAAGGAGGCTGCCGGTCAAGCAGGTAGGGCGCGAGCTGCGGGTACTCGTCGGCCGTGTAGTCGCGCGAGTGCTTGATGATGCCTTCGCGCACGCCGAAGGTGAGGTTCAGGCCCGGGAAGCCGGCGTAGCGCAGCTCGAAGTGCTCGACGATGCGCAGCGCGTGGAGGTTGTGGTCGAAACGCAAGTCGTGTTCGCGCAGGCACCCGTCCAGCGCCCGCTCGCCCGCGTGCCCAAAAGGCGGGTGGCCGATGTCGTGCACCAGCGCGAGCGCCTCGGTGAGCGCCGGGTTCAGACCCAGCGCCGAAGCCACGGTACGGGCGATTTGCGCGACCTCCATCGTGTGGGTCAGGCGCGAACGGAAATGGTCGGACGGCTCGCCGGCCCGGCTCCCAGCGGAGAACACCTGCGTTTTGCCCGCGAGCCGGCGGAACGCGCGGGCGTGGATGATGCGGGCTCGGTCACGCTCGAACGGGGCGCGGTAGGCGTGTTCGGGCTCAGGGTGCGCGCGGGCGGCGAGCGGGTCATGGGGGTCGTCCGGCGCGGCGCAGGCGTGGAGGGCGAGGGGCATGCTTCCTTAGAGTAGCGCCGGAGCCGTGCAGTCCGGCCAGCCGGCTTAAACCGCCTGTGCCGGTCCGCGCCGGCACGGGCTATCTGTTTTGCGCTTCTCGGTCGGCGCAAACCTGAGAGGGTGAGTGAGAAGCGATCGCTCCTGGAATCTGAGCTAAATAGGGTCATCCTGAGGAGCAAAGCGACGAAGTACCTGCTTTTATGCGCGCAAGCGAAGCAAAAACAGGTTCTTCGCTTCGCTCAGAATGACCCTTTTCCTATTACAGTTGACTTCTCACACACCTTCTCAGGGGTGCTTCGCGCCCTTGTCCTCGACGGAGCTTTCACGCGCCAGCTTGACCCTGGCTGAATCGAGCTTCTTTTGCACGCGCTGGCCCTCGCCGGGCTCCGCGTCGGCGGGGTCGGTCCGGGTGAACAGCCGCAGGGACTCCTCCCACTGCGAGGCCGCCTGCTTAAGCCGGGCGGTCTTCTCGTAGAGGTCGCCCAGATGCTCGTGGACGGTAGGGTCCTCCTTGCTGTGCTGGCTCGCCTTCAGCAGGTTGTTTTCGGCCAGGGCATACTGGCCCAGCTTGTAATAGGCCCAGCCCAGGGAGTCCAGGTTCGCGTAGCTCTGCGGGTCCAGCTTCACGGCCCTTTGAATCATCGCGAGCGCGTCGTTCAGGCGCACGCCCCGGTCGGCGAGCAGGTAGCCGTAGTTGTTCAGGGCGGCGCTGTTGTTCGGGTCCAGCGCGAGCGCCTTTTTATAGGCGTCCTCGGCCGCGTCGTAGTGCTTTTGCCGGTCCTCGACCACCGCCCGCTCGATCAGCACGCCCGCCTTCTGCTCCGGCGCGGTGCTCAGCTGCTCGGCGCGGTCCAGAGCCTCCCCGGCCTCCTTCCACTTCTTCGCGTGCAGGTCGATCTGGGCCAGCGACAGATACACTTCCCGGTCCTGGGGGGTGTTATTGAGCAGGCCTTTCGCCATGCCCGCCCCTTCGTCGTACTTGCCGGTTGAGGCGAGCTGGTTCGCGAGCGCAAGCTTCAGGCCGCGGTTCTTGGGCAGCTTCGCGACCGCCTGCTGCAGGGTCGCGGTGGCGCGGTCATACTGGTGCGTTTCGCGCAGGGCGTCGGTCTGGGCCAGGTAGCCGCTCACGGCGAAGTCGCTGCCGAGCGGGATCAACTTGCCGAACGCCGCGATGGCATCGTCCGTGCGGCCCTCGCCCTGGTATGCATTGCCCAGGTGATCCACGAAGAGAGCGTAGTTGTTCTTTTCGGAGACCGAGTAGTCGCCCGTGGAGTGCTCGGCGTCGGCGACCATCTTGGTCAGCAGCCGCTCGGCCTCGGAGAACTGCCCGAGCTGCTCGTAGACGAGCGCCTCGTTGTAGCGAATTTCGAGCGAGTCGGAGGCGAGCGGCGCGGCTTTCTTCAGGTTCGCGAGCGCATCGTCGAGCCGGCCTTCCTTGCGCTCGATCTCCGCGGCGTGCAGGTAGGCGTTCGCGTCCGTGGGGTCGCCCTCGATCACGTCGTTGTAGGCTTCGAGCGCCGGCGTGTCCTGCCCGTCGCGGTGCAGCGCATCGGCCAGCGCCCGCTCCACGTCCAGGTTGTCCGGCTCCAGCGCCAGCGATTTCTGGTAAGCGGTGATCGCGTGCCGGGTGTCCTTGAGCTGGTCGTAGCTGGCACCGAGCGCGTACTCGGTCTTGGCGGTCTGGTCGGCTTCGGGCACGGCGCTCAAGGCCTGCACGGCTCCGCGCACGTTGCCCTGCTCCGTGTCGATCCGCGCCATGTTCAGCACGACCTCTTCCGAGTGCGGGTCGATCTTCTGCGCGGCCGCGAACTGCTCCTGCGCGTGCGCCGGGTCCTTGGCGAAGGAATACAACTGACCGAGCAGCAGGTGGTTCTCGATGTTGCCGGGCTCGAGCGCGAGGATGCGGTTGTACTCCGCGATGGCAAGCCCCAGCATCCCGTTGGTGGCACCGTTGGCGCTGGTTCCCGAGGCGTCGCCGAGCGAGCGGAGATAGATGCGGCCCAGCAGCTTGTGCGCGTCCAGCGAGTTGGGGTCCCGCGCGATCTCGGCCTGTGCGGCGTCAATGGCCTCGCGAACCCGGCCCGTGCGGAAGTAAAGCTCGGCCAGGTCGTTGCTCAGGGTAGCGGAGGCGGGGTCGGCCGCCAGCGCCGCCTTATACTCCTCGACTGCCTGGTTGGCCAGCTCGGGTTTTCCGCCCTGCACTGCCTGCTCTTCATAGTTGTGCGCGAGCATGGCGTGGTAATACGCATCGGCCTGCTTGGGTGCCGGGCTCTCCGACGGCTTGGCCTGGGCGAGAGCGGGGGAAACGGCAAAGAGCAGGGCGAGCGCGGGGAAGAGGGTGTGGGGCGAGGGGCGCACGGGCGGCCTTTCAGCCGCCGGATCGCGGGCAGCTTGCAACTTGGACGATTGTAAACGGCGCGGGGATGCGGAGAACCCGAAAGTGTGTTACCAGCGGGTGCAGCTTGTTCCATTTCGGGAAGAGTGCCTTTTCGGGAACGCCTCAATGCCGGAAATGCCGCACCCCCGTGAACACCATCGTCAGCCCCAGACGGTCCGCCGCGGCGATCACGTCCGCGTCGCGCACCGAGCCGCCGGGCTGGATCACAGCGGTCGCCCCTGCTTCGGCGACGACCTCCAACCCGTCAGGGAAGGGGAAAAACGCGTCCGAGGCAGCGACCGTCCCGGCAAGCGGCAGCACCGCCTTTTGCGCGCCGAACCGCGCCGCGTCTACCCGGCTCATCTGTCCAGCCCCCACGCCCACCGTTTGCCCGTCGCGCGCGTAAACGATCGCGTTCGATTTGACGTGCTTTGCCACGCGCCACGCGAACAGAAGCGCCCGCGACTCCTCCTCCGACGGTGGACGAGCGGTCACCACCCGCAGCTCCGGCGCGCCGGGCCGGTCGGCGGCCGGGACCCGCACGCCCCCGGCGATATGGTTGGCGCCCAGCGCGCCCCCCGCGTGCTCGATCTCGAGCAGGCGCAGATTTTTCTTCGCGGCGAAGCGTTCCCGCGCGCCGGGCGTGTAGGCCGGGGCGGCGATCGCCTCCACGAACAGCTTCGCGATCTCCTCCGCCGCTGCCTCGTCGATTTCACGGTTGACGCCGAGCACCCCGCCGAAGGCCGAAACCGGGTCCGCGGCCAGCGCCTTTGTGTACGCCTCCAGCACAGACGCGCCCGTCGCCGCCCCGCACGGGTTGGTGTGCTTGATGATCGCGACCATTGCCGCATCCCCGGCCGGGAACTCCCGCGTGAACTCCCAGCACGCGTCCAGATCGACCAGGTTGTTATAGGAGAGCTCCTTGCCCTGCAACTGCAGCGCCCCGGCCACGCCGCGCTTCGAGCCGTCGGCGTAAAGGGCGGCGCGCTGGTGCGGGTTTTCCCCGTAGCGCAGCGTCGCGGTGCGCGGCAGGACCAGGCGCAACGTACGCGGGAGCTCCTGGGGCAGGTCTGCCTCGACAACTGGGGCGGGCTCGCCTCCCTCGACACCCAGCCGGTCGAGCGCATTCGCGATCGCCGTGTCGTAGGCGGCGGTGATGGCAAACGCCCGCCGAGCCAGGTGCCAGCGCGTCGCCCGCGTCAAGCGGCCCTCATGCGCGGCCAGCTCGGCGACCAGGGCTTCGTAGTCGGCCGGATCGGTCACCACGGCCACATCCTCGAAGTTCTTGGCCGCCGACCGCAGCATGGAGGGCCCGCCGATATCGATGTTCTCGATAAGCTCGGCGAAGGCGACCCCGGCGCGCGCGGCCGTTTTCTCGAAGGCGTATAGGTTGACCACGACCATGTCGATCGGCTCGATCCCGTGCGCTTCCACGGCGGCCCGGTGCTCCGGGTTGGCCCGGATATGCAGGATGCCTCCATGGACCTTGGGGTGCAGCGTCTTGACCCGCCCGTCCAGCATCTCGGGGAAGCCGGTCAGGTCGTCGATGTCGCGGACTTGCAGTCCGGCCTCGCGCAGCACGCGGGCGGTGCCGCCGGTCGAAACCAGTTCCACGCCATGCGCGGCGAGCCCGCGCGCGAACGGCACCAGCCCTTCTTTGTCGGTGACACTGAGCAGGGCGCGCCGCACCGCTTTCATCTCGTTCATCGCTGGACCGTCCTTCAAAGGGGGAAAAGTTGATTGTACGAAGGCGCGGAGGGGTCCGTCGGGCGGGAACCAAAGTAATTTGCCGCCGTTTGCGTCCAACGCTAGGGTAGAGCCATGGCGGACGAGCGCGCGACCGACGAGCTTCAAACCCCGGCAGAGGTGCTGGCCCCGGCGGCGAGCGAGCCCGCGCGGGTACTGGA
>CAXUHL010000149.1:7271-7708 GCA_964250745.1 uncultured Acidobacteriaceae bacterium
GCTCAACGTGGCCGTTTTCGTCGCGATGCTCGTGAGCGGCGTCTCGCTTCTCTCACCAAGGCCGGATCAGCTGCTGCACTGGGGCGCGGACTTCGGCCCCGCCGTGCTGCTCGACGGCGAGTGGTGGCGGCTGGTCAGCGCGGCATTCCTGCACGTCGGCCTGCTGCACCTGGCAACCAATATGTGGTGCCTGTGGAACCTGGGCCTGCTGGGCGAGCCGCTGCTGGGTCCCCTCGGCTTGGTGGTCGTGTACGTGCTGACCGGGGCGGCGGGAAACCTTTTGAGCGTGGCCGCGCACCCGGGGCTCGCCAATGACGGCGCGGGTGCGGCTGTGGGAGCCGGGGCATCGGGGGCCATCTTCGGCTTGGCCGGGGTGCTCATCGTCCTGCTCAAGTCACCGTGGCTGCCGCTGCCGCCGGAGGAGCGCAGGCAGCTGC
>CAXUHL010000150.1:0-6046 GCA_964250745.1 uncultured Acidobacteriaceae bacterium
TGCACCTCGCCTCGGACGCGAACGACTACCTCCGGCAGCTCCAGGCCATGCTCGCCCACGACATCGCGCACGGGGGCGATATCTTCGCCGCCGCCCGGCTCGTGCAGGCCCGCATGCTCGTCGTCGCCGCCGAGCAGGACCAAATGGTCTCGCCCGTCCCCGCGCTGGCCTTCGCCCGCCTGACGCACGCGCAAACCCTGGTGCTGGAAGGGGAGTGCGGCCACATGGCCCCCGGCTGCGAGCTGCCGAAGCTATCCGAGACGGTGACAAGATTTCTCAACCGGCCGTGAGCTTTTCGAGGCTGTCTACCATCGGACTTCTACAGGTGGTGGCGGCAGGATCTCACGACGTTACATCCAAGCTCGTTGACCCTTCCTAGCTTTCCGAGGCCCATTTCAGCGAGGCCAGCCAAAGATCGTGAGCGCGATGCATGAAGCGGCTGTTCGCTTGCGGATCCTTGATGTCGTCCGGGCCAATACCGGACTCCTCCGTGATGACAAGACAACCGCTGCCTTGAGGGACGAAATGCCAGTTGTGGTAATGTCTCGGCTGGGCTTCCTGGTCTCCCTTGGGCGTCCAACCAACCCGCGATTCAGGCACGAACTCATCCAGGCGCGTCGTAATCGGTGTGCCGAAGATCTTCAAGTGCAACACTGCACCTTGCTCCACCTTCTTCCCCGGACTCGCGATGGTGACATCCTTGACAAACACCAACCAATCGGGCCATCTCGTGACATCCACGAATTGCGTCCAAACGCGATGGCAGTCTGCATGCATGAGCAGTTCATTGTGCGAGAAGACGGGAGCTATGCCCGGTTGCCAACGATCCGGCCAATGCATGGTCATGTCACGATGAGCTTTGTCATCCGGGATCGTATCGGATTGAGCTGATACGAGGCCGGACACCAGCGGCATCATGGCGAGGACAAGAGCGATTTTCAGCGAAGAAATCATGCGTGATGCATCCCCTGCGCGGAGTTTACCCGACAATGTGCATGGCGTGTTCGGACTTCCGTATGCCGGGTGCGCAAGGGGGACCAATGGCGGAAGTCCAACTACACCTGAATCGGGCTACGCCGCTGCTCACCCGGATTACCCCTTCCAGGAACTCGTCCTCCCTGGTATCCAGCCAGCCGCTTTGCTGATTTGAGTTGTAGCGCAAGCGTGAAGGCATACAGTAACCGATCTGCGCCGGAAGCTACTGGAGGCGCACGCGGCGCACAAGGGGACGCTTCGCGAGCCTGCGGACCGGCTCGGTGAAGCGTGTCGTGCAGTTCCTGCTCTTGAACGACGAGTGCGGTCACATGGCGCGGCTGCGAGTTGGGTTGCTTGTCCCGCCAAACCAGATAGCGTGGCGCACGCTGGCTCTCGCCGTCCCGCTCGCCATCGCGGGAAGGGCGCTCTGGATACTGCGGTACAGCAAAGCCCTTGCCTCGGGACTGAAGACGGCGGAGCAGAAGCGCGTTAAGCGCCTATTCGCTTGAATCAACACAGCTCAAGGGGATAAACCTAACGATCGTGTCACTAGCCGCAAAGTAGCACTCGCTTCGAGTCCGTTGAGGGTCGGGGTGAGTATCCAAAACTGGGCGATTCAAGCCGTGCAAAGCGATCTAAAACTCGGTTACTGTCCTGTCTGGAAGCGCAGCCCCGCCAAAGCGGCCCGGTAGCCGTATCCCGCGTTGGTGAAGCCGATCTCCGCCTCCGTCTGCGCCAGCTGTGCCTGGCTCA
Organism: uncultured Acidobacteriaceae bacterium; assembly: GCA_964250745.1. Classification (GTDB taxonomy): domain Bacteria; phylum Acidobacteriota; class Terriglobia; order Terriglobales; family Acidobacteriaceae; genus EB88. The sequence continues at coordinate 1,729 of CAXUHL010000150.1, forward strand.
GCTCCGCGATGGAAGCTAAGCCCAGGTTGTAGCGGGTTTCCGCAAGCTTCAAGGCGGCGTTTGCCTGTGTGAGAAGCTGCGCTGACACACTGATCCGCGCGAAAGTGTTGTTCGCGGTGAGCCAAGCGGTTCTCACGTCGCGCACGATACCGTCGCGCAGTGCCTGCGCTTGCGCCCCGGTCGCCTGCGCGCGCAACGCGGTTTCCTTCGCTTGCGATGAGTACAGGAAGCCGTTGAAGATCGGAATTTGCAAGTTCCCGGCGACTCCGCCGTCCCAACTGGAGACGAAGTATCGCCCGCTACGCACCGGGTCGCCGCCGACCGTGCCTAACGCGGTTAGACTGGGCAGTTTCTGGTCGGCCTGGGCGCGGCTTAGTTTCTGTTGCGCCCTTTCGGTCTCAGCCAGCACTTGCAGATCCGGCCGCTGCCGGAGCGCCATCTGCGTCAACACGGCCAGATCCGGCGGAGGTGGCGGGGGCGCACCCGGATCATCCTGCAAGGCAAAATCCTGCGCGTGGTCCAGCCCTAAGGTCTCGTCCAGCGCGGCGGTTGCCGCGGCAGCATTGTTTTGAGCGTCCAGCACAAGCAGCTGCGCTTGCGACACATTCACGTCTGCCAGGGAGGCATCGAGCGTAGAGCGCAGATTGTTGCGCGCGAGCAGGCCGATCTGCATTTGCACTGCCTGTCGGGTCGCCACGGTCTGCTGCGCTACCCGCAGGATCGCCTGTGTTTCGAGCGCGTTATAAAAGGCTTGGTCCGTGACGAGCAGCAGCTGGTCGCGGGTCGCGGTTTCCTGCGAGTGCTGCGCCTCAGCCTGGAGTTTGGCTGAGGCGATCAGGTTGTGGGTGCGTCCGAAGTCCGTGATGAGCTGCGAAACGACCACACCTCCGCCCGCATGGGTGAGCAGCCGCGTCGAAGAAAGCGAGCCGTAGCCGAAACGGCTGCCGTTGTAAGCCTGCTCGCCCGTGACAAACCCATTGGCGAGCGGGAGCTCCGCCGCGCGGGCTTCACGAATAGTCTGCTGCTGCGCGAGTGTGAGGAGGCGGCTGACGGTGATGCGCGGGTTATTTTTGAGCGCCATGTCTTCCGCCTGAGCGCGGTTCAGGGTAGGCGGTATGGGAGCAGGCTGGGGAGGCGGCGTGCCGGACGCAGCGGTTTGCGTAAGCATGATCTGCGGCTCAGGTGCGGACGGCGGGTTCTGTCCCGGCACTGCCGCAGCGGGAGCGAGAATAAGCAGGAGCAGCTTACGCATGGACCGCCTCCTCTCGCCCACCCTCGGCAGGCGGCTGCGCTTCCTGCTTTCGCCCATGCACCAGCATGTACACCGCCGGCACCAGAAACACCGTGAGCACGACCGACACGGATAACCCGCCGATGATCGCCCGGGCCAGCGGCGCGTATTGCTCGCTGCCCGCCTCCAGGCCCAGCGCCAGCGGGATCAACCCCAGCAGCGTGGCAAGCGAAGTCATCAGGATCGGACGCAGGCGAATCTTGCAGGACTGCACCACCGCGTCCAGCCGGCTTTTGCCCCCCTCGTGCAGGATGCCCGCGAACTCAACGATCAGGATGGAGTTCGAGACCACGATCCCCGTCATCATGATCACGCCCATCAGCGACATGATGTTGAGCGTGGACCCGGTGATCACAAGCATGACCACCACCCCGGCCAGCCCCGGCGGCACCGCCATCAGGATGATGAACGGGTCGATGAATGAGGTGAACTGCGCCATCAGGATGAGGTAAACGAGCGCCACCGCGAGGACGAGCCCCAGCCCGAATCGCGCAAACGCGGTGTTCATGCTGTTGCTCGCGCCGTGCAGCGTGGTCCTCATGCCGTGCGCGGTCGGTACCTGCTCCATCAAGTCGCGAACCTGTTTGTCGATCGCGGTCAGCGACTCGGTTTTCGGCTGCACGTAAACGTCGATGACGCGCCGGAGCTGGTAATGGTCCACTTCGGTCGGCGTATCGATCTGATTGAGGAACGCGACCGAGCGCAGCGGTGTGTAAGCCTTGGCGTCGGCTCCGCGCAGGGGTATGTTTTGGAGCTCCTCCATGTTCATATGGCCAATTTGGTGTTCGGAATACTGGACGGAAAGCAGGTAGTTATTGCCGGACTTCGGGTCGACCCAGAAGCTCGGGGCCACCACCGAGTTCGAGGTCAGCGCAGTCACCACGTTGTCGACGATGTTCTTCGGCGTGAGGCCGATGAGTGAAGCGCGCTCGCGGTCGATATTGAGCGCCAAGCCCGGGTACTTCAGGTCCTGCGGGATATACACGCCGGCGACGGTCGGCAACGCGCGCAGCTTCCCGGCCATTTCCTGTGCCTGCGCGAATGCCGCTTGCTGGTCATTCGAGCTGAACTGGATGTCGAGCGGGGCGGGCAGGCCCTGGTTGATCACTGAGTCCACCGTGCCGCCGGTTTGGAAGTATGTCCTGAGTTCTGGCAGCTGCGCCGCGAGCGCGGCCCGGGTTCGGTCGATGTACGCGAACGAACTCGTGTGGTGGGCCTCCTTCAGGCTCACCTCCACAAACGCCGTGTCCATGGCGGCGTTGGGCGTGTAAATGGCCGAGATGTCCGCCGAAACTCCGATATTAGAGACGATGATGTCGAGATCGGCGGGGGCGACGGTCTTGCGGATGACGTCCTCCACCCGCGCGATGTATTGGTTCGACACCTCGATCCGCGTGCCGGAAGGCATCTTGACGTTGACAACGAACTGCCCGGGGTCGGTGGTGGGGAAGTATGCCCGACCCAGGAACGGGGCGAACACCGCGAGCGTGACCGCGAGCGTGACCGCAATACCGCCCAGGATGATTCCCGTGGTGATCCAGGGCCGCGCGACGACGCGGTAGGCCAGCTTCTCGTAGCGTTCGAGCATGGCGGTAAAAGTCCGGTTGAAGGCGTCCACCCCGCGCTGGAAGAGCGACGGTTTCGCGGGGTGCGCGCCATGCGCATGGATGAACTTCGCGCAGTACAGCGGCACCAGCGTCATCGAGAACGCATACGACGCGAAGATTGAAAATACGACCCCGTACGCCAGGTCGGTGAACAGGTACTTGCTCACGCCGTCGAGCAGAAACACCGGAAAGAACACGACCGAAGTGGTCACGGTCGCGGCGAGCACGGGCAACGCGACTTCAGACCCGCCCTCGCCGGCCGCTTTTTCAGGGGAGGCTCCTTCCTCCATGAAGCGGAAAATGTTCTCAAGCACGATGACGGAGTTGTCGATGAGCCGAGACAATACCAGCGCCAGCCCGCCCAGCAGCATGGTGTTGATGCTGCCGCCGAGCGCGTTGACGACCAACAGGCACACCAGCACCGAAAGCGGGATCGCGATCAGCGCCGCGACGGTCGCGCGCCCCGAGCCCAGGAAGACGAGGATCATAATCCCGGTCAGCAGCAGGCCGATGCCGGCTTCCTTGAGCAGGTTCTTGACAGCGCCTTTGACGAATACGGACTGATCGAACACCACTGCCGTCTTAAGCGAGGCGGGGATATCGACAAGTCCTTTGACCGCCGCGCGCATGCCGTTGACGATGGTGATGGTATTGCTTTTGCCGGCCTGCTTGAGCACCGGGACGTATACGGATTTTTGCCCGTCGATGCGAACGATATTGGTTTGGAGCGCCCCCGAGTCCTCGGCATGGCCGATGTCGCCGACCAGCACCGATGAGTTGCCGACGGACTTGAGCGGCAGGGAGTTGATCTCACCCGGCGTTGGGATCTGCGCGTTGGCGTAGATGTTGAAGTCCTGGAGGCCGATGCGGACGTCGCCGGCCGGCAGGATCAGGTTTGATTGGTTCACCGCGTCCGAAACATCCGTCAGGCTCATATTGAGCGCCTGGAGCTTGAGCGGGTCCACGTAGACCTGAATTTGCCGGTAGCGGCCGCCGAACGGCTGCGGCACCGACGCGCCCTGGACATTGGCGATCTGGTTGCGGACCTGGAACTGTGCGAGGTCCTTCAGCTTCGTCTCGTTCAGGCCCTGTCCTTCCAGCGTGACAAGACACACGGGCTGGCTTGAGGCGGTCATGCCGAGCACGATCGGCGGCAAGGTTCCGGGCGGCAGGCGGCGCAGGTCGGCCAGCGCGAGCGACGAGATATTGCTGACGGCCTGCCCCGCATCCGTGCCGGGGCGGAAGTAGACCTTGATCAAGCTGACGCCCGCGAGCGAGCGCGACTCGATATGGTCGATGTTGGCCCCAAGCGTGAAGAACCGCTCAAAGGTGTCGGTAATGTTGGCCTCGATCTGCGCGGGCGGCATGCCGGAGAAGAACGTCGCGACAACCACGACCGGGATGTCGATTTCAGGGAACA
>CAXUHL010000150.1:6146-7641 GCA_964250745.1 uncultured Acidobacteriaceae bacterium
AGGTCGAGGTTGCGCGCGAACCGGACCACCTTGCCGGGGAAGTCGCGCCCGAGCGCGTCGACATGAATCTGCATAAGGTCGCCCTCGCGGATGTAACGGATCGCATCCTCCGGCACAGGCACGCGCAGCCGCAGCAAATCGCTTTGCGACAGCTTGACGATGGGCAGCGACTGGGTTTCCGAGTTGGTCCCGGTCTGGATGAGCGCGCCCGTGTCGGCATAGCGCCAGATGATGACGCCCTTGAGCGGGGCCGTTACTGTTGTGTAGCTCCGGAGTGCCCCCACGCGCTGCCGATCAGCCGTAGCGACAGCCGCGCCCTGCTTCGCGCCGGAAAGCGCGGCCTGCGCCGTGTCGATCTGCGCCTGCGAGGCTTCAGCCTGCGAGCGAGCATTGTCAAGCTCCTGCGCGGCAATGACGCCCGGCTGCTCCACGGAGGCTTTTTGGAGGCGCGCGTAGTTGGACTCAAGGGCCGCGTGCAACGATTGTGCGCGGGAAACCTCGTGCTGCGCCGCGGTAATCGCGTCCTGCGAGCGGAGCGCCTCGGATGCGGTACCGGTATACTGCGCTGCCAGCTCGGGCACTTCCAGCACAGCCAGCACTTGCCCGGCACGCACGCGGTCGCCGATGTCGACATTGATGCGCCGGAGATACCCGGCAACCTTGGCATGGACGTCCACCACCTGGAAGGGCTGGAACTGTCCGGCGAGCGAAAGGGTGTGGGCGATGGTGCCGCGCTGTACCGACGCGACGGGTACGGTGGGCGGCTGGAGCGGACCGGGATGCGCGGCCTTTCGGCCGCAACCGTTGAGGAGTAGAGCGAGACAGACGGGCGCGAGCAGGCGCACCCGGGGTGGAGCTTTCGGGACGTCCATTAAAGGAGTTCTCCCCGCCCTGGACCGAAGTGCGGTCTGGCGGCGGCGCTTAGGCTGTGAGTCAGTACGGCTCTGCCGGTATTACCGGCCCAGCCGACATACTTACGAGCGGAAGCAGGCGCAGGGAGGCGGCCGCCGGTCCAGCGCCCGAGCGAACGCCGGGCCACGGGGCGGGCATGGGACGAGAAACGGCGCGCGCAGAGGTCGGCGCACACAAAGCACGAGCAAAGGCGCGAACGCCGCGAAAAGAATGATCGGGAACGAGGGGGGCAGCACGGCCTCGACCTGGTTAGTTGCGTCCGCTGCGAGTTCTCGCCCACTCAGCAGTTTGGCCTTTGCTACCGGCATACCGTGGGTACTGGCTTTGTATAGTGAAACTTTGTCGTACCCACCCCAAAAGGTGACGGCAAAAATGAGCAGCAGCGAGAGTAGAAGGCCGGGATGATGCTTTTTGCTGTACCGCTGCATGGCTTCTCCTTTTCGCTTGCGCTGCTGCATCTGATGATAGCAAGAGCAGTTTCAGAGCAAGGAAGTTGTCAGACAGCGCGTGCTCCGGCCGCTTAAGCGCTCGGGGCGAGGGCGCGGTAAAGGGTGGCGGGGTGGATTTTGAAAGTGCGGGCGAC
>CAXUHL010000151.1:0-7608 GCA_964250745.1 uncultured Acidobacteriaceae bacterium
AGTCGCGGCGCAAGTTCATCGAGGACAACGCGCTGGATGTGAAGAACCTGGATATTTGAGGCAAGTCCGGCCTTGGTTTGAATTCAGGCGCGGCTCCGAGCCGCGGTCCGCCACCCCCTGCGGCAACCGGAGAAGCGCGCCGGGGCTGCCCCTGGAACGTCTCGAATGAGCACCTGTCAGCTTCCCCGGCCTTTGAAGGACTGCCCGCCGAGAGGGTTCCTGGCGGACTCTTCAGGATCGGGTGCTGCTCTCCCGGTTGGAAAAGCTGATTGCCGCCACGTCCTCACGCGCCTCGCGGCGGACGCGGCTGGCCGGTTTCCAGAACAGAATGGGTCGTTCGATCCATCGCCAGCTCGCTGCGGCGTAGGCAAGCGAAGCCAAGCCCGCCACGAGAGCGGCGGCTGCATGGTTGTGCAGGAAGCGTCCGGCCACGACCAGCGCCGTCATGTGAATGAGATAAACGGTGTAGCTGATCCGCCCGAGACAGCGCACCGGCCTCCAGGTCAGCGGTGCGGTCTTCCAGCCGCTGAGCGCCCATAGAATGATTCCCGTCGAAACCAGCATCGTGAGTTCGTAGAGCCAGACGTTGACCAGGCGCGTATTGGCATCGGTGTTGAAGTGCGGATTTCGCGAAAGCGCGCCGATGACGGCCAGGGCGAGCACGCTTAGGGCGAGCCCATAGGGGCCGGACCGGCGAAGCAGATCCGGCCTGGTGCGCCATACGACGGCAAGCAGGGCTCCCATCGCGAGCAGGTCCATGCGGAAGGGCGTGAGGCTGTAGATTTGCCAGTGTTCATGGAAAGCCGGGGTGAACAGGAAGCGCAAAATGGGGGCGGCGATCAGGAGCACGGCAGCGGTTCGAGCGATCGCTTTATCGCGTGCGAAGTAGACGATGAAGGGCCAGACAAGGTAGAACTGCTCCTCTACCGCGAGACTCCACAAGACTTTCAGGGATGCCGGAGTGTCGATGGAGAACCCGACCAGGACGTTCATGAGGAAGACATAGAGGTACCAGTGCCGGGCCCAGGCCACGCCGAAAATCAGGGAAGCCACCAAAAGCAGCAGCAGATAGGGAGGAAGCAGCCGGCGCACACGCCTGCCGTAGAAATGTGAAAAGTACGCGCCGAGGCTGCGGTTACGGCTGCCTTCCATCAGAATCCCCGTGATCAGGAAGCCTGAAAGGATGAAGAAAAGGTCGACGCCCGCCCATAAGAGCTTGACTTTGAACCCATGGTGCACGAAGACGGCAGCGACGGCCAGTGCGCGCACGCCGTCCAGTTCATCGATGCGTTTCTCCACAGCGTGTGTGCCTTTCGGTCGGCTCCGTAGGGCCGGCTTCGGTGAATGTCTCGTTGCCGACTTCAGAAGAAGTGTATCAGCCGCTCAGGCGTCGCTACTCTTATGGTTACCTTATGGTAACCGAAGTGTGTTACTTGCAAAAGGGGATACACCGGAGGCTTCGCACTCTGCACGGTTGCGTGTGAAGCGATCGCGCTGGGATGCATGCGCTTTCGTGAGGGTCATGCGGATGAGACTGCGATGGCAAGTCAGCTACCAGGGGAGGACTGGGACTTCCGACAGGCTGGAATGCACCGGGTCCAAAGCCTCAAGACGCAGCCCCCGCGATGCTCGTCAAGTTCGAGCCGGATGCGGAACCAAGAACTTTGTCCGGCGGCGGCGCGCTTCGGGCCGTCCGGCGCATCTCGGCGATGCAGTACAAGCGGTCATGACGGCCGCTGGGCCGCATCGTCGCGGGGCCGGACCCGGACGGCATCCTTAGAGGCTCCATTGCGCGAGCAGGAAGCGGCGTCCACGGGACGGCGCAGCTGCGGGCCGTAAGGGAGGGTCTGAATAAGCGACACCCCTGAGCGAAGCAAAGAATCTGCTTTCCTCCGGGAGCGCAGCATGAGCAGGTCCCCTCGTCGGAGAGGCCCCAATGCATCCTCGTGAGGCGGCGCTCATCTCGCATGAGGATCGCAGCCGAAGCCGTTTTCCGTGGATTCACCTCATTTTCATGCGGGGGTTCTTCAATGGGCCTGGCCGCTCGAGCGCGGCAACTTCACCGGGAGGCCTTCCCCCAAATGAACCTTCTCGACCGCCGCAGCTTTATGAAGACACTCACCGCTACCGGCTCGCTTGCCTGGGCCGCCGGGCCGACCGGGACCGCCCGCGCCCTCGCGCAAAGCAGCTATGCCAACCCCGTGCCCTTCCTCCAGAGCGCCCAGGATGCGGGGCTCCCGCAGGCCGATGCAGCAGCACTATTTAGCGTGAACCCGGAGCGGACCGCCGCCTCGCAGGCCGCTGTCTTCCCGCAGAGCGTGGCTTCGGGCGACCCGCGGCCGAACGGCGCGGTGCTTTGGACCCGCGTGGACCCGGCACAGCGGGGCGGGGCGTATGCCGACATGGTGGCCTGGCAGATTGCGCGGGACGCGACATTCACCGGGGCGTCCATCCTGGCGAACGGAGTGGCGACGCTCGACCCGTCGAAGGACAACACGGTGAAGCTGCCGGTCAGCGCGGGCTCGCTGCTGCCGTACACGAGCTACTTTTACCGCTTCCTTTACAACGGGGTGGCGAGCCGGACGGGGCAATTCAAGACGCTGCCCGCGGCGGGAGCGGATATCGCGCGGGTCAAGCTGGCCTACGTGGTCTGCCAGGACTACGGCAACGGCTTTTACACGGCGCTGGCGCACCTGGCGAACGAGGACGCGGACTGGGTTCTGCACCTGGGCGACTACATCTACGAAACGATCAACTCTTCGAGCTTCCAGAACAATCCCGCGCGCACGGTGCCGCCCTTCCCGAGCGGCAGCACGACCGTCCCGGCGAACGTGGACGACTATCGGCACCTGTACAAGGTCTACAAGACCGACCCCAACCAGCAGGCCGTGCACGAGCGGTTCGCCTATATCCAGCTGTGGGACGACCACGAGTTCGCGAACGACTGCCACGGGGACTTCCACCCGGACAACGACACAGCCCCAAACACAGCCGCGACGCCGCAGCCCGCGCTGCGCCAGGCCGCGAACCAGGCCTGGAGCGAGTACGGATTGGCGGATGTCGCGTTCGACCCGAGCAAACCCTGGGACCAGTCGATCCAGGTCTACCGCAAGCTCGCCTTCGGCAAGCTTGCGGACCTGGTGATCACCGACGAGCGGCTCTACCGGGACGGGCCGCCATGCGGGTCGGGCCAAGCGGGCCAGCGCTACTTCTCGGTCGGCTGCCCGGCGATCTTCGACGCGAGCCGCACCATGCTGGGGGCGGCGCAAAAGCAGTGGTTCACCGAGCAGATCCTAGGCTCCACGGCGACCTGGAAGCTGTGGGCGAACGAGGTCATGCTGATGCAGCTCAAGGCGACCGCCGTGTATGTCGACCTGGACCAGTGGGATGGGTACGGGGAGGAGCGCAAGGCGCTGCTGAGCACCTTCGGCCACGCGGGGGTCAAGAATCTCGTCGCGCTCACGGGCGATCTGCACACCTTCGTCGCCGGCTATCTGCGGCCGGTGTTCGACAACATTTTTTCCTCGCCGGTAGGGGTGGAGTTGATGGTGGGCTCGCTGACTTCGGCCAATTTCGCGGAGGAGATCGCCTCGGCCGTACCCCTGTCGAGTGCGCCGATGCCCGCGAAGGGCTTCGGGGTGCCGCCCAACCTGCTGGACCCGCTGATTCGCGGCCTGAACCCGCATATCAAGTACTGGGACTCCTCGACGCACGGGTACGCGGTGCTGACGCTCACGCCCGCGCAGCTGAAGTGCGAGTTCAAGGCGGTGACGACGATCCGGGAGCCGGTGGCGGATTTGGTGGCACTCAAAACTTTCACGGTCCCCGCCGGGCGGGTCAAGCTGCAGAGCTGAGGCGGGGCGATCCCGGTCTGGGTCCTCGGCGTCTCAGTGAGCATGCCTTCGCCGCGGACGCCATCGCTGTTCCAGGACGAGGAGCGGCAAGCCCTAAAGGAGGAACGCGCCGCGGGCGAGGCGAAGCTTGCGGCCATCGAGGAGCGGCTGCTGGCCCGGGACGGCCCGCCTCCACCCCGGGCGTTTTTCGCGCCGCTCAAGGAGCTGGTTTATGTGCTGATCTCCGCGCGGACCCGCACCGAGGTTTCGCTCCACGTGCTGGCCGAGCTGGAGCTGGCATACGGCGCGGCGCTGGGCGACTGGCGCGGGCTGCGCGACGCCCCGCCGGGCGAGGTGGAGCGGCTGCTCGCGCCGGTGACCTTCGCCGAGCGCAAGGCCCCGGCGCTGCAGGCGGCCTTGCGGCGCATTACCCGGCAGAACGGAGGGGTGCTGTCGCTCGGTTTCTTCGAGGAGCAGCCGGTTGGGCGCATCCGGCGCTGGCTCGAAAGCTTCGAGGGCGTGGGCGCGCGCGGGTCGGCGGCGGTGGCCAACCACTCCTCGCTGCGCTTGCGGGCGCTGGCCATCGACGGCCACCACCACCGGATCGCGCAGCGCCTGGGGTTCGCGTCGAAAAGCATGACCGCCGCGCAAACCGAGCAGGCGCTGCTGCCGCTGCTGCCGGAGGAGCGCTGGCCGCCGGCGCGGCTGACCGCGATGCACGACCTGTGGAAGCGCCACGGCCAGCTGCGATGTACGGCTGTGGACTGGGAGCGGCACTGCCCGGGCTGCCCGCTGCTGGCGCTGTGCCCGGCGGGGGAACGACTAGCCGACTCTGCCGGCCCAGTCAAAGTCCTGGCCGCGGATGAACTTCACCCGCGCTAGTGATCGCGGCAAAGTAGGGCGGTTCGCGATCCACAAACATCCTGCACATGGCCGGCACCGCTTTGCGCAGAGCGCCGGCAAGTTCGCGTCCGCTCATATTGTTTCTCGAAAAATAAAACGTCGCGACGCCGCTGCTTTTCACTGCCTCGCGTTCCAAGATGCGGTACTGAATGCGTTTGTCAGTCGTAAGCAAGGCCCAGCCCCGCATGCCGACGAACGGGAGCCACTCCGCGTCCACCGTCCCCGGCGCGAAATGCGCGGAATGCCGCTCGGGGGGTTGCGTTTCGATGAGGAGATCGAGCACATGCTTGTTGTTGCAGTGATTTTCGTCTAGAAAGAGGCAAAACTCACGCGGCATGTTTGAGGTTCGGCAGCTCCCAACGAATCGCCTCCTCGATTTGAGACGGGCTCACGCCGTATTCATCCGCCAGGTCCATCATCGAGTCCCGCGCCATGAATCGCCCCGCGATCACATCCGTCGTAATACCCGTTCCAGCGAAAACGGGTTTGCCGAAAGCCACGGCAGGTGAAATCGATACGCTCCGAGGTTCGGCGGTCCCATCGCGTCGCGGAAGGAGGAAGGGGTAGAAATCCACGCGCTCCGGTCTGCGCTCGATGCGTCTCAAATACCTGCCCACTACCGGTGGCAGCGCCATCTGACGGAAGCGACTGAGGTTTTCGTAACCTTCGCCCTCATGCAAAAGGAGAGAAAAGCCATCCGTTTCGAGCCGCTCATCGAGAAGGGGGTGCGGTGTGTCAAAGTGCCGCCCGTATGTCTCCAGCGCACGGCGGATTCGCTACACGGGCAGCCTGTGCTCCTTGCGCAAAGCATTCAGGACATGCAGTTCAAGCAGGTTTGCATAGGAGAGCAGATTCTTTTGGCTCGAACGCACCAACCCTCCATCTTGGGTCCATAGGCTCACCAAGGAGTATGGCAGGTGCAGGTACGCCGCCGCCTCCGGTAATCCGTAGGTAGGAACCTCATTCATGTCCTGCGTGGCACCAGCATAAAACATCGCCGCGTCAGCTCTAGGCCCGAGCCTGGAAGATGCCCGCGAAGCGCCCGCGCACGCTCCAGAAGACCACCAGCCACAGCGCAAAGGTCGCGAGCCCCGGCCCGATGCCGGACGGTGCCATGAAGACGTGAAACATGAGGATCTGCGCGATGACCGGGCCCAGAAGCACCAGCGCAAGCGGGACGTAGAAGCCGGACAGGAGCAGAAGGCCGGTCACGAGCTCGACCGCGGACGGAGCGAGCATCATGTGCGACTGGGCGAGCGCGCCCATGTACTGCCCCGCCGGGCCGGGCATCGGGGGCTGGTGGAACAGGTTGAACAACCCGGCTATGCCGAAGAACGTGAATGCGAGCCCGAGCAGGATGCGGGCGACCAGGGCGGCGATCTTCATGAAGTGTGTGTCCCTTTGCAGCGTAAGCGCTTAGGAAGCTGTACGAGATGCGCGAAGGCTTCGTCAAGAGTTTCCTAGGGCGCGCGCTGCCCCAAAAGTGCTATTTGCCCCGAACTACACCCGTGACAGAATGCTATCGGGCGGGGTAACCTGCTCCGAAAGTGACTGATGGTTCCTCCGATGAACGGTTCCGCCGCAGCCCCGCCTTTGTCCCTCGCCCTCGGCATCCCCACGCGCGGGCGGCCGCTCATCCTCCAGGAAACGCTGAAGGATCTGGCGCGGCAAACGCGCAGGCCCGACCGGACGTTTGTCGTCTACTTCGAGCCGAAGGACGTCCTGGACGCGCCGGCGGCGTTCCCGGAGGTTACCTTTATCCAGGGGACCGGCTCAGGCGGCTCGTGCGCGCAGCGCAACCACCTGCTGGACGCGGCGGCAGGCCACGACCTGATCTTTATCCAGGACGACGATTTTTTCGCGCATCCGGCTTACCTGGAGCGCGCGGTCGAGATTTTCGCGGCGGACCCGGAGGTCGTCGGCTTTACCGGGAAGAAGCTGGCCGACGGCGCTACCGGAGCCGGGTACACGGTGGAGTGGGCGCGCGGCGTGCTGGCGGGCGTCCAGAGCACGCCGACCCTGGCTGAGAGCCCGGCGCGGCCCACCTTCAACTGCGACGGCTGCAACATGATGTACCGGCTTGCCGTGGTGCACGAGCACGGGATGCGCTTCGACGAGCAGATGCCGCTGTACGCCTGGTATGAGGACATCGATTTTTCGCGCCGCATGATGCGCTACGGCAAGGTGGTCATCGCGGACGGCGCGCAGGGCATCCACCTGGGCAACAAGGGCGGTAAAACTTCGGGGCGGCGCTTCGGGTACTCGCAGGTAGCCAACCCCATTTATCTGTGGCGCAAGCGCAGCATGCCTTTGTGGTTCGCGTTGCGGAGCATCGCCAAGAACTTCGTGGCGAATATGCTCAAGAGCCGCCGCCCGGAGCCCTACGTGGACCGGCAAGGGCGCCTGGACGGCAACTTTCTCGCGTTTCGCGATCTCGTTCGCTCGAGGATGCACCCGGGGCGCATCCTCGAGTTGTAATGCCTAGCCGACGACCCGGTAGCCGAGCCGGAACGGGTTGGCCGCGAGTGCCGCGATCAGGTACCAGCCGGTCGCGCCGATGTGCAGCGACGGCCCGTAGGTGTAGCCGAAGCCGGTGTCGAGCACACTGGTGGCCGCGACGAGGCCCAACCCCTGCGGGATGGGCTTGCCGCCGACGGTTTTGCCCGCGCCCAGCGACGCCTGCGCCAGCGCGCACTGGTTGAGCAGCGCGATGGCCTGGTTCACGTCGCTCGCGATCGCGAAGATGTTCTCGCGCCCGCGCAGGGCCCGAGCCGCGAGCGCCGCGGCGGTGTGGCCCGTTCCCTCGAGCCAGACAGCATTGGGGTCGGCCGACGGGACGGTCGGGTTCAGGCTGGCGGTCGAGAACACCAAA
>CAXUHL010000152.1:0-7516 GCA_964250745.1 uncultured Acidobacteriaceae bacterium
GCGCGCCCTGGAGGGCGAGCGCCGCGTCGTACCGGGCGGCGCGCAGGCCGGCGCGCGTCGCGGCAAGCGCGCGGAGTGTCGACGGGGCCAGCGGGCGGCGCGCCCACTGCTTTGCAGGAACCAGGTGGAAGGCGTCGACGACGGGCTGGGCAGCTGAGGGCTGTCCGGAACCGGTGCTGAGAAGCGCCCGCCACTGCGGCTCGACCGCCCAGCCGATGTGCCAACCCGGGTATGCGCGGCGCAGGGCGGTGACGGCGGGCAGCGCGTGCAGGATGTCGCCCATGGCACCGAGGCGGACAACGAGGACGCGGAGCTCGGGATGGGGCGGCAAGGGGCTATTTTCGCATGACGTACGGCTGCAGCTGCGCGAGGGCGACTTCAGCGTCCAGCAGCTCGGCGCGGAGCGGGACGGGGCGGAGCGGAGCGGCGCGCGCGAGCAGGTTCCGGTCCGCCTGCGTGAGGCGGACATAGTCTTTTTCCGTGGTGAGCAGGGCGGAGGCACCGCAGGCGGAGGCGGCGAGGGTGGCGAGCTCGCGGTCGCGGAACCGATGATGGTCGCGGAAGGCCGCCATGTGCGCCAGAGCGATGCCCTGCGCGCGCAGGACGGCGAAAAACTCCTCGGGGTGCGCGATGGCGCAGAAGGCGACGGCCGGGCCGGGAAGAGCCGGGACGGCAAGCGTGCGGCGTACTCTCCAGATAGGTTGGCGCAGGCCCATGCGGCGCAGGGCCGGTTCGGAGCGGGTGTCGGTGTCGCGCAGCACGAGGAAGTGCGCGCGGCCGAGTGCGGCGGGCGGCTCTCGAAGGCGGCCCGTGGGCAGCAGGCCGGCGTCGAGATCGGAAGGGTGAAGGAGCACACTGTCCGCGGCGCGAGCGAGCCCGCGGTGCTGGAAGCCGTCGTCGAGTAGGTGGACGGCTCCGGGGCGCTCGCGTTCGGCGAGACAGCCGGCGGCGTACCGGTTCGCACCGACGTAGACAGGGAGGCCGGTGCGGGCGAGCAGGAGCGGCTCGTCGCCGAAGCGCGTTGCCGGGCCGAGCGGGTCGACGCGCTCCACTTTTTTCCGGGAAAAGCCCGGGCTGCGCCGGCCATAGCCGCGGGAAAGCACGTCGATCTCAATGCCCTGCTCGGCGAGCAGGCGCGCAAGGGCGAGGACGAACGGCGTTTTGCCCGCGCCGCCGACCGACAGGTTGCCGATGCTGAGGACGGGCTGGGTGAGGGTGCGCGGCCTGAGCAGACCCGCGGCGTGACCGCGGTTTTTCATGGTGAGGCCGAGAGCGTAGACGGCTTGCAGGGGATTCATGCGTCTGCCGTTTCCAAGAGCGCAAGCAGAGCGGCGAGGGCGCTGCCGGTCGCACCGGAGTTTTGCCCGCATACGGCCTTGCCGCGCGCGCCCATCGCGGCGGCCTCCTCCGGGTGCGCGAGCAGGTCCCGGACCGCGCCCCGCAGCTCCGTTGCATCCGCAAGGCGGACGGCGGACGCGCCTACCAGCATGCCGACGACCTCCGCGAAGTTGACGGCGCGGCGGCCGATCACGACGGGGACGCCGAGCGAGGCGGGCTCGAGCGGGTTGTGGCCGCCGGTATGCAGGAAGGCACCGCCGACGATCGCGAGCGTGCCCAGGGAGTACACGGCTGCCAGCTCGCCGAGCGAGTCGAGCAGGAGCACGGTGCCGGGCGCGACCGCCTGGGGCCGGGAGCGCCACAAACTGAGGCGGGCCCAGGGCCGCGCGCCCGCCGCGAGGAGAGCGGCAACCTCCCCAAACCGCTCGGGATGACGCGGGGCGAGGATGAGAACGGCGTCCGCCGGCAGCGCGCCGAGCAGCAGCGCTTCCTCGCCGGCGAGGGTGGACCCGCAGACCAGCACGGGACAGCCGCCCGGGAGGGCGTCCGCGAGAGCCCGCACCAACGGAGTCGCCGGGGGCGCGGGCAGGTCGTACTTAAGATTGCCGCCGACCTCGACCCGGCGGACCCCAAGCGCGCCCAGGCGGGCGGCGTCCTCGTCGGACTGTGCGTGAACCAGCGCGAGCGTACCCAGAAAAGGCCGCCACAGCGCGCGAAGACGCCGGTAGCGAGGCCAGGAGCGCGGCGAGATGCGGGCATTGACGACCGCGACGGGGATGCGGGCGCGGGCGCACTCATAGAGGAGCCGAGGCCAAACCTCGCTTTCGACCAGGATGAGCAGGGAGGGATGCAGAAAGCGCAGCCAGGAGCGGACGGCGAAGGCGAAATCGGCGGGGAAGAAGAAGACTGTGTCCGCGCCGAAGCGGGCCCGGGCAAGCGCCTGGCCCGTGCGGGTGGTGGTGGAAATGTACACCGTGGAACCGGGGAGGGCTTCGCGCAGCCGCGTGACGAGCGGTGCGGCCGCCAGGACCTCACCGACGGAGACGGCGTGGAGCCATAGATTTTGCTTAGCCGGCGCGCGGAGCCGGATGGGGACGCGGCCGAGGCGCTCGGGAAGGCCCTCGCGGTATTTGCCGCCGCGGCGGAGCTCGCGCGCCCACCAGGGCAGGGTTGCGGCAAGCGCAAGGGTGAGCGCGGCGCTGTACGCGGCGAGGGCGACCGCCGTTCCAAAACGGGAATCGCGGCTGCGAAATTGTGAGGGGGCGGGCTGCACAGGGGTCGTCCTTGCCGATAATACTGGTGTATATGCGCCTCATCGCCACCGTCCCGCGCTTTGCCGTTACCGTCTTGCTGCTCCTGCTGCCGCTCGGGGCCCGCGCCGAAAAGAAGGTCGAAGCGGCCAAGCCTGCCGCGCAGTACCCCGCGCATGTCACGCAGGACGGCATCACGGTGGCCGCCGACCCGTACGACCGCGCGGCGAAGGTGGATGTGTTCCGGGTGGACTACCTCAATTACGACTTCATCCCGATCCGCGTCGTGGTGACCAACGACACGGCGCAGCCGGTCTCGCTCAGCGACGCGCGCATCCTCCTGCTGCCGCGCGAGGGCGAGCGGGTCAACGCGGGTGAGCCCGAGGAGGTGGAGCGGCGGGTCGGCCACAAGAACCGCCAGGGCACGACCATCCCGATCGGCCCCTTGAAGCTGCACACCAAGGGTAAGGACGCGGACTCGAAGGTAGAGGCGGACTTCAGCGACTTTGAATATTCGGCGTTGGCGGTCGAGCCGCACACGACGCGGGCGGGGTTCCTGTTCTACGACGTCGAGGGGCTGGGGCCCCGCCCGCTCGTGGGGGCGAAGCTGGTGATCAGGAAAATGCGCGCGAGCGACGGCAAGGAACTGTTCGCGTTCGAGGTGCCGCTGGACGCGTATCTGCAGGCGGCTAAGTAGCTTAGGTTCCGCCTTCGTGGTCGTCCTGAGAGGCGAAGCGACGATGGACGTGCCTTCGTGGTGGACGCGCGCGAAGCAGATCCTTCGCTTCGCTCAGAATGACCCGTTCGAAAATTTGAGCTCGTTCTAAATTTCGTGGAAGGACCGCAACGGCAAGGCACCTACACGCCTTTCTTCTGCGGCTCCCAGATGTACTTATGGATTTGCAGGCTGAGGCGGGCTGGGATAGCGTCCTCCAGCATCCACTCGACCAACACGCGCGGGTCCAGGGCGCAGTTCGCGGTGGACCGTTCCAGGCTCGGCTGCTTCCGGAAGGCGGGGGAGAAGAGGACGTGGCCGGCGCGGGTGTCGAGGTGGTGGCCGCGGGTGAAATCCCGTGCGAAATCGTAGTCGGCGCGGTCGGAGATGACGAACTTGACCTCGTCGCGTCGGGTCAGGGCATCGAGGTTGTCCATGCGGAACCGGCCCGCTTCCCCCGACCCGGGGCATTTGACGTCGACAATCTTATGCACGGCTTTCGGCACGTCCGCAAGGGGACGCTCGCCGCTGGTCTCGATCATCAGCCGATAACCCCGGGCAAGTAAGCGGTCCATCAGAGGGATAAGTTCCCGAGCCTGCAGCAAAGGCTCGCCGCCGGTGAACTCGACTAAGCGAACAGGGGCGAGGACTTCGATGGCCGCGATAACTTCATCGGCGGACTGCTTGTAGCCGCCCGAAAAGGTGTATTCGGAATCGCACCAGGCGCAGCGAAGGTTGCACCCGGCCAGACGCACGAAGATACACGGCAGCCCTGCAAACGAGCTTTCACCCTGGACGGACTTGTAGGTTTCGATCAGATGCACGGGCTACTCGTAATACGTCGCGGCGGAGGTGTCGGTCTCGTGGATGGTGCAGTCCTTGACCGTGACGCGGCCGCCGGTCATCGCGCCGATATGTTTGTTGGTCTCGTCGAAGAAGTATTTGGCCAGGTTTTCAGCCGAAGGATTGACGACGGTAAACGGCTCCAGCTCATTGATCATGCGATGGTCGAGGTACTCGACGACCGGGCGGAGGACGCCCTTGAGCTGCTTGAAGTCCAGCAGCAGGCCGGAGGGATCGAGCTCGCGGCCGCGCAGCGTCACGCGGACCTTGTAGTTGTGGCCGTGAGGGTTTTCGCACTTGCCATGGTAGTTGCGCAGGTAGTGGCCGGAGGAGAAACCCGCGTCGACGGTGATCTCGTACATAGTTCCTTCATTGTAGGCGATGGGCTCCGCTCAGGATGAGCCCGGGCCTGGAACCGGGTGAACCTCGAAAAACGACCGTACCTCCGCCAGATCGCGGGTAAGGCGATACGGGGGCAGGCTCGCCAGAAAGGCTTTGCCGTACGGCTTGCGGATGCGCGGGTCGAGCAGAACGAGCACGCCGCGGTCCGAGAGCGAGCGGATGAGCCGTCCGAAGCCCTGCTTGAGCGTGATGACCGCGGAGGGAACCTGAAAGTCCAGAAACGGCTGGCCCCCGGCGGCCTCGATGGCGCGCGTGCGGGCCTGCACCACGGGGTCCGACGGAACGGCGAACGGCAGACGGTCGACGATGACGCAGGAAAGCGCCTCGCCTTGCACGTCGATGCCCTGCCAAAAACTCGAGGTGCCGAAGAGCACCGCGTGGGGGGTGGCGCGGAACTCCGCCAGCAGCGCGTTGCGGGGCGCGGACCCCTGCAGCAGCAGCGGCCAGGGCACGGCGGGCAGCAGGCGCTCGTAGGCCTCGCGCATCTGGGCGTAGCTGGTGAAGAGGCAAAACGCCCGCCCCCGCGAGGCGTCGAGAACTTGCTCGATGGTGCGCGCGGCCTCGGCGGCGAACCCCGGGGAGCGCGGGTCCGGCATGTGCGGCGGCAGGTACAGCAGGGCCTGCTCGGCGTAGCGGAAGTGCGAGGGAACGATCAGCTCCTTCGTGTGCTCCAGGCCCAAACGCCTGCGCAGGTGGTCGAAGCCGCCCTGCACCGTGAGCGTCGCGGAGGTGAGGACCACGGTCGGGAAGGTGTCGAAAAGCACGTCGCCGAGCAGCCCGGAAACGTCGATCGGCGTGGCCTGGAGGAAGGTGTTGTACGACGATTCCCTACCCCTGCCGCCCCCGCGCCGCTCCAGCCAGAACACGGTGTTCTTGTCCTCGGCCTCCATCAGGAACCGGAGCCGGTCGTGCAGCTCGTTGGCGCGGCGCTTCAGCCCCGGCGCCTCGTCTACGTTGCGCATCCGGTCCAGCTCGCCGGCGAGCAACTGCAGCGCGGCCAGCACGCCCAGGTACAGCTCGCCGTGCTCCTCCAGGAACTCCTCGCGATCCGTAAACTGCGCGCGGCCCTCGGTGCCCAGCGGCAGCGAGGCGAAGAACATCCGGGCGCGCTCGCGAGTGGTCTCGGCGGCGGCCTTCGCGCTCGATGAGCTGCTGTGCTTCGACCGCAGCAGCAGGTCCAGGTCCCGCGCAAGCTCCTCGAAGCGAATGTTCGAGATCTGCAGCCCGAAGTAGCTGCTGGCGATGTCTTCGAGCTCGTGCGCCTCGTCGAAGATCACCGCATCGGCCTCCGGCAGCACGCCGGCGTCGGGTGCGTTGGCTGCCTGCTGCTTGATCGCGAGGTCGGCGAAAAATAGGTGATGGTTCACGATGATCAGGTTCGACTCAGCGGCCTTGCGCCGCATCTCCGTGATGAAGCAGCGGTCGAAGTCGGGGCAGGTCTGGCCCAGGCAGGCTTCGCTTCGGGCATCGAGTTTGGTCCACAGCGGGGAGTGCTCCGGCAGCTCGGCGACCTCGGCGCGGTCGCCGGTGTCGGTCGTGCGCTCCCAGCGGACCAGCGCGTTGAACTGCTTGATCTCGTCCAGCCCGGTCAGGATGGGCTCCGCGTGCAGGGCGTGGAGCTTGCGGCGGCACAGGTAGTTGCCGCGACCCTTCATGTATGTCGCCCCCAAAGGACCCAGCAGCGTTTCCAGGAAGGGGATGTCCTTGAAGAAGAGCTGCTCCTGCAGGTTCTTGGTGCCGGTTGAGACGATGACGCGCTTGCCGGAGCGGAGGGCCGGCAGCAGATAGGCCAGGGTCTTGCCGGTGCCGGTGCCGGCTTCGGCAATCAAATGCTGCTTTTCCGTAAGCGCGCGCTCGACGGCCTGGGCGAACTCGAGCTGGCCGCGCCGGAACTCGTATGGCAAGGGCGACTGCGCGAGGAGCCCGCCTGGCGAGAAGAAGGCATGCAGCGTCGGGAATTTCTTTGAAGTGGGCTCGGGCACGCGGGGGTAGTTCTTATAATAGGAGTTTGCCCGTTGTTCGCCTCCTAAAAGTCATCGGGCGGGAGGCACCAAGGTCATGAGCAAGAAAAAATCCAGCTACCGGCCCAACCCGCTGCCGCACTCGGAAGAAGCGGCCGGCATGCCTTTGATCGCGGTGTGCGGGCGGCCCAACGTGGGCAAGTCCACTCTGTTCAACCGGCTCACGGGCACGCGCCGGGCCATCGTCGGCGACGAGCCGGGCATCACGCGCGACCGGATCTACGGCGAGGTGCACTGGGCCGGGCGCATCGCGCGCGTGGTGGACACGGGCGGCATCGTGCCGGACGATGAGGCGCTGATCCCGGCGGAGATCTTCCGGCAGGCGCGGACCGCGTTCGAGGAGGCCTCGGCGATCGTGATGGTGGTGGACGGGCGGACGGAGCTGGCCTCGCCGGACATGGACCTGGCGCAGCTGCTGCGGCGGCTGAACAAGCCGGTCTTCCTGGCGGTGAACAAAGTGGACACGATGCAGATGGATGCGGCCGCGCAGAACTTCCGGCGGCTGGGGCTGACCAACCTCGTCGCTGTTTCGGCGGAGCATGGGCACGGGGTGGGGGATCTGCTGGATGAGGTGTTCCGCGTGCTGCCGGTGGTGCTGGAGCCTGAACCCGAGCCCGAGCAGGAGCAGGTCCTGCGCTTCGCTCAGGATGACCCTGGATTGGGGGAGCTGGATGGGGCATCGGACGCGCAGCCGCGCCACCGCACCCATGGCGAGTTCGAGCAGCGCGAGACGCGCGTCGCGATCATCGGCCGGCCGAACGTCGGCAAGTCCACGCTTTTGAACGCGCTGACCGGGACGGCCCGGGCCATCGTTTCCCCGGTTGCCGGCACCACGCGCGACGCGGTCGACGAGGTGCTGGCCTACAACGGCAAGCAGCTGCGCATCATCGATACCGCCGGAATCCGGCGCAAGGGCAAGACCAATCTGATGGCGGAAAAACTCTCCG
>CAXUHL010000153.1:0-7487 GCA_964250745.1 uncultured Acidobacteriaceae bacterium
TGGTCGCGCGCAAGAAGTACGTCTATATGTGCACGAACGCGCTGCTGCTCAAGGAGAAGCTGCACCTGTTCAAGCCGTCCAAGTACCTCTCCTTTTCCGTCCACCTGGACGGCCAGCGCGAGCACCACGACTTCTCCGTCTGCCGCGAGGGCGGCTACGACATCGCGCTCGAGGGCATCAAGGCGGCGGTCGCGGCGGGCTTCCGCGTCACCACCAACACGACCTTGTTCGACGGGGCAGACCCGAACTCAGTCCGGGCGTTCTTCGACGAGCTGATGGGGGTCGGGGTCGAGGGCATGATGGTCGCGCCCGGCTACACCTACGAGAAGGCCCCCGACCAGAAGCACTTCCTGGGCCGGGCGCGTTCACGGAGGCTGTTCCGCGCCATCCTGTCGAACAGGAAGAAGACCTGGAAGTTCAACGCTTCGCCCATGTACATGGAGTTCCTGATGGGCAAGCGCGAGTTCACCTGCACGCCGTGGGGCATGCCGGCGTACTCGGTGTTCGGCTGGCAGAAGCCGTGCTACCTGCTCCAGGACGGCTACGCGGATACGTTCCAGGAGCTGATCGATGGGACCGACTGGTCGCGGTACGGGACCGAGTCGGGCAATCCGAAGTGCGCCAATTGCATGGTGCACTCCGGCTACGAGGCTTCCGGCGCGTACTACACGTTCGCTTCATGGAAGGGTTTCGCCGAGACCGCGATGGCGACCTTGTTCAGCAAGTACGAGGATCGGGGCGCGCTGGACTTGCTGGCTCAGCCTGTCCAACCCAAGCACACGCCGCTGGTGCAGCTGGAAACGCGTGTGAACGTTCGCGAGGAGACCACGGTCTAGTGCCTGCCTACGAAAAAGCAGAAGAGCAGGAACTCGCCGCCGGACGCGAGCGCGAGGAGCTTCAAGGTTGGGTTCCCGCGCTCGCGACGGATGAGGAGCGCCGGGCGGCGTTTGAGAAGGCCTTCGACTACCGGGGCGACGTGACCCTGACGCTCACTGACGGGCGCGTGGTCGAGGGATACGTGTTCGACCGGCGGGTCGGGGCCACGCTTCAGAACTCGGCGGTGCGCGTCATCCCTGCGAAGGAACGGACCAAGCTGTCGATCGCGTACAGCGAGATCGCGGCGCTGCGGTTTTCCGGCCGCGACACTGCGGCGGGCAAGAGCTTTGAAGCCTGGGTGAAGAAGTACACCGAGAAGAAGGCGGCCGGGGAGACCGGGATAGCGATCGAGCCGGAGAAGCTGGACTGACCCCGGCCTGCCTCCTCACACCTTCGCTGCCAGGATCTCGACCTTTGCGATCACCGGCGGCGCGGCCAGGAGCTCATCGGCCTTACCCATCAGCGCTTTCGCGATCTCCCCATTGAGGTGCGCTTCCCGGCCGGCTTCCGCGGCGAACGTATCGAAGATCCCGAAGGTCGACGGCCCGATCCGGAGCGCGTACCAGACGGTGGTCCCCGCCTCGGCCTGCGCGAGCGGCAGCGCCGATTTCAGAAAAGCTTCCACTTCCTGTTCCTTGCCCGGTTTGGCTTCCATCTGGGCCAGCAGCGCGAACGAATCCATGTGTGTGTTCTCCCTGCCCATCGGATGCGCCCCGGTACAATCAGCGAGGACAAAATGAGAGTTTTCGTGACAGGGGCGACGGGGTTTGTGGGGGCGCACGTGGCGCGGGCGCTCGCGGCCGAGGGCGCGACGCTGCGGGTGCTGACCCGGCCCACCAGCGACCTGCGCAACCTCGAAGGACTCGCGGCCGAGCGGGTCAAAGGCGACCTGCGCGAGCCCGAGTCGCTGCGCGCGGGCCTGCGCGGGTGCGATGCCGCGGTCCACGTCGCCGCCGACTACCGCCTGTGGGTGCGCGATCCGGCCGCCATGTACCGCAGCAACGTCGAGGGCACGCGCGGGCTGCTTCAGGTGGCCCGCGAAGAGGGCGTGCGCCGTGTCGTATACACCTCGAGCGTCGCGACCATGGGTTTCCGGGCCGACGGCTCCATCGTGGACGAGACGACGCCCGTGTCGCTCGCCGACATGGTGGGGCACTACAAGCGGTCCAAGTGGATAGCCGAGGAGGTGGCGCTCGCGGCGGGCCGGTCCGGGCAGACGGTCATCGTGCTGAACCCGACGACGCCCATCGGCTCCCACGACGTGAAGCCGACGCCGACGGGGCGCATCGTCGTGGACTTTCTCAACCGCAACTTTCCGGCGTATTTGGACACGGGGCTCAACCTGGTCGATGTCCGCGAGGTTGCGCGGGCGCATGTCGCGGCTCTGACAAAAGGGCGGCCCGGCGAGCGCTACATCCTGGGCGGGGAAAACCTGACGCTCAAGCAGATCCTGGACAAGATGTCCGCGATCACCGGGCTGCCTTCACCGAAGCACAAGGTGCCGCGCGCGGTGGCGACGGCGTTCGCGTTCTTCGATGAGCTGGTGACCGGGCGCATCCGGGGCCGGGAGCCGCGCGCGACGGTGGAAGCGGTGCGGCTGAGCGAGAAGGTCATGTTCGCATCGTCGGCGAAGGCGGAGCGGGAGCTCGGCTTCCGCATCGTGCCTGTGTACAACGCGCTTCGGGAGGCGATCGACTGGTTTCGCGCAAACGGGTACGCGCCGCCGCTGTGAGTGAACTCGGCATCATCGCCGCGCTGCCCGGCGAGCTCAAGCCGTTGGTCCGCGAGTGGCCCCGGACCGACCACGTCCACATCGGGCGGGTGAACGGCACGCGCTGCCTGGCCGCGGCCGAGGGCATGGGGGCGTTCGCGGCGGCGCGGGCGTTCCAGGCTTTGCGCGCGGCCTCCCCCGGCATCACGGCGCTGGTCTCCTACGGCTGGGCCGGGGCGCTGACGGACGCGGTGGAAGCCCCCGGCGTGTACCAGGTGGGGGAGGTGGTCGACGCGCGCACGGGCGAGCGGTTCGCGACTGCCGCGCACGGCGCGGGGGTGACCCTGGCGACGCTGGGCCATGTCGCAAGGCGGGCGGAAAAATCCGCCATCGCCGCCCGGTACGGGGCCGTGCTGTGCGACATGGAAGCCGCCGCCGTGGGCCGCCTGGCGCGGGCGCACGGGCTCGGGTTCCTGTGTGTTCGGGCGGTGTCGGACAACGTGGACGACGACCTGCCCGACTTCAACGGCTTCATCGGCCCGAACGGGCAGTTGCGGATGCTGCCGTTTCTTGCGCATGTGCTGGTGCGGCCGGGCACGTGGGAACCTTTGGCGGCGCTGGGGCGCAACTCCCGGGCTGCGGCGGAGGCCCTCGCGGAAGCGCTGCCGCGCGAGCTGCGCTGGGCCCGCTTGGTACTCTAGGGCTCATGGCAACTGCGCTTTCAATGCCCCAAACCATGCAAGCGGCCGTGTACCGGGGCATCGACGACGTGCGCGTGGAAGCGCTTCCCGTTCCCGCGATCGGCCCCGGCGAGGTGTTGCTGCGCGTGGCGGCGTGCGGCATCTGCGGGACGGATTTGAAGAAAATCCACACCGGCTCGCACGCGGCCCCGCGTGTCTTTGGGCATGAGACCGCCGGAACGATCGCGGCGGTGGGCGAGGGCGTGACCGGCTGGCGCGCCGGCGACCGGGCGATGGTGTTCCACCACATTCCCTGCGGCCGGTGCTACTACTGCCGCAAGAAGACCTATGCGCAGTGCGCCGTGTACAAGCGCGTGGGGGTCACGGCGGGGTTCGAGCCCGCAGGCGGCGGCTTCGCCGAGTACGTCCGGGTCATGGACTGGATCGTCGCGCGCGGGCTGGTGCGCATCCCGGACGGCGTGCCGTTTGAGCAGGCCGCGTTCGTGGAGCCGGTGAACACCTGCCTCAAGGCGGTGCAGGGGCTGGCGCTCCAGCCGGACGAGACCGTGCTGGTGATTGGGCAGGGTCCGATCGGGGTCATTCTGGCGGCACTGGCCGCGCGGACCGGGGCAGCCGTGCTTACCTCAGACCTGTATCCTGAACGCCACGCCGTGGCCGCGCGGTTCGGGCTGCGTAACCCCATCGACGCGAGGAGCGAAGACGTGGTCGCGCGGGTGAAGGCGGCGAGCGAGGGCCGGGGGGCGGATGCGGTGCTGCTGGCGGTCGCGGGTGACCCGCTGATTCGCCTGGCCATGGATGCGGCGCGCCCCGGCGGGCGGGTGATGCTGTTCGCCCAAACCCAGCATGGTGAGGCCCCGATCGACCCGGCGGCGGTGTGCATGGATGAGAAAGCGCTGCTCGGGTCCTACTCGGCTTCGGTCGACATTCAGGACGAGGGAGCGCGGCTGGTCTTCGAAGGCTACCGGAACGGCTTCGACCTGACGGGGCTGGTGTCGCACCGTTTCGGCCTGGCGGATGCGCGGGAGGCGATCGAGCTCGCCTCGCACCCTGTCGCGGATTCCATGAAGATCATGTTCACGCCGGGGCCTGCTTGAAAACCATGCAGGCCGCGGTGCTGTACGGCAGGGAAGACCTGCGCCTGGAAGAGCGGCCCATCCCCGAGCCCGGTCCGGACGAACTGCTGCTGCGCGTGGGCGCGGCGCTGACCTGCGGGACGGACTTGAAGGTGTTTCGGCGCGGCTATCACGCCCGCATGCTGCAGCTGCCTGCCCCGTTCGGGCACGAGGTGGCGGGGTTGGTCGAGCGGGACGCGGCCGGGTTCCGGGCCGGCGAGCGGGCGGTCGCGCTCAACTCCGCCCCATGCGGGCAGTGCTTCTTTTGCCGGGCGGCGCAGGAAAACCTGTGCGACGATTTGCTGTTCAACAATGGCGCGTACGCGGAGTACCTGTCGGTTCCCGCGCGGATCGCCGCCAAGAACACCCTGCGGGTGCCGGACGGGATGCCTCTGGAGCACGCGGCGCTGACCGAGCCGCTGGCCTGCGTGCTGCTGGGCCTGGAGGAGACCGGGGCCCGTCTGGGCGACACGGTCGCGGTCATCGGCGCGGGGCCGATCGGGCTCTTGTTCATCCACGCCGCGGCTCTGGCGGGCTGCCGGGTGGTCGCGGTGGTCAAGCATGCCGACCAGGCCGAGACCGCACGGGCGCTGGGCGCGGCGGAAGCGGTCCTGTTAGGCGAGGGGAGCCCGGTCGACGCGGTGCGGGCGCTCACGGAGAACGCACGAGGGGTGGACGTCGCGATTGAAGCGGTCGCCACCCCGCAAACCTGGGCGTGGGCGGTGGGGATGGCGCGCAAGGGCGGCGCCGTCAACTTCTTCGGCGGGCCGCCCGCGGGTACCAGCGTGGCGCTCGACACCAACCTGCTTCACTACTCCAGCTTGACGCTGCGGGCCTCGTTCCACCACACGCCGCGCACCGTGCGGCGGGCCTTCGCGCTGCTGGCAGGGGGGCGTTTCCAGCCGGACCGCTTCCTGACCGGGCGCGCGGCGCTGGCCGAGGTGCCTGCGCTCTACAGAGCGATGGCGCGCGGTGAAAACGGGAGCGGGCAGCGCGCGGTCAAGACGGTTATCCTTCCATAAGAGGCATGGCGACAACCACGACACAACTTGCGGCAAACGCCTGGGATGGGCTGCCGGCGGAGTATCGCCCGCCCCCGACCGCGCCCACGCTCGCCGAAGCGCTTGCCTGGTGCCGGCGCTTGACGGAGTCGCATTATGAAAACTTCCACGTCGCGAGCGCCTTTCTGCCTGCCCGTTTGCGCCCGCACTTCCATGCCGTCTATGCATACTGCCGTGTTTCGGACGACCTGGGCGACGAGGTCGCCGATCCGGCACAAGCGATGGTCCTGCTGGACTGGTGGGAGCATCAGCTGCGGCTTTGCTGGCAGGGTGAGGCGACGCACCCGGTATTCGTCGCCCTGCGCGCGACCGTCGAGAGCACCCGTATACCGATCGATCCCTTTGCGGACTTGCTGGTCGCCTTCCGCCAGGACCAGACGCGGACGCGGTTCGCCTCGATCGAAGACCTGCTCGCGTACTGCCGCTACTCGGCCAATCCGGTCGGGCGCATCGTACTGCTGCTCGCCGGGTATGCGGACGAGGAGCGGTTCCGGCTGTCGGACCAGACCTGCACGGCGCTGCAGCTGGCGAACTTCTGGCAGGATGTGCGGGTCGACCTCGCGAAAGGCCGGGTGTACCTGCCCGCGGCCGACATGGCGCGCTTCAAGGTGACCGAATCGATGCTGGCCGAGCCGGTCGCGAACGAGGCCGTACGCGCGCTGCTGCGCTACGAGGTCGGCTACGCGCGCGTGCTGTTCAAGGCCGGCCTCCCGCTGATTCGGATGGTGGATCGCGAGCTGGCCGTCGATCTCGACCTGTTCTCGCGTGGGGGCCTGGCTGTTCTGGGGGCGATCGAGCGCCAAGACTATGACGTGCTGCGCGCGCGGCCTTCGCTCAGCAAGCCGCGCAAGGCAGGGCTGCTTCTGCGAGCGGTCGCGGGCAAGTATGCGGGAGCGCTGCGCCCATGACCGTCGCCGAAGCCTACCGCGCCTGCCGCCGGATCGCCCGGCGCGAGGCGAAGAACTTCTACTACGCCTTTCTGGCGCTGCCGGCGCGCAAGCGCGACGCCATCTGCGCGGTGTACGCCTTTATGCGGCAGGCCGATGATCTGGCCGACGACGAAACGCTCCCCATCCCCGAGCGTAAGGCGCGCATGGCGTCCTGGCTGGCGGAGTGGCACGAGGCTGCGGAGCGGGGGACCGTCACCGACCCTGTCTTCCTGGCGCTCAACGACGCCCGCCTGCGCTTCCGCATCCCGCTCGCGCTGCTCGACCAGTTGGTCGAAGGCACCGCGATGGATCTCGAACCGGAAGCCCATGCGACCTTCGCGGATTTCCCGGCCCTGCGCCGCTACTGCTACCTGGTGGCTTCGGTGGTGGGGCTGGTCTGCATACGGATCTTCGAGTACAGCTCGACCGAGGCCGAGGCGCTGGCCGAGGAGCTTGGGCTGGCGTTCCAGCTGACTAACATTCTGCGCGACGTTCGTGAAGACGCCGCGCGCGGCCGCGTGTACCTGCCGGAGGACGAGCTGGCCGCCCACGGGCTGACCCCGGCGACCCTTGCCGCCGAGGCACGGGCCGGGCAAGCACCCAGCGTGAACACCCGCGCCCTGCTCACCGCACAAACGGCGCGCGCGGAATCGTTCTACCGCTCGGGAGCGGCGCTGCTGCCCCTGGTGGCCGAGGACAGCCGGCCCGCGCTGTGGGTGCTGATGACGATCTACCACCGTTTGCTGGGGCGCATTCGCCGGGCGGGGTGTGACGTGTTTACGCGGCGGGCGAGCGTACCCGCGCGGGAAAAGCTGCTCCTGCTGCTGCGCGGGCTGGCCCGGACCTTCGCAGCCCGGGCGCATGGGCCGAGGAAACGTCAGCCCAGGCTGGTGCTTCCGATGCCGGAAGCGCGCACGACGAGCGTGGCCGTGGTCGGCGCGGGCGTCGCGGGGCTGGCCGCGGCGTGCGCGCTCACCGAGGCCGGCTACCGCGTCACCGTCTTCGAGCGCAGGCCGTATGTGGGCGGGCGCGCCTCGTCGTACCTGCACCCCGGTTCGGGCGAGGTGATCGACAACTGCCAGCACATCCTTCTGGGC
>CAXUHL010000154.1:0-7399 GCA_964250745.1 uncultured Acidobacteriaceae bacterium
GCCCCGAGCAGGCCGAGGCGAGCGCCGGTTTGGCCCACCTGCTCATCGCGCAAAAACGCTGGTCCGAGGCCGAGCCGGTGTTGCGCAAGGCTCTTATCGAAAGCCCCAATGACCCGGCCTTGAACGCGCAGCTCGCACAGGTCCTCAGCGCGGAGAACAAGCCCAGGGATGCCGAGGCGGTCCTTGAAAACCTGCATGCCGCCAAACCGGAGGACCCGCGCATCGCCGCCGCCCTGGCGGACCTGTACACCCAAACGGGCGCGCGGGAGAAGGCTGCCCCGCTCTACGCGGAGGCGCTTAAAGCCGCCCCGCACGACCCGGCGCTGCTGGCCGGCCAAGGCGACGCGCTGGTCCGGGCCGGGCAGTTCGCGGCGGCCATTCCAGTCTTGCGAGAGGCCGCCGACCGCGATCCGTCCAACGGCAATGCCTGGGGCAGCCTCGCGTTCGCGGCTTCTCAAACGCACCAGCCCGAGCTGGTACTTCAGGCACTCAACATGCGTTCCAAAGTAATGCCCGAAACGGCATCCACCTATTTCCTATCGGCCACCGCATACGATACTCTGCACCAAACAAAGCAAGCGGCCGAGCGCTACCGGCAGTTTCTGTCGGCGGCGGGCAACGGGTTTCCGGACGAGGCGTGGCAGGCACGCCATCGCCTGGCGGCCCTTCCCCACTAGACGAACGCCGCGAACTCCCCAACGGACGCACGCAGGAGGTGCTCCGATGCGCACGACCTCCATCACGATCTCCGTACTGTTTCTCTCGTTCGCCCTCGCGGCCCCCGGGTACGCCGCCGATTACCGTCCGCTCGACTCCGCGGCGCTTCAAGCGCTCGCCGACAAGGCCGAGCACGCCGGCCAGAAAGAGCAGGCCTACCTGTACGCGCAGCTGGTCCGCGGCTCGACCGAGATCGCCGGCACCAGCCTGGCCGCGGGCGACACCAAGACCGGCAATCACGCGCTGAGCTCCGTGATCGCGTACGCCGAGGCTCTGGACGCCGCGGTCGCGCACGACGCCAAGAAGCTCAAGGACGCGGAGATCCTTCTGCGCGAGAGCGCCTTCCGCATGAAGGCAGCGATGCTTGCCACCTCGCTCGAGGACCGGCCCGCCATGGCTGCGGCCCTGAGCCGGATCGACGCGACCGAATCCAGGCTGATGGGCGCGGTTTTCTCTAAGTAGAGCCGCCGCCGTTCGCGCCGCGGAACTGGATGTTGGGCAGGTCTTCCACCACCCGGCGCAGGGCTTGTTCCCAACGCGAGTGGATCAGGTCCAGCTCCGCGTCGGCCGAGAGGAAGCGCCGGTAGCTCGAGAAGTTCAGCTCGCCGCGCCGGTACTGCAGCAGCTCCACCGGCGGGCCCACGGTCACGTTGGACCGCATGGTCGCGTCCATGCTTAAGAGTGCATACTTCGACGCGGCGTCGAGCGAGGTGGTGCGCGCGTCAATGCCCCGGTCCAGGATCGGACGGCCGTACTTGACCTCGCCGATCTGGAGGTAAGGCGAGTCCTCGGTCGCGCAGATCGGGTTGCCCTGCGGGTAGATCAGGTAGAGCTCCGGCTCGCCGCCCGCGACTTCACCGCCGAGCAGCAGGTGGATGTTGAAGGAGAAGTCGTCCTTGGCGAGCGCCTCGCGGTCCATGTCGGAGACGCGCCGCACGCACGCGCCGACGGCCCTCGCCGCCTCGTACATGTTCCCCGCCGACGCCAGGCCCTCACCGCGGCGAAACTCCTCGCCCAGCAGCGCAAGCACCGACTGCGTGATGGATAGGCTGCCCGAGGTCAGGATCACGAACGCCCGCTCGCCCGGCGTCACGAAGGTGTACAGCTTGCGGCACACGTTCACCTGGTCGTACCCGGCGTTGGTCCGCGAGTCTGAGGCCATCACCAGCCCCTCGTGCGTCTTGATCCCGAGGCAATACGTCATCGCTTGCGCTTCCGTCGCTCCCTGTTAAAGTCTTAGCACATTGCCGCTCGCCCAAGATTTTCGAGCGAGGAGGACTCCGAACCCGTGCATCTCCGCCTCGGCTACGACATTCGCTTCGAGCTGCCCGCGCCCGTCGCGATGGTCGCGCTCCTGCACGTTCACCCTTCGGTCGCGCCCGCGCTGCGGACCCCGGACGAGCTCGTCACCGAGCCCGCGCTCGCCATCCGCGAGTACACCGACGCGTTCGGCAACCGCTGCTCGCGCATCCACGCCCCGGCGGGGGTGCTGCGCCTCCAAAGCACGCTTGAAACCACCGCCTCCGACCTGCCCGACGAAGCCGGCACCCATGCCCCGGAGCACCCGGTCGAGGAGCTCCCGGACGAGGCTCTACAGTACCTGCTGAGCAGCCGCTACTGCGAGGTGGACCGTTTGGGCGCGCTCGCGCTGGACCTGTTCGGGTACCTGCCCCGGGGCTGGCCCAGGGTGGAGGCGGTCCTGCTCTACGTCAACCGCATCGTGCAGTTCGGCTACCACTTCGCGCGCCCGTCCAAGACCGCGGTGGACGTGTTTACCGAGCGTGCCGGGGTGTGCCGGGACTTCCAGCACCTGGCCATTACCTTCTGCCGCGCGCTCAACATCCCGGCCCGCTACGCCACCGGCTACCTGGGCGACTTCGGCGTGCCGCCCGCGCCTTCGCCCATGGACTTCAGCGCGTGGTTCGAGGTGTACCTGGGCGGCCGCTGGTGGACCTGCGATGCCCGCCACAACCGGCCCCGCCTGGGCCGCGTGCTGATGGCCGTGGGCCGCGACGCTGCGGACGTCGCGCTGACCACCTCCTTCGGCGTGGCCAACCTCCAGCACTTTTCCGTCGTTTCCGACTGGCTCGACGAGGCTCGATGACGGCAGCCGCCCAACGCTTCGCCGACCCGTTCCTCCGCGACTACTTCCTCGACGGCGCGTACGACGAGATGTTCACGCCGGAGGGCGAGATCCGCCCGCAGTACAAGCTTCTGCTGGACACCTACCGTTCGCTGCCAGTCGAGGAGCTGCTGCGCCGCAAGCACTCCGCCGACATGAGCTTTTTCACCCAGGGCATCACCTTCACGGTCTACGGCCGCAAGGAGGGCACCGAGCGCATCTTCCCCTACGACATGCTGCCGCGCATCGTCACCGGGGCGGAGTGGCGCACCATCGAGCGCGGCCTCATCCAGCGCATCACCGCGCTCAACCAGTTCCTGGGCGACGTGTACGGCGAGGGCAAAATCCTCAAGTCCGGCGCGGTCCCGCGCGAGATCGTCTACTCCTGCCGCCACTTCCGGCGCGAAATGCGCGGCCTCCAGGTTCCACGCAACGTGTACATCGCCGTCACCGGGACAGACCTTCTGCGGCTCAACGACGGCTCCTTTGCGGTGCTCGAGGACAACCTGCGCGTCCCCTCCGGGGTCTCGTACATGCTCTCGTCGCGGCGGGTGATGAAGCGCACCTTCCCCATCATCTTCCGCGAGTACGGCGTGCGCCCTATCGAGCATTACCCGCAGGTCCTGCTCGCCGGTCTGCGCTCGCTCGCGCCCGAGGGCCGGGCGGAGCCGACCATCGTCCTGCTCACCCCCGGCGTGTACAACTCCGCGTACTTCGAGCACACCTACCTGGCCCGTCAGATGGGTGTCGAGTTGGTGGAAGGCCGCGATCTTCTGACCCACAACAACGTCGTCTATATGCGCACCACGGCCGGGTTGCGCCGGGTCGATGTGATCTACCGCCGGGTCGACGACGACTTCATCGACCCTCTGGCGTACCGGGGCGAGTCCATCCTGGGCGTCGCGGGGCTGTTCAACGCGTACAGGGCCGGCAACGTGACCCTGGCCAACGCCATCGGCACCGGCCTGGCCGACGACAAAGCTCTCTATGCGTACGTGCCCGCGATCGTGAAGTACTACACGGGCGAGGACCCTATCCTGCCGAATGTCGAAACCTACCTGATGACCGACCCCGCGCAGCGGCAGCACACCCTGGCCAACCTCGACAAGCTCGTCGTCAAGGCGGTCGGCGAGTCGGGCGGCTACGGCATGCTCATCGGCCCGCAGTCCACCGCCGCCGAGCGCGAAGAGTTCGCCCGCCGCATCGAGGCCGACCCGCGCAACTACATCGCCCAGCGCACGCTCCAGTTCTCGTGCGCCCCCTGCCTGATGCACGCCGACCAAGCCGGGTCGAGCATCGAGCCGCGCCACGTGGACCTGCGCCCCTACATCCTCTACGGCGACAAGGTCACGGTCGTCCCCGGCGGCCTGACCCGCGTCGCCCTGCCCAAGGGCTCGCTGGTGGTCAACTCGTCCCAGGGCGGGGGGAGCAAGGATACGTGGGTGCTGGAGGAGGGCGAGGGAGAAGGGAGGAGGCAGAAGGCAGAAGAGTAAAGGCGGGAGAAAGAAGGGTCGAGGCAATGCTGGAGAGGAGGGTCAAGTGGCGGTAAGAAGCTTCAAGGATTTGCTGGTTTGGCAAAAAGCGATCACTTTGACAACGCTTGTCTATCGATGTACAGAATCTTTCCCGCGAGACGAGCGGTTCGGTTTGACGAACCAGCTGCGCCGCGCAGCCGTTTGCATTCCAAGCAACATAGCCGAAGGCTACGGGCGCGGTACTAAACGAGATTACTGCTACTTTCTTTCCGTCGCGCGCGGTTCGAACCTGGAAGTACAAACACAACTCATCATCGCCGGCAACCTCAAGTTCGGGTTCTCGGAACAAGTCCGAGATGCCTCCACGTCTTCGGAGGAAATTGGCTGGATGTTGACCGGGCTGCGCAAGAAGCTTCGCTCCGCGGACAATCCTACGTTTTAATCCAATCGCTTCTCCCTTCTCCCTTCTCCCTGTACGCTATCCCCACCATGCTGAGCCGCGTCGCCGACAGCCTCTACTGGATGAGCCGCTACCTGGAGCGCGCCGAGCATACCGTCCGCCTGCTCGATGTGAACTTCTCCATGATGCTCGACCGCTCCACCACCAGCGATGACGCACGCCGGCACCGCCTGCTCCTGGCCCTTGGGAACCCAGTGAAGGACTGGCAGGGCGACACCCACGCCCTGCTGCGTACCCTCACCCACGACGGCAAAAACGCCGCTTCGGTCCGCTCCTCGATCGCCGAGGCCCGCGAAAACGCCCGCCAGGTCCGCGAGGAGATCTCCTCCGAGCAGTGGTTCCAGCTCAACCGCCTGTACCATCTGGTTAACGACGCCCCGCCCCCCGACGTGAACACCCCGCCCGAGGAGTTCCTGGCCTCCGTGCTCGATGGGCTGCACCAGTTCCAGGGCGTTACCGACACGACAATGAGCCACGGTGAGGGCTGGCTGTTCATCCAGATCGGCCGCTCGGTCGAGCGCGCCTCTTCGATCGCTTCCCTGCTCTCGGTCTACGAGCTGGCGCACGATCATGAACATGGCCAGGGCCCGGCCGGATCTCACCAGTTCCTGGAGTGGGTCGGCCTCCTGCGCTCGTGTACGGCGTTCGAGGCCTACTGCAACGTCTACACCGCCGACCTCACCGAGTCGCAGATCCTCGAGTTCCTGCTGCTGAACAAGGACTTCCCCCACGCGGTCCGCTACTCGGTCGACCGCCTGCGCGAGGCCCTCGCCGCGCTCGAGGGGGAGTCCGGCCGCCTGGCCCCTCGGGAGCTGGTCCGCGTGGCCGGCCGCCTCGAGGCCGCGCTGCGCTTCGTCGAGATCGCCGACGTGCTCCAGGCGGGCGTCGGCGAGTACCTGCGGATGATCCTCGCCGAGTGCCGCCGCATCCATACGCTGCTCTACCGCGACTACATCCACTACTCCGTCCAAACGGCTTTGGCGATGTGACGAGTTGCCGTACTCTGGTCCGAGGAGATGCTCATGAAGGCCGTCATCGAAATTCCCGATGTCCCTGCGGCGGTTCGCAGCTTGCGCTTTTACCCTCCGTTGAACGATGCGGAGTTTGAAGCCTTTTGCGGAACCAATGAGGTCTACCGCATAGAGCGTACGCGGGAAGGGGTAATAGAAGTCGTGAGCCCGACGGGGATGGACACCGGCGGCGGCAACGCTGAAATCATCACTCAGCTGCGCACGTGGGCGAACACCTCTACCGAGGGCAAGGCGTACGATTCGAACACCGGCTATCACCTCCCGGACGGCTCAATGCTGAGTCCGGATGCGTCCTATGTGAAAGCTGAAACACTTGGCAAGCTCTCAAGAAAAGTGCGCAAGCGCATTCCTCACCTCTGCCCCGAATTCATAATGGAGCTCATTTCGGAAACCGACACGCTCGCGAAATCGAAGAAGAAGATGAAGCGTTGGATGGAGAACGGCGTCGAGCTTGGTTGGCTTCTTGAACCCGAAAAGGAAAGGGTTTGGGTCTACCGTCCAGGTGCGGTCGAGCCGGAGGTGGTTTCCGGCACTTTCATCGATGGCTCCGGCTGCGTTGAGGGCTTCCGCCTTGATCTGGAAAAGGTCTGGAACGAGTACCGATGAAGTTCTACTCCGTCCGCCACCTCACCAAATTCATGTACGCCACCCCGGTCAGCGAGTCCGTGATGGAAACGCGCATGCACCCGCGGTCCGACTCGAACCAGCGCTGCCTCTCCTTCCAGCTCTCCGTCTCCCCACGCTGCCGCGTGTTTTCCTACCGTGACCACCTCGGCAACAACGTCCAGCACTTCAACATCCCCGGCGAGCACGCCCAACTCGTCATCGTCGCCGAGTCGCTCATCGAGCAGCAGGCTCTCTCCTTCGTTCCGCACTTCCTCGCCCCGTCCGCCTGGGAGGAGCTCGACGCCCTCGTCGCCGAAGGCGACTACTGGGAGATGCTGCTGCCGAGCGAGTTCGCCGCGCCCACGCCCGCGCTCCTGCGCCTTGCCCAGGATTTGGACGTGCGCCGCCGCGACGACCCCCTCATGCTCGTCCGCGAGCTTAACGGGCGGCTGTACGACTACTTCAGCTACAAGCCGCGGTCCACGCGCGTCGACTCGCCGATCGACGAAGCGATCGCCTCGCGCGAAGGCGTCTGCCAGGATTTCGCCCACACCATGATCGCGCTGGTCCGCACGCTGCGCATCCCCTGCCGATACGTCTCGGGCTACCTGTACCAGCGCCCGTCGGACCTGAGCAACGGCCACGACCGCTCCCTGCCCGACGCCACCCACGCCTGGGTGGAGGCGTTTTTGCCCCACCTCGGCTGGGTCGGCTTCGACCCGACCAACGACGCCCTGGCCCACGAGCGCCACATCCGCACCGCGCTCGGACGCGACTACGCCGACGTTCCGCCGACGCACGGCCTCTACCGCGGCCGGACGGAGACCGAGCTCTACGTCGCGGTCAAGGTCGACGCCTTCGACGAGCCCCCCGCGCTCGACCGCGAACTTCCCATCCCCGAGGACTGGTCGGTGATGGTCGAGAAGGCCCAGGCCCCACCTCCGCAGGCTTCGCCGTTGCTGGAGATTCAGCAAAAGCAACAGCAGCA
>CAXUHL010000155.1:0-7395 GCA_964250745.1 uncultured Acidobacteriaceae bacterium
GTGCTGCTGCTCCTCGGCCCGGCCCAGGGTGCTCGCGGCCAGGGTATCGTTCGGGTCGAGCTCGCGAGCCCGGCGCAGCTCCGGCACAGCCCCAACGGCCTCGCCCTGGGCCAGCAGCACCGCGCCCAACGCAGTATGGGCGGCCGCGACCCGCGGGGTAAGCCGGACGAGGCGCTCAAACGCCGCGCGGGCTTGCGGGAGGTCGCCCGCCTGGAACGCGGCATAGCCCTGCCGATAGAGCGCCCCGGCCTCGGCGGGCGGCGGCGCTTGCTGCGCGAAGCCGGCCACTGCCAGCACGATTGGGAAAAGCCGCATACCCTACTGTCCCGCGCCGCTCCCCTCGGGAGCAAACACGGCATAGAAACGCCCGAAATACAAGCGAAATGCGCCCGGCACTGGGTCGGCGGCCACCTGCAAGGGCGTGGGCCGGGCGAGCGTTACGTCGCGCGGCGCGGGCACCTGCCACAAAACCTTCGCGCTCAGGTCCATCACCAGAAAGGCCCCCTCGACCACGCCGCAGCCGTACGCGCCGGGCCCGAGCGTGTGCGCGCCGAACCGCACCGGCGTGTCCAGCAGCAGGTATGCCTGGTAGCGCTGCTGCACGCCGGAGCTGTAGCCGGCGGTGTCGACCAGGCCCGCGACCAGCACCCCGCCCGGCATGCGCGCGCCGCCGGTGTTGCGCCCCTGCACCGGCGCGGACTGCCCCGCGAAAAACACCGCCGGCGGCATCAGGGCGGCGGCCGCATCCCGCCCCAACGCACCCAGGGCCGGTTTCGGTGGCACTTGCGCGCCTGCGGCACAAGCGACAAACGCCAGCCCCGCGCCGACGACCTCCCGCCTAGTCAAGCCGAGCGATCCAGGTCGCGTATGCAGGCAGCGCGATCTCCGTCAGCGCGGCGTGCGTCTGGAGCGCGGGCGCGTCGGTCAGGACGGTTTTCACGGTTCCCTTGCCTGCTGCCGCGAGCGAAACGGTTTGCGGCGTTGCCGTGCAATTCATCGCGACCACCACGGCCTTGCCGTTCGGGGCCTTGCGCACCCAGGACAGCACCGAAGGGTTTGCCGTGTCGAGCATCGTCATGGTCCCATCGTGCAGGGCCGGGTCCGTTCGCCGCATCGCGATGAGCTGCTTGTGCCAGTTCAGCAGCGAGGTTTTGCCTGCCGCCTCGGTCTCGACGTTGTTGGTTTTGTAGTTACTCTCGACAGGCAGCCAGGTCTTCGGGTTGGTAGAAAAACCGGCCTGCGCGCCGGGGGTCCACTGCATGGGGGTTCGCTCGCCGTCGCGACCTTTCTCGAGCGGCCAGCCGGTGCGGCCCACGGGGTCCCGCACATCCTCTTTCCGCTTGGGCGTCGCGGTGTACATGCCCAGCTCCTCGCCGTAGTACATCAGGGCGGTGGCCTTGCTGGTCAGCAGCGCCGCCGCGAGCACGCGGGCGATCTCGGGGTCGTGCGCGCCGTCGCCCAGGCGATCCCAGCTGCGGGGGTTGTCGTGGTTGTCGAACACGAACAGCGGCTGGTTGCCGTCGAGCTTGGTTTCCGCGTCGCCGATCAGCTGCCGCAGCGTCGCGGCGTCGAGCTTCGGCTGGAAGCCCACCTGCAGGTCCATGGGCAGCTGCAGCTCGTTGTGTTTCGCGCCACCGTACCAGCGGTTCAGGTCCTCGGCGCTTTTCAGGTAGGTTTCGCCGATCAGCACGCGCTCCCCGGGGTAGCCGGTCTTGGGGTAGCTGTCCACCACGGCGCGCATGCGCCGCATCAGCCCGTGAACCTCCGGCAGGTTGTCGTACTCGGTGTGTTCCTGGTTTCGGTCGCCCAGCTTGGTTTTCCCGGGCAGATCCTTCGCGTCCGGCAGAGCGGGGTTCTCAAAGGTGGTTGGCACCGCGTCCAGGCGGAAGCCGGCCACACCCTTGTCGAGCCAGAACCGCACCACGTCGAACATGGCCTTCTCCACCGCCGGATTGCGCCAGTTCAGGTCCGGCTGCTCGGCGTAGAAGCGGTGATAGTAGAACTGCTTAGTCCGCGCGTCGTACTTCCAGGCCGAGCCGCCGAACTCGGACAGCCAATTGGTCGGCGGGATAGGTTTGCCGTCCGGGGTAAAGCCTTTCGGGTCTCGCCAGATATACCAGTCGCGTTTCGGATCGGTGCGCGAGCTGGCCGACTCGATGAACCACTTATGTTTGTCGGAAGTGTGATTGACTACAAAGTCGAGGCAAAGGCGGATGTTGCGCCGCTTCGCTTCGGCGAGCAGCTTGTCGAAGTCCGCCATGGTGCCGTATTGCGGGTCGACCGCCTCGAAATCTGACACGTCGTAGCCGAAATCCACCTGCGGCGAGGGGAACATCGGCGTCAACCAGACCGCGTCGTAGCCCATCTGCTGCACGTAGTCGAGCCGGCTCGCGATGCCGTTCAGGTCGCCAAGGCCGTCGCCGTTGGAGTCCTGGAAGGAGCGCGGGTACACCTGATAAATAAGGGCGTGCTTCCACCACGCGCCGGGCGCGTGCGCCCGCGTTTGCGAGAAGGCCGGCCCGCTCGCGGACCCGAGCAGCAACAGTGCCGCCCCTAGTTTCAACCTGCCGTCGATCCGCGCCATTTCTTTCCTCCGAACCGGTTCGGAGGGAGCATAGCATTCCGCGGCCAGGCTTGGGCAGGGTGCGCGATTATGTAAGCCGTCCGACTCCTGAAATCTGTGAAAATCGGGATAACTCGGCGGCTACGCTCCGGCGTTTCATAGCTCGCTTTGGGGCAGTTAGACCCGCGCAAAAACTTCGTTGACAGCGGTAGGTGCGCGTGCGTAGGTTTGC
The DNA here is from genome assembly GCA_964250745.1 of uncultured Acidobacteriaceae bacterium. Lineage (GTDB taxonomy): Bacteria > Acidobacteriota > Terriglobia > Terriglobales > Acidobacteriaceae > EB88. The sequence continues at coordinate 2,796 of CAXUHL010000155.1, forward strand.
ACGCACTAGCTTGCGGAACGCAGGCCAGGCAAGGCTCGAAAGGATGGCCCGGCGCGGGCGTCACTCTGAAAGAGCCGCAGGTCAGGTTGTACAGCAAGGTTTTGGAGGCAAGACCGATGAGCGTCTTACGCAACATCACACGATTGGGGATGGCCGGCATCCTGTGCTCGGGCGCGAGCCAGGTACATGCCCAAGCCGTCTTCGGCTCCATCTACGGCACGGTCCAGGACGCTTCGGGCGCGGTGGTGCCGAACGCGACCATCACCATCACCGACGCGGCCAAGGGCATCGCGGTGACCGAAAAGTCGAACGCGAGCGGCGAATACACGGTCGGCCACCTGATCCCCGACCCCTACAACGTGAAAATCGAGGCGCCGGGCTTCCAGACTTTCGAGACCAAGGGCATCACGGTCGTGGTCGATACCTCGGCCAAGGTGGATGCCAATCTGATCATCGGCTCGGAGGCGCAGGTGGTCGAGGTCAAGTCGGACTCGATCCCGCAGCTCAAGACCGACAACGCTGACGTTTCAACGAGCCTGTCGGCCAAGGAAATCCAGGATCTGCCCATTCCCGGACGCAACGTCACGGGTCTCCAGCTGCTTCTCCCAGGCGCGCAGCAGCTCGGCTTTTCCCATGCGGCAAGCGAAAACCCGCAGGGTTCGCTCCAGGTGCAGATCGACGGTCAGGCGTTTGCCGGCACGGCATTCGAGCTGGACGGCACGGACAACCAGGACCCGATCCTGGGAATTATCGTCATTAACCCCAACCCGGACTCGCTGACCCAGCAGAAGATCGCGACGCAGAACTTCGACGCGGAGTTCGGCAAGGCGGTCTCGGCGGTGGTGACGGACCAGACCAAGTCGGGCGCGAATGCGCTGCACGGCTCGGGGTTCTGGTACCGGGAGTCGGCGGCGCAGCTGGCGCGCGACCCGTTCACGCAGGGGCCCTCGCAGCTGGTCAACTCCCCTTTCCCCAAGGCGCTGCGCTCGCAGTTCGGCGGCTCACTGGGCGGGCCTATCAAGCGGGATAAGGCGTTCTTTTTCGTCGACTACCAGGGCTTGCGGCAAAAGGTAGGCACCACCAACCTGCAGACCGTGCCTACGGCAAACGCAATCTCGAGCTGTTTGGGCCAGACCGTCGGCACGGGCGCCAACGGCGTGCCGGGCTGCGATTTTTCCGAGTACAACTCCGCCGCGCTGCAGGCCAACAACAACGGCCGGCAGATTTACGACCCGGCGAACGGCAGCACGGCATTTGTCAACAACGTCATACCTCTAGCCCGTGTCGCGCCGCAAGCGCAGGCGTTAATGCGCCTGCTGCAGCCGTATAAGCCGAACACCTTTACCGATTCCACTTATGCGGGGCTCAGAAACAACTACGCTGCCAGCGGCATCGGCTCTCTTAACAGCGACCAGTGGGACGAGCGCGTCGACTACCAAGTCAAGGAAAACATCCACGCCTTCGAGCGCTTCAGCCGGTTCACCGACATCCTGAACGGGCCGACGATCTTCGGCGCGGCGGGCGGGGCGGGCTTCGGCCTGGGCGGCTACGGCGGCACGTCGCAGGGCGCGAATGATTCAGCCGCCGCCGGAATCGACTACGCGATCAACGCCAAGCTCGTCACGGACATCCGCGCGGGCTACTACCGGTACAACATCGGCACGCAGAAGTACGACCAGAACGTGCAGTTGGCCAACCAGCTGGGTATCCCGGGCATGAACCTGGGTACCTTTTTCACGGGCGGCGCGCCTTCGTTCCAGTTGTCTGAGGTCGGCAACTCAGGGAACTCGACGTCGATTCCGGGCGCGGGTCAAGGACCGCAGTACGGTGGCGGCCTCAACGTCGACCGCTGCAACTGCCCCCTGACCGAGCGGGAGGACCAGTACCAGATCGTGAACAACTGGACCCGCTCGCTCGGCAACCATGAGCTGAAGTTCGGGGCCGACCTGCGCTACGCGCGTAACTTGCGCGTGCCCAGCGACAACGACCGCACGGGCATTCTGCAGTTCTACACCGGGCCGACGTCCAACCCGAACATAACGGTCCTTGTCGATCCGACGACGAAGCAGCCCCTCAACAATCAGGGCGGGTTGAGCTTCGCCTCGTTCGCCCTGGGCAATGTGTCCAACTTCAACCGCTTCGTCAGCACTTCCACCAACGCCAAAGAGTTCCAGAAGCGGACCTTCTTCTACGCCCAGGACACCTGGCGCGCCTCGCAAAAGCTGACCGTGAACTATGGGCTGCGCTACGAGATCTACTTCCCTGAAGCCATCAACGCCCCGGCCCAGGGCGGCGTTCTCGACCTGGCAACCGGCTACATTCGTGTGGCCGGGGTCGGCGTCAACGGCAGCAACATGAACTTCAACAAGTCGAGCTTTCCGTTCAGCCCGCGGCTCGGCGTGACTTACCAGGCATCGGAAAAGACGGTGGTTCGCGCAGGGTATGGCCGCTCCTTCGATATCGGGGTGTTCGGCTCCGTGTTCGGGCACGTCGCGACGCAAAATCTGCCGGTGCTCGCCAGCCAGCAGCTCAACTCCACAACGGGCCAAACCGGCAGCGCATTCACATTGGCGAGCGGTCCGCCGGCTTCCCAGCCGCAGGCTGTCCCCGCGAACGGCCTGCTGCCCAGCCCCGGCTATACCGTCAACGCACGTTCACGGCCGACCACGGTCAGGCTGCCGACCATCGATGCCTGGAACCTGAGCATCCAGCAGGCGGTTTCACCCACGTTGTCCGTCACCTTTGCATACGTCGGCAACAAGGGAAGCCATACCCTGAGCGGCGGCGACGGCAACAGCACCAACCCGAACGAGGCGGCGATCTTTTTGCCCGCCGAGTACAGCATCACGGGGCAAGCTCTGCATTACGACCCGGCGTTCCCCAACTCTATTTCGCCGACCGGAGCCACGGGCAACACGACGTTTCTGCGTCGCTACTACGGAGGCAGCCTCGCGGCCTGCTCCGACCCGGCTTATGCCACCCCTGCTGCGGTGACGCGCGGACGGTGCGGCTGGTCCAACGACGTGACCTACTACGGCGACAACCAGGACACCCATTACAACGCGCTGCAAATCTCCGTGGCCAAGCAGTTCGCCAAGGGCTACTCGGTCAACGCGAACTATGCCTGGCAGCACTCCTACAACTACGCGTCGGGCTTTAGAACCTGGGACAAGCGCGCCACCTATGGGCGGGACGGCTATACCCGCGAGCAGTCCTTTATCCTGTACGGGCTCGCGGAGCTTCCGTTCGGCCGCAATAAGTTCTTCCTTCACAATGCGAGCGGAATCGTGAACCAGGTGGTTGGCGGTTGGCAGTTTACGCCGATCATCACCTGGCAAAGCGGTTTGCCGTTCACGCTCAGCTACAACGAGTGCCCGCAAAGCATCCCGGGCAGCGCGCCCTGCTACGTCAACGGTCCGGTCCGGTCGCTGCCGTTCCACGCCTCGGGCTACCCCGGCGGGCCTACCGGCGTGACCTACTACCAGGCGCAAAAGCTCGGTGGGCAGTTCACGGCGGCCCCGCTCGACACCATCGGCAACTCGGGACGCAATTCGGTCTTCGGGCCCAACTACTTCAACGGCGACCTGTCGCTGTCGAAGAACTTCCCCATCCGCGAAAGCCTGTTCGCGCAGTTCCGCATCGACGCGTACAACGGCTTCAATCACATCAACTTCGGCGTCCCGGGCGGGCCCACGACCGAGGCGGGCTCCTCGATCGAGAACACCGGCTCGATTACGGGCGGGCCTCTGCCGGGTGGCTCTACCAGCCCGCGGCAGCTGCAGCTTTCCGTGCGGATGCAGTTCTAAACCGCGCGTGATCCCACACACGGGGGAGAGGCTTCGGCCTCTCCCCTTTACACTTTTCAGGACCCATGTTTCTTCTCGCCCTATTGCTGCTGCAACAGCCGGACGCGCCCACGCCGCCGGACACGGCCCGGCTCGATGGGCTGCGCCGGCGGATCGACACGGGCCGCGCCGCGAGCGCCCTTCCGGAGCTGGACCGGCTTCTTGGGAGCCCCGCCGACCGGGCCGAGGTGCAAACGCTGCGGGCCAAGGCGTTCTACGCGGAAGGCGAAATGCAGGCCGCCGCCGAGGCCGCCGCTCTCGCGCTCGCCGCGCGCCCGGCAAGCCCCGAGGCCGCCGAACTGCGCGGGGTGGCGCTGTACCGGCTGGGGCGTCCGGCGGAGGCCATTCCGCTGCTCGAAAGCGCGGGCGCGGCGCATACGGGTGCCGCCGATCCTGTCTACGCGCTCGCGCTGTGCTACGTAGCCGCGCAACGCTGGGACGACGCGCGCCGCACCTGGGCGCGCCAGTACGGGTTCCAGCCCGACTCCGCCGAGGCGTACCTGCTGGCCGGGCGTTTGCTGTTTCGGCGCGAGCTGGCCGGGCCTGCCCAAGCCTTTGCCGAGAAGGCGCTCGCGCTGGACCCGCGTCTGCCGCTGGCGCACGAGCTGCTGGGCGAGCTCGCGCTCGCGGGCAACCACCTGCCCGAGGCGGCCAGGGAGTTCGAGGCCGAGCGCGCCCGCAATCCGCTCGACGGACGCGTCTACGACCGTCTGGGCGACGCGTACACCCGCGCGGGCGACTACCCCCGCGCGCAG
>CAXUHL010000156.1:0-1664 GCA_964250745.1 uncultured Acidobacteriaceae bacterium
CGCGGCCCCTTCGCGCACCAGCACGTCCGCGAGCAGATAGTTGAGCGTCGCGTCACCGGGATGCGCCCGCACGCGCGCCCGCAGCAGCCGCTCCGCCTCCGGCAGACGGCTCCCGTCGCGCAGCAGCACCCCCAGCCCCACCGCCCCGTACAACTTCGAGGGCTCCACCCGTTCCGCTGCTTCAAAATCCCCGGTCGCCCCGTCCGTCTGCCCCATCTGCGCACGCACCGCCCCCCGCAGGGTCAACAGCGCCGCCGAGCCCGGGAGCTGCGCGAGCCCCGCGTTCAGCACGGCCAGCGCGGCCTCCGGCGACTGGTGCTCCACGCTCAACGCGGCCAGGTCGATGTAATTGCGTTCGTCGCGCGGGTTCTCCTCAGCCGCCAAACGATACGTCGCAACGGCCGCCTCAAGCTGTCCGGCTACATTCTGTGCCGCGCCCAGCAGGTTCAGTGTGTCGCCGGTTTTCCTCATCGCTTCCAGCAATGGAATTGCCTCCGCCGCCCGCCCCGCCTGTACATAGGCGGCAGCCCGGTCATACTCGAGCGCCCCATCGCCCGGGTGCTCCGCCGCGAGCCGCTCGAACAGCGCCGTCCCGCTTCCGCTGTCCCCAACGGCAAGCAGGCACTCACCATGCTCCACCTCGGCGGGCAGGTTCCCTCGCAGCGCCGCCCCGGCTTCGGCGAAGTGCGCGTTCGCCGCCGGGCAGTCCCGTCTCTCGTACGCCAGCACCCCCGCCATCGCATGAGCCACCGGGTTCGACGGCTCGCGGTCCAGGAGCAGGCCCAGATAACGCCCCGCCCGCTTGTCCCGGGCCTCGTACGCCACCTCCGCCGCCGCTTCCAAAACCGGTACCGCGTCGTGCGTCAGCTCGAGCGTCCGATCAAAGCTCGCGAGGCTCTCCCCCGGCCGGTGCAGCCCGGCCAGCGCCAGGCTCTTCGCGAGCGAAGCCCGCGCGTCCATCGGGTCTGCCCGGAGCTTCGCGGAGGCCTCCCGCAGCGCCTGTTCGGGAGGTCCCTGCGCCACCGCCTGCAGTATTGCGAGAAGAAGGAAAATCAACGTCAGAACTCGAACCGCGCCCCCAGCTGGATGATCCGGGGCTGCAGGCTCGAGGTCGCCTGCCCGAACGTCCCCGAGGCCAGATTGTTGTCGATCGCGTTAAAGTTCGTGTGGTTGATCACGTTGAAGCCGTCGACCCTGAGCTGCAGGTTCGCGCTCTCCGCCCCGAACCACGGCAGCTTATTGTTCTTCAGCACGCTCGCGTCCCACTCGAACAGCCCGGGGTTGCGGAACGTGTTGCGACCCTCGTTGCCCTCCGTGCCCGGCAGCGGCGCGGTAAAGGCGTTCATTTGGTTGGCGAAGACTCCACCCCCGGCCTGCGTCACCTGCCCATGCGAGTACTTACGCTGAACGTTCCGGGCGACGTTCGGGTAGTCCTGCGCGTACCCGTCGGCGTTGTAGTCGCCGGCCTGTACGTTGGTGTACTGGCCGTTGACGATAGTCGCCGGGCTGAACTGCGCATAATTCTCGACCGTGAATGGAGTACCCGACTGCGCCACGAACAAGGTCGTCGTCTGCCAGCCGCCCGCGACTACCTTGAGCAGCTTCTGCGGCGGCGCCGGCAGCGTGTAGGAGCCCGTCAGCTTGAAGTTGTTCGGCGTGTCGAA